>JAGLPP010000163.1 GCA_023137315.1 Bacteriovoracaceae bacterium
GAACCGGCAGAAGAGCCTGCAGAAGTTTCTGCGAAAGAGGAGGAGGCCCTTGAAGAGGATCAAAAATCTGCAGAGGAACTTCTCACAGAATTTGAAAAAATGCTTGGATAATATCAATATTTTTTATACATCGAGGAAATCATGTCTTTGATTCGTCTGATTATTGCTGGTTTGATTTTGGTTGGCTGTTTTAATGTTTATGCCAAGGTGAAAGAGCGAAAGCTTCCGATTATGAGACCTTTTAAATTGGAGTCACAAAACAGACTTAATGATATGTATTTGAAAAATATTACACGAAAACAAGATCTTGCAAAACTAAAAGAAAAAACAATTTCCATGAGTGGCAAGGCGGTACCTGTATTGGTTGCGGCTATGAAGAATTCAAAATATCCTGACAGGAATCGTTGGATGGCGACATTTCTTTTGGGAAAAGTTGCCGGAAAACAATCGATATCATTTATCGCAAAATTTCTATTGCATCCCAATTGGATTATGAGAATGGCAAGTTTGAAAACCCTTCTCGTCTTGAAGGCAAAAAAAGTCGGGCCGGGGTTTGCACATTCTCTCCAGGATAAGTCAATGCTTGTGAGGGTTCAGGCATTGGAAAATATAAGAAAACTCAAGCTTGGGGAATTTGGTCCGCATGTTTGGGCGATGTTGTATGACAAGAAAAATTACTACAAATCAAAGAAGATTTACAAGAGAATGAATATTATAAAGAAAGTCATAAGAACAATAGGGGAGTTGAGGTTACCAAAGGCCAAAAAGGCACTGATGAAAATGGTCAAGGATCGAAAGTACAATGATATTTTCGATGACATGGATTACTCATTAACCCTTCTTACTGGAAAAAAATCGCCAGATGGGGAAAGGGGTATAAAAAGAATTTTTTGGAATAGAATTGCACTTGGAGATACCGTTATCAGGTGAGTTTCATTATAGCATGGCCTCGATTTCTTTATTTCTCGCTTCTTCAATTTTTTTAATTTTGGTGTCAATGGTCAGGATTCGTTTAATTCTGTAAAGGGACACTTTTTCAAAAATTCCGTCGCTTGGAATAATTTTCCATCCTTGTAAAAAATCCCGTTCCACCATTTGTCGTTTGAAAACAGTAACCTTGCTTATTTCCTTATCCCCCCTGTAGCCCTTGACGACATTGACTATTACCTTGAATTTTGCCGCTTTTATGGAATCTCTTGTCCCAAAGGAGTCTGTAAAATTTAATTCGAGGGTATTGTCGATCCATCTGGTTTTTATGATGCCGGCTTCCTGATTTTGGACGGCAAGATCGTATTTTTTCATAAACTGAAGTACTGCTTGCCAGGTTTTGTTGTAATCAGAGCGGAATATACGGGAGGGGATTTCAAATTCTTCCGTGATATAGCGAAATTGCTCATAAGATGTGCATGATGCAAACAACAAAAAAAATAATGGAATGATGTACTTCAATTTCATTTCCCTTAAATTTTAACAATTTTAAGGAAATAGTGAAAGCCTGAATGTTTAACCCACCACAGTTTTTAAGTTTAATGATTGTTTTTTTTGTGGTTTGATGTTGTACAAGGTGGGAAAAAACATGATGAATTCAAAAGTGAACTATACAAATGTAATGAAGCAGGTTCTGGAACTTGAGGCCAGTGCAATTCAAAACGCAAGTGAGCGGTTGAGTGAGGATATTTGCACATCTTTGGTCCATATTTTTGAAATTTTGAAGAATGTTGGCGGAAGTCTGGTCTTTTGCGGAGTTGGAAAGTCAGGAATTATTGCCCACAAGATTGCCTCCACTTTTTCGTCTCTGGGATTGCCATCATTTTTTCTACATCCGGTCGAGGCTCAACATGGAGATCTTGGGAGAGTAAGATCATCGGATGCCGTGGTTTTTCTCAGTAAATCAGGAACGACAGTGGAGATAATGAAACTTCTGCCTTTTCTTCCGGTTGAGAAATCCATGAGAATTGCATTGCTTGGAAATGTTGATTCACCAATTGCTCACGCATGTGAAGTTGTCCTTGATTGCAGCGTGGATAAGGAAGCATGTATTAATAATCAGGCCCCTACTACCAGTTCCACTCTCGCACTTGCGATGGGTGATGCTCTGGCCGTTTTATATGAATCGTTGGTGGGGTTGAGCCAGGAAGGGTTTGCAGTGAATCATCCAGGTGGAATTTTAGGAAAATCACTTCTGATGAAGGTTCAGGATCTTATGTGGAAGAGGGTGGATTGTCCGACTTTGGGACCGGATAGTACTCTTAGTGATGTGATTTTGGAGATGACCAGTAAACCTGTTGGTGCCTGTGCTGTAGTGGATAATAGTGATCGTCTTTTGGGTATTATGGTAGAAGGCGATATTCGTAGAACATTCATGAAAGACAATCAGGGGTTGAAGACAATGGTTGCGGATATAATGACTCCAAATCCTGTGAAAATCGGTCCATGTGATCTTGCTTATGATGCCTTATCATTGATGGAAAAAAGAAAGACGCAGATCAGTACTCTTCCAGTTGTTCAAAATGATGGAAAATTCATGGGTTTTATCCGGCTTCATGATCTTTTGCGTGAGGGATTTTTACCGGACGATGCCGTTTCTGATAAATGAGATATCCTGCAATCAGTAACATCCAAAAAAGATATAGAGGAATGAGTCCCCATTTTTTAAAAGTGGTGTTGGCGGTTTTGTCCAGATAAAGTTCAACGTCAAGCTTCTCTTCGGTATAAATACCTGTTCGCGCGCTTTCACTACCGTCTGGATACAGGATGGAGGAAATACCTGTATTGGTCATACGTACAATTGGAATTCCCAACTCCAGAGCACGCCATTTTGCCAGAAAGAGATGTTGGTATGGTTCGCTTGTGTCTCCGTACCATGAATCATTAGTGAGATTCATGATAAAGTGTGGTTCGTGACTGAGATTTGCAAGATACATTCTTATGAATTCTGGAAAAAGTATTTCGTAGCAGATTGCGGCGGTGAAACGGATTTTATTTTTGGTTTCAAAAAGCGTGAATTTTTGTCCACTCTTGAAATAGGAAATATTATTGATGATTTTACTCATTGGTTTTGTCAAAAATCCAAACGGGAGTGTTTCACCAAAAGGAATTAATTTCATTTTGTGATAGGTTTCTTTCATTTGTGGGATTCCATCATCTGAAAAATGGAAATGAAAAGCGGTATTATATTCCATTTCAAAATTACCATTTCTTCTTGGGGAATTCATATCGTATCCGCCAATAAGCATTTCAGAACCTGTTATTGCCATTATCTCACTGATCAACCTTGGTGCTGGTTTTTCGTATTTTAGTGAGTATTTTGAAAAAAGAGAGATTGGATAGGCGGTTTCCGGCCATATGATGAGATCAATTGGTTTTTTGGAAGGCATGGTACTAAGATGGAAATATTTCTTGTAAACATTTTCAAGGGAATTTTTTTCGCCTTTTTCGGAAGTGATTTTGAGGAAGTTGCCTATATTTGCCTGGACTAGTCTAAGATGTATTTTTTTTGTTCCTTTTTGGTTGAATTGGAGTGGAATGAGTTGGTTTATGACAAGAAAAATTGGAAATAAAATAATAATGGGACGATTTATCCTCTTTTTGTCCAGGAAATCTAAAATGGCAAATAGCATCCAGAATGACATGAACGAAAATATTGGGACTCCAAATACTGGGGCAAGTCCCAGTCCCGGGGCCAGTTGCATCCATGCATGTCCAAGATGTGCAGGAAACTGGGTCGGAGTAAAATATTCCAACAAGGTAAAGAATATGGATAAAAGCAGAACCCTGAATCCGAAATCCCGGGGAATGTAACGGTCAATTTTCCCACCATGGCGTTTGTATAATGTTATGAGAATAACCAGCAGCAGATAATGGGGGGAAATAATCAAACAGAATACAAGGCCCAAGGCATGGTTGAACGGGAACGGGATATTGCCGAATTCGCTGAAAGTGTGTGGAATCCAGTAGTATCCAAGTAAATATATTCCAAGATTGAAAAAATACATGATAAGAAATCTTTTGCCGAATGTTTTTGCCTTAAAAAGGTAAAACAGGAAAATAGTTGTACCAAATACAGGAGCAAGAAAAAAAGAAGGTATTCCCTTGATTGGAAAACCCCATGCGTATAACATTCCTCCAACGACAAGAAGTAAATATTTTATCAGTTTCATATTTTTAGATGATACGATTTTTAATGCGGTTTTGCCAATACGGGATAATTAGTTGGCAATTCGGTAATGGATTTTACCTTGTTGTTTGTGAGGAAGATTACTTTTGTTGGCAAGACTTCTTTTCGTCTTGGTGTCATAATACTTATTTGCTAGTCTTAATGCGGCGGATGCATCAACCCTTCCACCTGTTCTGCATTTCCCAACAAAGTTAGCCTCTTTTTGAGCAGAACTTATAAGAAAATTCTTTAGTTCGTGCGCTGTTGATTTGGGATGTTCCGCCTTGATCATTGCAGCTACTCCCGAAACAAAGGCGGTCGCCTGGCTTGTGCCTGTTCGATAACCCGAACGATTATTGGGAAGAGATGATTTAATTCGGTATCCTGGAGCAAAAATATCAACGGAATGTTTTCCATAGTTGGAAGCCGCGAGTATATTTAGATTTTCGTCATAGGCAGACACCGTAACGATATTGGATAGTCCGTAGCTTGCCGGATAATAGGCATTGCTTTTTATGTCGATATTTGATTCTTCATTACCTGAGGCGGCGACAATAAGGATTCCTTTTTTTTCGGCGATTTTGAGGATTCGAAGTTCTTCAAGTGCTGGCTCGGGGCCACCGCCTGAATAATTTATAATGTCCACTCCGGCGTTGACTGCATAGCGAAGTGCCTCAATCGTGGAGTTTAGGTTGTCTTTTCCAGATGCCTCTGGATTAAAATATTTGAGTACCAATAGTTTTACGTCCGGATAAACGCTTTTTATGATTCCTGATACGTGGGTTCCGTGCCCGTGAGTATCAATTGGACGAAATTTATTTTTACTGTTTTTGGAGAAATCAAGTCCGAACCTGTTTTGGGAAATTTTACCGTTATGCAGAAAGATATTTTTTGCCAGGAAATTATGATTTGGATCAATACCAGTGTCGATTACTGCAACGACAATTTCCTTTTTCTCTTCTTTGAATCGTTCCCAGGCATTTTCAAGATTGATTGATGATTTATTATTAAATGGAGAAATGCCCCAACTGGCATATTTTGAAGTCAACATATTTCGCTTGAACGCAATTTTGTTTTTGATAACCGGAACGGAATATTTGTGATGACTGACACGCTTTTTTGCTTGTGCGTTGGCACCCGTTAGAATGAGTGCTGTGATGATTGTTTTTGCAAGAAGCTGGTAAAGCATTGTTCTTTTTGATTTCATCTTTGTTATATTCCCCGTTATATATTCCCAGATTTAATTTCAATAAGTTGCAAAAAGCACTTTACTGGGCAAACATACTTGCCCGTTTCAGTATTTATAAAGCAAGTCACAGGCCAAACAGGTTCTTCTAAATACGGCAAGTTACATGGAAGAATGCAATAAAAATGTTCAATGTATGTTTTGATTGTATAGTTTTTAGACACTATCCTCATTTATTTGTTGTCATGAAATGATGGCCTTGTTGGCACTGGTGGCAGTAAGGAATGGCCAATCAGTTGAAATCAGATGGAAAATTATGGCAAAAAATTTGCTTGATAGGTATGTGGTTCGATCGTTCGAAGTGGTGTCTAACGAATAGACACTGGTGCCCTGATTGACGAAGTAGATTCAAGGAGGAGAGATGAAATTTATCAACGGACTGATTTTAATTTTCGTTTTTTCAATGCTTTATGCATGTCAAATGTCTGTAGAAAAAAAAGCCGTTCAAAAAAATGATTTAGCCTCAACATTTGATGAGAAATACGTCTGCGTTCAAAAGGAGATCAGAAAGATCCTTGATCGTACAAAAAATCTAAATGAATTCAAGGTGGTCAAAGCCGTTGTATTTTAGTCAGGCAATACGCGCCACTCCATGTAATTCTCTTTCACGTTCTTCGGCATGTGTAATACATAGTGTGGTCCATGGTTGTGTAGAGAGCCTTTTTTCGCTGATTTTCTCTTCACATTCTTCACAATAACCATAGGTTCCGGTTTCGATACGATCAAGAGCTTCTTCGATAAGTCTGAGTTTTACAAGTTCCCTGTGACGGATATTGAAGGAAATCTGCTGGTTAATGACACTGTTGGCGAGATCGCCTTCTTCAGCAAGATCATCCTGTGAGATATGGAGATCTTCGCTTGATCTGAGATGTCCACCGCTAAGGATTTTCGTTTTTTGTTCCAATAGTATTTTTTTGTATTTTTCAAGTTTTGTCTTATCCATAAAATCCCCCTATGTATGGATGGTAATGTGTCGGTAATGACCGAATACTGCCTCCAAGTGCCATCTGGAATGGCGATATCTCATTTTACCCTTCTAATGTTATTCATCACAAGAGAAAATTTTGCCCGCCCTTAAAGGCACCGTCTTACATATGTCGGATGCTATTGTGATTGACTTTAATTTTTAATTTCCAAGGTGATTTGGTCGGTTATTTTTCTTAAGGTCGCGCCAGCTTTTACCGCGTCTGTTAAGGTGGTTTTTCTGGAATTTATCCACCCCTTTTATGTGATTTTTGTATGTTTTTGAAAAGATATGAGTTCCATCATTTTTGCTTACAAAGTAAAGGTAGCCATGATCTTCCGGGGCCAAGACTGCCCTTATGGCCTCAAGTCCGGGGTTGCTTATCGGTCCTGCAGGCAGACCATTTATGCGATATGTATTATATGGAGTCATGATCCTTTTATGTTCTCTTTTAATGTTCCCATTATATTGTTCGTACATTCCGTAGATAATTGTTGGATCGGTCTGAAGTCTCATTTTCTTTTTTAATCGGTTAAAAAAAACACCTGCGATTTTTTGGCGCTCCCAGGCCGCACCTGTTTCTTTCTCGACAATTGAAGCGAGCGTAATTATCTCATGTTTGGATAGACGGTGACTTGTAAAATCCAATGCTTTTGTTTTATTTCTGAATACCTGCACCATGGTGTTTATTACCTTTTCCGGAGGGGTGTTGATGGCGAAATGATAGGTGTCAGGATAAAGATATCCTTCCGCTCTATCGGCTGGGATTCCCAGAGAATGAACAAAGGTGCGCTCTTTTGCTTTTTGAGTGAATTTGCTGTAGGTCGTGATCATTTTTTCTTCTAATATTTTTCCAATTTCAAAAAGATTTTTTCCTTCAGGAATAGTGACCTTCTGTAACATTGGTTTGCCGTATACAAGAGTTTTCATGATACTCGTCATGTTTGATCCGTTTTTGATCAGATACTTTCCACTTTTGAATTTGGTGAGGATGTTGTTCATTACTGCATATCTGTGAAATGATCGTGTGCTGTGTATAAGCCCTGCGTTTTTAAGACGGGAATTGATAACACCAAACCGTTCGCCCTGCTTAATTTCAAAGATGACATCCGATCCTTCGTAACGCCAAAGTTCAAGCGAATAATAGAGCGTACACACGCCAAAAATAATGCCAAAAAATATTGCGAGAACAAGTGATATAAAGATTTTTTTCTTCATAGTTATAAGGATAACGTCCATTGTGGATTCTATGCAAGTTAAAGTGGGTTATGTTGCAAATAAACATGGTTTATATTCACGTGGCGTTTTATTTATTTTGAGGTATCCATGATGAAATCCTCCAGAATAATGCAGGCAGACAACATGTCGATCGCTTTTAGGTCTACCTTGAAATTATATCTCGGGTCTGATTTCATTCGGGATTTTGCCTCATTCGTGGACAGGGTTTCATCTTGAAAAAAAACAAGCTTATTATTGAAATGGTTCTCGAGTCTTTTTCCGAATTTCTTGATTTTAACAGTGGCATCGGTTTCTCCACGATCGAGAAGATAAGGGATTCCCAAAATGATGATGTCTATCATCTCGTTGTCGACAAATTCGGAAATTTCCTTGATAAGCTGGTCATCGTTTCTGTAAATGATCCTGCCTGCTTGTAGAGGATATGGATCATTTCCAGGTTGAAATGAGGCCAATCCGGTTACTTTGGTACCATAATCAATGGCAAGAATTTTTTTTCCAAGATATTCCTTGGAGCGTGGAAAATTCTCCATAAGTGTTGCATACCCTGTAAGACTGGTGAATTCAAGTATGGGGAAGAAGAATATAAAAATTATCAAATCCTGATCAAGACGCTTGACAACGAAGGTATAAAAGTTATGATAGACTTAATTTGACAGTCTCAAGTAGTTTTACCAATGAATAATCCTGATTAACAAATATGCCGAACGGAGGTTTTAATTTCAGGAAAAGTTCCTTCCTAATTAAATAACAATGAATTTCTTTTCATATAATTTCATAAGAACACAGTAATACAGGAGAAATCTTTAATGCATCTGAAAGATCTAAGGGAAAAAGACATTGCTGAATTGACAAAATTGGCCCAGACAATGGGGATTGAAAATCCAGGTGGGATGAGAAAACATGAGCTTATTTTCTCTCTTCTCAAAAAACATGCCCAAAATGACCAGGAAATTTTTGGAGAGGGTGTTTTGGAGATATTGCCTGATGGTTTTGGATTTTTGCGTTCACCAGGATACAACTATCTGCCAGGTGCTGATGATATCTACGTCAGTCCGAGTCAGATCAGACGTTTTGGTCTGAGAAAAGGTGATACTGTTTCAGGACAAATCAGGCCGCCAAAAGATGGTGAAAGATATTTTGCCCTTTTAAAGGTTGGAAGCGTTAATTTCCAGACATCTGAAGAGCATAAGAAAATGGTGCTTTTTGATAATCTGACGCCACTCTATCCAGAGGACAAAATTAACCTTGAATTTAAGCCGTTAAACTATTCCACCAGAATTATCGATATTTTCGTTCCACAGGGGTTTGGACAACGTTGTCTAATAGTTGCTCCTCCAAAGGCCGGAAAAACGATGCTTCTTATGGATATTGCCAACGCGATTACGGCCAATCACAAGGACGCTATTACAATAGTACTTTTGATTGATGAACGTCCGGAAGAAGTTACGGACATGAAAAGAAATGTTGATGCAGAGGTTGTTTCATCAACTTTTGATGAGCCTGCAAGTCGTCACGTCCAGGTTGCGGAAATGGTTATGGAAAAGGCGAAACGTTTGACCGAGGCAAAAAAGGATGTTGTCATTCTTCTTGATTCCATAACAAGGTTGGCAAGGGCCTACAATACGGTTGTTCCTCCGTCAGGTAAAATTCTTTCAGGTGGTGTCGATTCCAATGCTCTTCATCGTCCAAAGAGATTTTTTGGTGCTGC
>JAGLPP010000164.1 GCA_023137315.1 Bacteriovoracaceae bacterium
TTAAGGCATTATTGAAAAAATATTTGCAATAGAGATAATATATCGATTATCTCCAAGATCTTTAAATATATTATCTTCATTTGTAAGACAGACGTTTAGCTTTATCGTATTCCATTTAGATTTGAAATAATCGATGTGAGGAGAAAAGTTATCTCCAGAAGACTTAACTTCAAATATTGCCCAAGGAGTACCGTCTCGAATGATGACAAAGTCCACCTCTCTTTTTTGTTTGTCTCTAAAAAAATTTAATGAGAATTCTCCGTATCCAATATCTGTCCAATAGTTAACTGCTTTTAACAGGTGGTTGGCCACCATATTTTCCAAGCGAGCCCCCTTATCCTTAATGACACTATGATCCCATAAGTACGTCTTTCCTTCTTTCTTTATTGACCTCGGGATTTTTAAAGAAAATGGTTTTATTTCATAGAGGTAGTAGAGGGCCGTAAGGTACTTTAACCAACTTTTTATTGTATTATAGGAAACCTCCATATCTTCGGATAAAGATTTTACGGAGAGAACACTTCCAATTCGATCAGGGAGAATTGAGCAAAAAACTTCAATTTGCCCCAGTTCCATAATTCGAGAAATATCTCGAAGGTCAACGCGGACAAGTTTCTCAAGTCTTCCTTTTTGCCATAGATTTGAAAACCGCTTGTCTTTTTTTAGATAAGGCTCAGGAAATCCACCAAAGTTAAATAGTGTATCCAGCTTGGTTCTGTGAGATTTCTTTGTTTTTGAAGTAAGTGATGATACTTGGATTAAAAAATCATCAGGAGGTATAATTACAGGAGAAACCAGCTCTCCAAGAGTAAGTGGGTGCAGCCTAAAATGGAAATACCTTCCCATCATACTATCTCCACCTCTTCGAAACGTTTCCAGTCGGGTGCTTCCTGTTACAATAATTGATTTTTTTTCACTATTATGATCAAAAATTCCTTTTAGTGTTGTTTTCCAGTTTTTTGCTTTATGGATTTCGTCAAAAATTATGCAATCACTTGTTAGTAGCTCTGTGGGAGATTGTTGCCATTTTTTTCTAAATTCAACATTGTCCCAATTAAGATAATCTTGTGATCTATAATATTCTTTAGAAATTTGGCCAGCCTCGTATGTTTTGCCAACTTGTCTTGGACCACTGATAAGGGCCATTTTATTGTTGTCCAGCGCCAATTGTTTTATTTCTGAATTCAATGATCGCTTAATGCTTCTCATGATGACCATTTTACTGTATGGCTGCAAAATAGTCAACTAGAGATGTGACCGTTTTTCAATTACAGTGCAAAATGGTCTCACACTCCCCTGTGGATCAAAGAATAGCATAACTCTTTGATTTTATTACCTGCCAACCCATTTTGGCAAAATTTCAAACTCCCCACAATATCACCTATGCATATTTTTCCCATATCACACTGGAATAACAGAGCTTTCCCTAAGATTCCCAGGGCATATACCGATAAACGATATAATGGTGTGTAAGAGAAAAATTTAAATCAAACAAACGTGGGACACATGCTTAGAGGGCGCAAAATTTTCATATTTATTTTCGTGCTCCTATCCGTAGCGATAGCTGGATGCATCCAAGCACCTCCAAAATCCAAAACACAGGAAGCTAAAGACACAGCAAACACAACTCCAAACGCCAGCATCCAAAGTGGTTCGCAAAGCTTTTCCGAAAGTGTCGGTTCGATTTCCGTACAGGTAAGTCTCGACCGGCCGTCCACTTATTCGGTGTCCATCCCGTGGAGAATCGTAAACACAGGTTCAACTCCAGCAAGCACCGCTTTTTTGTCAACCTCCGGAAGTATAACAATCGCGCCAGGATACAGAGTTCAGACAATATCGCTCATCATCACCGACGATACAACATTTGAATATGACGAGGACGTCTATGTTGAAATCCTCTCCCCAAGTAATGCCAATTTGGGTTCCAACACTCACGCATTGAAGGTTGTTGACGACGATTCGTATAACCGACCAACTCTTTATTTCTCCTCAAGTTCACAGAACGTCATTGAGGGTGCGGCAGTAACCGTATGTGCCACCACATCGCTTTCCAAAATCACATATAAAACAGTCGACATACCATACATCGTTTACGGTACAGCGGATTCCGGCGACCACGATCTGATCAACAGTGTTGCAACAATTGCAGCAGGCCAATCGGAGACTGGTATATGTTTCAATCTTGTAAACAACGAAGTAATGGAACCACTGGAAAATGTTGTAATCGAATTACTTACTCCAGCGGATCTTATCGCGGGATCACCGCTAACACACACGGTATACATCTACGATGATGAAACAAAACCAATTGTTGATTTCGAATCAGCAACGTTCACCGCAACAGAGGATGTCGTTACAATACTTGCAACAGTAACCTTGAACGCCACCAGCACACTGAACACGGATATAGTCTTCTCTCTTGGCGGATCAGCAGACACGAACGTGGACTATACAGCTACAACAACGATGACCATTAATGCCGGAGACATCAGTGGAACATCAACATTCACCATCATCAACGATACCACTGACGAAATTGCTGAAACAATCACATACACAATTGATTCGGTTCAAATGGGAACCATCGGCTCAACAAATTCCATGACAATTACACTGCTTGACGACGATGCCCCTTCCGAACTGTCGTTTTCAAGCTCATCGCAAATTGTAACGGAAGGTGATCTCGGTTATACATATGTCACCGTCCCCGTCGTTCTCGACAAGGTAAGCGGATTTGACATCTCGCTTGACTTTTCAATCTCGGGCACTGCTTCCGACAACTACGATTTTACAAACTTTCCATATCTGACATCAACCACAACTGGAAGTTTTTCCATCAGTGCCGGTGAAAGTTCCGGAAGCTTCTCCTTCTATATCACAGGCGACGAAAAGGATGAGTTCGACGAAACCATCGTTATAACCTTTGCAACATCAACCATCGTAAACGCAACGGCCACGTCACCATATATTCATACAGTCACAATCGCTGACGACGAAGATGAACCTGAAATATATTTTACCACATCAGAAGCATACGCCAACGAGGGAACGGCCACACGCTACGTAACGGCATATATCAACGCTGAAAGTGAAAAACTTATTTCTGTTGATTTCGCTCCAATCACAGGTACGGCATCCAGCGGCCAGCCGGACTACACTCTCCCTGAAGGAACAATCCTCACATTCAATCCCGGCGAAACAGCAACCAGTCTTCCTGTAACCATATCAGCTTCGGGAGACGGCATTGAAGATGCCGAAACAATCATATTTGAAATTATCAACACCACAAATGCCGTACCAAACACCTCTCCAAGTTATTACAGCACATATACGCTCACCGTTGCAGACATGGATCTTCCGCCGGTTCTTGGTTTTACATCCACATATACCCAAGTTAGAGAGGACGAAGAGGATGAAGGATCAGACTTTGTCAAAGTCTACATGGAAACAGATAAAATAAACGGAGAAGACATCACCTTCGACATCTTATTCTCCGGAACAGCATCATACAACGGAGACTATAAGGATTTTACATATTCCGCATCCCAATTTACGATTTCTGCTGGTTCAACCTCCACCTTCATCGGCATGACAACAATAGATGACATCTATATGGAGGCAACTGAAAGCATCGTAATGACATTCACAAACGTAACCAGCAACGCCACCGTTATTGCAAGTGCCACTGATACATGTACAATTGACATCCTGCCAAGCGACAGTACAAGAATACCGGAAATAAATTTTGACGATCCGGCCGGCTATACAGTCATTGAACAGACCGGAGCAACACACAGCCTTGATATCGTTGTAAGACTCGACATGATGAGCGGCATGGACACCGAAGCTCATGTCACCATTGATACGGCCAACTCCATAGCAACAGCTTCACCAAGTGCGGTGGCGGATTTCGATTGGCCGGGTTCAATTACAGGCACCGGAACAATTTATATCCCGGCATACTCGACGACCGCAGCACTCACCATCGATATAATAGCCGATTCATTTGATGACCCGGATTCCGATTATGTTCGTTTGGTTTTAGATGCAACAGATTCATTAACACTCGGAAGTGACGATTTCACTTACGTTTATATAACTGACGACGATGCCTCACCTGACATAAGTTTTGAAAATGTCTCATGGAACGCAACCGAAGGCATCACCATGGCAACAACCGTCGCACTTTCAGCATTCAGCGGAAGGGACATAACTGTTCCTCTCACAATTGACGGTGCCTCCACTGCAACAGCAACCCAGGACTACACCTTCACAGCAACAACGCTGCTCATACCTGCCGGATACACATCATTTACAACAACAACATTTCTCATCGTTGACGATGCGCTTGATGAAAACAATGAAACACTACTCATTGAAATGGGGGCAGTTGATTACGCCACTATCAGCGGTTCCGATACAATGACCATCTCCATTATAGACAACGACGCAGAACCTTCGATCGCATGGTCAGCCTCGGCACAATCCATTACTGAAGGAACAAACGCAAGTGAGGCAAATGACACGATCATCACGGCCACTATTACGTTGACAGCAACAAGCGGACGGGACGTTACCGTTGTTCTATCTGCATCAATATCATCAACAGCGGACTCCTCGGACTACAGCGGCGGTCTCGGTATCATCACCATGCCGGCCGGAGTAACACAGACGTCCACCAGTATCATTATAAGGGGTGATTCTCTAAATGAACTCGACGAGATCATCATTCTTGACATGGGAACACCTGTCTGGGCAACCATTGGAGCGACAAACGACCATACCATCACCATTTTTGACGATGATGCACAACCATCAGTTTCATTTGAAACTTCAACCGCATCCTACGTTGAAGGATCAACATATACAACAACGGTATCCCTAAGTGCCACCAGCGGTCTCGATATAACAGTCGATCTGACTTACGATGCAACTGCAAGTATCGCCCTTGATGGCGGAATCGATCACAACTTTATAACCGAAACCGTAACAATTCCTGCCGGCAGTATCGCGGCGGCCTCTACAGGATTTACAATCGTAGCAGACGGTTTGTTTGAAGTTGATGAATCATTTGTTGTGCAGATGGGTAATCCGGTTAACAGTGCTACCGCATCACCGGCAACATTTACGGCAACAATTGTAAACGCAGACGCCTCACCTACTGCAGGATTCTCGGTTGAATCACAGGTTGTTGCAGAGGGGCCGGCAGTTCCAACATATTCAGTAACGTTCTCACTCTCCGCTACAAGTGGTGCGGATACAATTTTGTATTACGCAGTCAATCCAGGTATTACAACGGCACAAACACCGGCCGATTATACATTTGCCGATGGTTCAGTAACGATCCCGGCGGGTACAACCCTGGCCACAAAATCGCTTACAATAAATGATGAAGCCGCTGTTGATCCGGGAGAATTGATCTATGTTCAAATCTACAACATCGTCAACGCTGCAACCGGAACCTACGACGCGCAAACAATATATATAGACGATGATGAAACAACTTCCTCAGTATCTTTCGATGCCACAACACAAAATGTTACGGAAAGTGGAACAGTCACAGTGACTTTTGTCATCAATGAACCAATCACAACAGATGTCACAATCACCTACGGGGCCAGCGTCGGCTCAACCGCATCAGCTTCAGGAGTGGATCATAATTTCGTCGGAGGCAGCCTGGTAATTCCAGCCGGAGACCTAAGTCTCGGTACGACATTTCTTGTAACAACAGACACCCTGGATGAGGATAACGAAACAATCATAGTGGAAATTCTGGCAGCAGCGGGCACATCAATTTCCAGTCCATCCACACATACTATCACCATAAATGATGACGACTCCTCACCCACTGTTTACTTTCTCACACCTTCACAAACTGTCTATGAAGGTGACGTGATTATTTCCGCCACAGTCTCCCTCACCGAAATTTCCGGCAGGGATGTGACTGTGCCATACACCTTCAACGTATCCTCAACGGCAACATCCACCGGTACAAATCCAGACCATGATCTTGTCGAGGGTAATTTCATAATCGCTGAGGGCTCACTCACGCAAACAGTAACCTTTAATGTAATCAGTGACATACTTGATGAAGACGACGAAACCATTATCATTGACATGGGAACACCGGTTGGGGCGGATGCAGGTATCATTACACAACACACAGTCACCATTACGGATATCACACCGGAACCAGTGGTGGAATTTGCCTCCATACAGCAAACCTCAGCGGAAAACGCCGGCACTATTGCGGCCACTATAACACTTACGGCATCAAGCGGAAAAACGATTACCATACCGTACACTTTGGATGCCGGATCAACTGCCACCTCCGGCACCGATCACGATCTTGCATCAAGCGGAAACATCTCCATCCCGTCAGGTACCAGCACATATCTTTTAACCATCGCCATCACCGATGACGGTTCCGACGAATGGAACGAAAACTTTGAAATTAAAATGGGAACACCCAACAATGCCACTTTGGGAACAAACTCAGAACATAACATCATCATCACAGACGATGACGCCGAACCAACCGTAAGCTTTACCAGTACAACCAGCTCTATCAATGAAAATTCAGGCAATATACAAATAGAATTCACCGTTTCAATCACAAGTGGAAAACAGATAACCATTCCGTTTACAGTTGATCCAACATCAACTGCATCAGATTCCGGAATCGACCATAATCTTGTCGCTGGTTCAGTAATCGTCCCGGCCGGCAATCCCACGGCACAGACAGAAGTAATAACAATCACCAACGACTATCTGACCGAAGGTGATGAAACAATAGTTGTAGTAGCTGGAACACCCACCAACGCGGCCACAGCTTCTCCAGCAACCCACACTCTCACAATAAGAGACGACGACGACATGAAACCGGCCCTCGGTTATGAACATACATGTGTTGTAATTGACGGGGCCGCCAAATGTTGGGGCGACAACTCATCCGGACAACTGGGACAAGGCAACACCGACAATTATGGTGATGATGAATCGGCAATACCAGCTAATATTAATATCGGAACAGGTCTTTATGTTACAGATATTTCAGCAGGCGCCTTCCACACATGCGCACTTGTCCACACCGGTTACGTAAAATGCTGGGGTGAAAACGGTTCCGGACAGCTCGGACTCGGAGATACCGATAACCGCGGAGATGATACAAACGAAATGGGAGACAATCTTTCCTACGTTGATCTTGGTTCCGCCCTCACGGCAAAATCAATCGTTGCAGGCGATTATCATACATGCGCCTTTCTCTCCAACGATTCAATCAAATGCTGGGGAAGCAATTCCTCCGGACAACTCGGTCAACCTGAAGTCGTTGCCGTTGGATATGCATCCAACCAAATGGGTAACTATCTGTCAGACCTTTCAACTATCGGTCTGTCCGGAATACCAAATCAAATCAGCGCTGGACAGAACCATACATGCGCAACTTTCATCGGCAATACCACCAAGTGTTGGGGGGAAAACGGATCAGGACAGCTCGGAATAGACGACACAACCGACAAGGGGAAAACAGACGGTGATCTGGCGTCACTATCGGATATTGATCTTGGCGGAACATCCGTCAGCTATGTTATTTCCGGACGTGATCATAATTGCATCCATTCACAGGGTGCCAATGAAATTAAATGTTGGGGTAATAACACATTCAACCAACTCGGTCTTGCCGACACAATGAACCGCGGGGACGGTGTCACATTCACGGCCTCTCCGGGTGTCGCCCAGAACAACAACATCATGAGCGAACTTCCAGCATTACCTATGCCTGTTGGAAGAATTGCAGAAACCGTAGCCTCCGGAGACGATCACACATGTATGTTAATGGACGATAATAATATCAAATGCTGGGGCGACAATACATTCGGCCAGATGGGATTGGATCACGCAATCACTTTCACCGGGTCCACTCCAGCAACCGCCACCAATGTTGCAGGAACTTCCGGCACCGATCTTTCTTCAGGTGGAGACCATAATTGCGTTATTGTTGACACCAGGGAACTCAAATGCTGGGGACGAAACAACAAAGGCCAGCTTCTCCAGGGTGATACCGACCATAAAGGCGACGAGGTCGGTGAAATGGCCGGAGATATAACAAATATAATCTTTCCGTAAATTGGTGGATGAATTTTAATGAAAATTTTCTATCTTGTAATTCCTGTTTTTTTCTTGAGTATTTTCCATACTTCTTACGCTGAAGACAGTGCTAAAAAAGTTGATTTCACAACATTGTCAAAGGTGCAGCTAAAGGTTTTAAAAAGGGAAATGGAGTGGAGGTTGAAAAAGAGAACAGGAATAAATTTTATTTGTGTAATGTCGGACAATCTTTGTGTGAGAGGATTAAATCGTCTGATACAGATGAAACTTCCACATCTAAAGGACAAACCGGAATATAATGACATAAAAAATGTTTTTGTCGGACAAGAGAACAATAATCACCAATACCCGCAATTGCAAAAACATCTGGAAAAATTCAAGGATGAGCTCCTAAAACTGAATCTGGACGATGTTGATTCAAGAGAAAATTTCATACAAGTGGATTCAATGTGGCAATCCACCAATGAAATAAGAGAATTTTTAAAAATTCCTGTCTCAAAAGACAACAAGAAAAAATCATCGGAAATAATGATGCCAGTCATGCTTAACAACAAAATAGATAAAATTCTTCTCGGGCCTGTTCACAATCATTGCATGGATTGTTCGGACAATTCAAGAATAACTGTTCCATGCAAGGATGAAGAACAATTCTATGACAAATTATACAAGGATGAAACAGTCACTGGAACGATTGTAATTGGTTATAACGACAGTAATGATAAGAAAACTTTTAAAATATATGATGATTCCATTAAAAAATTGATACAAAATGGTTTCAAAATAGTGAAAGAGGGAAAAAATAATACTGTATGTGAGTTGGACGTATTTTATAAGGGAATACCCAAAAAGTGGCGCTTGAATGTTATCAAAAGTGCCGTTAAATGCGGTTTCCTTGAGAAAAAAATAGAATGCATTAAAAAACAGCACAAGCACTCGGCTCAAGTGCTTGAAAAATTTTCCAAGAGTATTAGTGGAGAAAATATCTCGATTTACGCCGGGCATATGAACGCAACAAATCAGCACCACAAAAATCCTTTTGTAGAGATGGCAATTGGCCCGGGTAATTCATACAAATTAAAACTAAAAACAAGCAATCCAAAAGCCGGAGTGGTTGTTTATAATTCATGCTGGTCCGATCAGCATTTCAGAGTTGCATTGTCGAAAAATTACAAAAGAGAAAACTACAGAATTATTACCAGCAAACATGTTTCAAAATTTGGCAACATGCCGGATGACATAATACAAATGATAACTGCAATACTGAACGGACGTTGTTCAGGGGAAATCGAAGCATACATAAACAGAGGGAGAACAAAAGTTGTCAGGGTGACAAATGATTCAGGAATGAGACATCTTGGAGGTTTAAAGGAAGCACCACACTTCGATCGTGTTTTTCCTGGTTCGATGAAAGTTCACAAAATAGATGCGCCGGAGTCTTCCGTGGAACCCCGTACTTTTTAGAAATCGGAAAGCCATAACCGAAGTTTTCTGATCTTTTCCTTCATAATGACATTGTCATATGGATTCTTGTTAAATTGTTTCCAATGCCACTTGGGGGTTTTGTAGTACGGAAATGAAAGCCCGGCGTTGATTATTGAAAGATTTTTCTTAACGTAGTTCAGGCTCAGATGTCTTAGAACAAACGGACCGGAATACTGGTTTTTATAAAAAATGTATCCATGAAATTCCAGGGGAATCCATTTGGTACCTGTCGCCAGGGTTATCGGTTTTTCCGCCCATGCCACAGGTTCTCCCATCAAATTATACAAAGTCCCCTCAAGGATGTAATCACCTTCCTCGTATATCTCATAGTTGGCCTTTACGAGAAGATCTCCATGTTTTGTCAAATCAACGTTGACATTTTTTGTAAACCTGCTTTTTCTGTCTTGAAGAGAGAACGACTCAATCAAATATGCACTTCCCTCACCTGCACGGGAATTTTTCCTCCAGGCCTTGATCCTGACAAGATATTTTCCAAAAACCAAATCCCGAATATTGGGAGCAAAAACCGCCTTATAGGCACCCGTCACCTGATCAAAATTGTAGGCAAGTTTTCCAACTTCGTTGTTATTCGGATCGTACACAACAGCATCAATCACGGCCTCGGCCTTCTCTCCTCTGTCTTTTACCTCAAGAAAAAGCTCCACCTTCTCCTCTGAAGCGATAAAGTGCATCTTATCCTTCCATTTTCTCACCGTAAGTCCGTCTGCTGTCGTCACAGTTCCCTGGCCAGCATTGGAATTGTCGTATTTTTTGGTCAGAGGATCACTTTTAGTCTTTGGATCAAGTGGCGTGGATGTCAGAGGATACTGCGCCATTTTTGAGTACACCCCAATTGTTCGCCTGGCCATCTCCTTGCGATTTTCAGGATCAAGATCATCACCATTAACGTCATTATCATCCGTCACCTTTTTCTTTTTCTTTCCCTTTTTTTTCTTCTTCTTTTTTTTCTTTTCCGCCAGCTTCTTTTCGTTTTTCTTATCCTTTCCCTTTTTCTTCAATGAGGATGCCGTTTTTTTTCCTGTAAAAATTCCGGAAACCTTCTTGAATAATTTATTCACCATCGACTTTTGAGTACCCTCATTTTCCTGTGGACTTTCAAAGCTCTTTTCAAAATCATTCATGCTGGACAGATCGCTTAAATCCTGCTTGAGTACCCACGCAAAAAGGCCTGCAGAACACAACAAAACTGTCACTATAATCTTACTTCTTCTCATCATCTACAACCTTGAATAAAAAGGCATCATCACCAAAAAATCCAGTATGTGAATATCTTTTTGTCATCTCAAAATCCTGGAAAAATTCATCGTCAATCTTGTCACATTTATCATATCCATCATTTATCACCTGCGCCTTGTAACAGGCACGTTGGGAATATTCCGGAACCACACTGTCATTATTATTTTTAACACCGACCTCATAATCGGCCCAATCAACACAGTGACGCGACAACTGCTCACCTGTATATTCACTGTAATCAAGACTGTTTCTCGAATAGACCAAATGAATTGGAACGCCTGGAGATGCCACTGTTTGTACCGAGTGATGAATACGAGACGTCGTCATTGACATTACACACTTTTCCCCGAGTACGGAGGTAATCTCCTCCCTTTTGTCACCGGCGCATAAAAAATCCATTAACGGCGTACCATTATACGCCCCCATATAACTGACAACCATTGATGTTTTTTTGAAAACCCTTACATAGTCATGCCCGGGAAACATATTGGCGTAACGTCTTCCAAGTCCGAGAATGTAATGCACAACTGAAGCTGCATAACCATGCGGCCGAAGAACCACCGGAGAATCCTCGCATCCTTTTGCCTGCTCCAGGATCGACTCGGCAACATATTCAGCCGCATCCTCAATTTCCATGGTGGAATCCCATTTCACATGCATTGGAAGGTCATCAAAATAAGAAGTATCCGCCAGATTCCCATGAATAAAGATATCGCAGCCATAAGCGGTTGCCGCCAATCCACCGGCGCAAAACAGCACAACCAAAAATATAAACGGCCTTGTCGCTCTCATCCACCCTAACCTGTTACAAATGTTCCATACATACTGATCGGAATTTATTGAAAAGTTTTGAGGCTAATCGAAGCTCTTGAGCTTTTCTGTCAAAGATCAGTAAACCTGTTGAAATTTCACGCCTCAACAGAGACAATTACATAAATCAGGAGAGATCATGAATGCAATATTTTTTTGTATGGTATTAATTAGCTTTTTATTTGCAGCTTACAGGCAATTTACATTTATTGCCCCGGTAAATGAGGTCGTAAAGGCACCAATGGATGCGCTTGGTGCGGCCATGATTGATACTGCCGGAAGTGCCGTGGAACTGGCCATTGGACTCATAGGGGTCATGACACTTTTTCTCGGACTCATGAAAGTGGCTGAGGCCGGTGGACTTTTGAAAATCATTGCAAAACTCGTCCGTCCAATCATGGTAAGACTTTTTCCAGACGTTCCAGCCGAACATCCGGCCATGGGTGCAATGATCATGAACATCTCCGCCAACGCCCTCGGACTTGGTAACGCCGCAACCCCATTCGGAATCCGTGCCATGCAGGAGCTTGATAAAATCAATACAGAGAAAGGAACTGCCACAAACGCCATGGTTCTTTTTCTGGCAATCAATACATCAGCAGTGACCCTGCTCCCAACGGGTGTCATTGCCATCAGGGCCGCTGCCGGCTCAAACAACCCTGCCGGAATTCTGCCGACAACACTGTTTGCCACTTTTTGTTCCACCATTGTGGCAATCATCGCCGCAAAACTATACCAACGATTTTCGCCTGGGCCGAAAACAGAAATTCCCAAAAAAGCATCAGGTACCCGCATTGAATGGGCCAGTATCATCGCCATAGTGCTTATTCTTACCTTTATCCCTCTCACCATCCTTTACGGAAAAACAATTTCTCCATGGATCATCCCCGGTCTTATGATGGGACTTTTAGCCTTCGGTTTTTTCAGAAAAGTCCCGGTCTATGAATGTTTTGTGGAAGGTGCCAAGGACGGATTCAATGTCGCACTTAAAATCATACCGTATCTGGTGGCCATATTGGTTGCTGTTTCCATGTTTCGCACAAGCGGTGCCATGGATCTGATCATCACACCTCTGTCAAAATTCACCTCACTTATAGGACTTCCGGCGGACGCACTTCCAATGGCAATCTTAAGACCTCTTTCAGGATCTGGTGCCTACGGAATCCTGGCATCCATTATCCAAAACCCTGCCATCGGCCCGGACAGCTACACAGGTTATCTTGTTTCCACCTTCCAGGGCGCAACAGAAACCACGTTTTATGTGTTGGCAGTTTACTTCGGTTCAGTCCAGATCAAAAAAATCCGTCATGGACTGGCAGCGGCCCTGACCGCCGATATTGCAGGAATTCTTAGTGCAGTATTTATTTGCATGCTTCTATACGGGAATTGATTTTTACATATACAAAAAATGCAAACCTATCACCTTCTCGGATTCCTTTTTCAAAGGTGACACATTCACTGGCTGATATGTTTTAAATCTCAGGGACATATGGCCGGGAAGTCTTTTTTCAAAAACCGCTTCCCAAGCCTGATCATTTACATCAAAAAGAATTTCAGCGTATGAGCCCGCCTTTTTCCAATCCTTGAAGATCCTTGCATTTACGTTTCGATC
>JAGLPP010000165.1 GCA_023137315.1 Bacteriovoracaceae bacterium
GTCGAGTAGGCATTGGGAACTTCCCCCAACACCTCTCACAGAACCGTACGTGAACGTCTCCGTTCATACGGCTCTTGTTATTCAACCATTTTTTAGATGCCACCGAATACCTCCCAAATTGCAAAAAGTTTAGTATCTCTTCTACTAACTTCCAGCATCCATTCTCCTGCATTGGTTTTGTATCCTTTGAATCTTTTGTATTTCCTTCTGGCCCATCTGTTGAGCTGTGCTCTTAATTGCCTATTTATTGGACGTAATTCTCTTGGATAAAACTTCCCATAGTAATTTACCCATCCTCTGATCTTGGGATTATACTTAGCTGAAAGTTTATTAAGGCTCGTATGTGTGGCCCTATTCATTTTCCAAGATTTTATTTCTAGTGAAATTTTCTTTAGTGAACTTTTACTAATCGCTGGCTGAAACCCATCAAACAATCCTGTTTTTCCTTTTGCAGTTCTTCTTTTAAAAGTAAAACCCAAAAAATCGAATTGATGTTCAAATCCTTGTCCTAGATTTCTTTTCCAATCTGCACAGTACACTATTTTTGTCTTTTCAGGATGAAGCTCCAATCCACAATCTCGCATTCTCAATTTCAATAAATTAAGAATTAATTTTGCTTCTCTCAGAGTAGAACAATGAATAACGGCATCATCTGCATATCTTTCAAACTTCACTCTTGGAAATTTAGTCTTCAACCAATGGTCAAGACCATAGTGTAAAAACAGATTAGCAATTAAAGGACTTATAACTCCACCTTGAGGAGTTCCTTTATTCCTTTGCCTAATTTCACCATCAAGACTAACGATAGAAGATTTTAGCCATCTCTCTATATAAAGAATAGCCCATGGATTATCTGTATGATGTTTGACCGCTTTCATAACAAGGTCATGATTTAAATTATCAAAGAATCCTTTAATATCTAAATCAATAACCCAATTATACGACCAACAGTTCTTCCTTGCCTCACCAACAGCATCAAGTGCTGATCGACCAGGCCGATAACCATAAGATTCATCATAGAAGTGAGGATCAATCTCCGGTTCCAATACTAATTTCACAACTGTTTGTGCTATTCTATCGGATATTGTTGGTATCCCTAGAATCCTCTCTCCACCATTGTTCTTTGGTATTGCTACACTTTTAACAGGTGGAGGAAAATAAGAACCCGATGACATTTTATTCCATATTTTATACAGATTATCTTTCAAATTCTCATTAAATTTTTCTAGCGATACTGCATCAATTCCTGCAGCACCTTTCTTACGTCTTACTTTTACATAGGCCTCCCAGACTAACTTTTTAGAAATACTAAATGGTTTTGTTTTACTCATCAGTTCCTCCTGACACCGTCAGTTGACCAAATTGTAAAACTGAATAACTCAGCCCCTTTGCTCCACCTACTTTCGAAGGTTTCATTGCTACTACGAGCTGATCCGCCACAGTGTTCAGCATTGGTACTCTCATTCTTATAGTATCCACTACTTGAATTTCTCCCTTAACATCTGAACGACTGCTTCCCAAGTTCCGTACTATCGCCTGAATTATGTTCACGCCACCTAAATGCCGAACGCCGCTTAAATCAGTAATCAGGTTACTTTTAAGCTTATCCCGGCCCAAAGGAGAATGACCGGTTTTGACGTTGATTTTGACCTCACGACACTTCAATGATGATTCACTTTCGTTCGTCTCCATAATTCTCACCTGCAGGATGTTATCCCACTTTTCTTGCCTGCTTACTCCCATGCCTCTTAAACATGACAGCGACAAGTGGTTTGGTATCAACACCTGAATGCCGACACCGAGGGGCCCTCCCTCATCAATAATACAGCACCTTTGATTCATACTAAGCTACCGCTTCCTTTTGAATCAAAGTTCTTGGCACACCACCTTTGGGATCAAGTATGACTACAACCTTGCCCGTCCTAATATCATGCTCAATCTGTGGATAAAGAACGCTGACCGTTTTTCCACTTCCTGTCGTTCCAAAGATAATCTGATGCTGACTCCTTACTACCTCCGGGATAAAAACAGCACTGGGAAAAAATGAGGATACTTCATGCCCTATATAAATCTTATCGTCAGGGGGATTTTTAAAATCCATTTCCAAGGATTTTAAGATCCCGTATCCGTATATTAAAAGAATACCAAGGCCAATAAAGAAAACGGCAATGAGTTTTCCGTAAACAATTGCAGACAGTGATCCCGACAGAACAAGTACCACAAGAATAATCAGGGATACCACACCGGCCATGAGTGGAATAAATATATCAATCTGCTTTACGTTATGCTCAAGACAGAGCTTAAAGGCATGTCTTTTTGAAAGATATGCAGAAATAAAAATTGTCGTTATGGAGAAGAAAGACAGCATAAACCAGTTGTCAATATATCCAAACGCACAAATAAAAATTACCAATATTGAAAATATTTTAAAAAGAGAGGTGCTTTTCATATTTTTGAATCCCCTTCCGACAGCTTGATTATAGATGAAATAATTTTCTCCGAATTGTTCAAAAGAATATTCCTGTCAGCCGTAATCAAGTGAAAAGATGGATCGGAAAGACAGGCATATGATGATTCGACATTATCCGCAATATTTCGGTCAAAAGTAATGTATAAAACTATTTTAAAAATCTTTGCACTGTTTAATTTCTCAAGTTTACGGCGTATTCTTCTTTTGGTTTTTCGATTTTTTTCAACTTCAACGGCTACCATGTAATCATCACTTATGGACACACCAAGATCGGGAACAATATTAAAATCCAGTTTTGAATTATTTAGAAGTTGCCTTTCGGACAGAAACCTCTCAATTCCATTTTTTTTAAATTCAATCATTACCGTCTGGATAAAATCATCGTGCTCCCATGTTCCCCACGATAATTTATTAAGTAGCTTATATGTCTTTATACCTTTGGATTTCAGATAATTAATACCTTCAAGTGATAACCAGTAAACATATTGCCCGGATTCAAAACATCTGCATCTTTGCACAAGATCATTATCAAATAATTTCTTTAATCTTCTTCTGGCCAAATTAAACTTATCAAGTTTATCAACAAACAATAACTCACTTAACGTAGTAATCTTTCCAAATTTGAAATCATTAAAAAATCTCAATAACTCATAATCTCTCTTTGTAATTACAATACTCATCTCCTTCTCCTTCTCCTTCTCCCTTCCCCCTTTTCCCTTTTCCTTCCTTCTTTTCCTCTTCTTCCTCTAAGACAACATCAACATTAATCTATACACACTCACACTCACCCCCGCCCAAGCGTGACCTCCGTCTATCAAGTCCACAGGACGTAGAGAGAGGGAGGTCACGCTTGGGCGGGGGGTAAAATGAGGATGATTAATGTTTGATTTCAAGAAGTTGTCCAGACCTCCAAATCTCTTTAAGTATCTTTCGCAAAAGACGGCCAAAAAGATACTCAAAAAGACTTTTTGTCTATTTTTCTCGTTATTTTTCAAACTGATCGTCCCTTTTGATAGTATTTTTTGATCCTCGAAAATTCATCATCCTTCCCCTTCCTCCTTTTTGCTTTATCAAATCCCAACGTGATTAATCCCAATCCTCCATGAAATATTCCCTTGATTATTATTTCAAAAATGGTGGTTATTGATTCAAAAAATAAATCATGTTCACCAATAGATTTCCTTTTTTTCTCCATTATTTCCCCCTTCCCTGTCTCTCATTTTCGGTATCAGGCCCTTCAATATACTGAACTACTGCCTCGCATCCACGCATTAAAATGGTTTCATTTCCAGTTTTGATTACCTGATCTTCAATTTTATGAACTTTGATATATGGAGTTGGAAAAATGGCCCGTAATTCCGGTAACAAGTTTTTTACCGTTTGTTTATAAATAGCCTCCTGCTTAAATTTTAGCTGCGCCTTGATATGGTTGGCCCCTAAATCCAATTCATAAGTCGGAATTTTATTTTTCTCTTTCTCATTTCTTTTTTCTTCGTCCGAGGGCCATATTCTTCGTTCAAGCGGAGATTTCAAGGGATCATTCGTATGAAAAAGATATGCCGCACCAGCGGCAACAACCCCGGAGATAGCACCAAACAAAAGAGCATTTGCCCGTTTATTATTTTGGGGTTCAGGCGCGACTAAATATCCGGCACTTCCTCCGGCCATTGCACCTGTTAAAAAGCTGTATGCCATTGATTTTTTCAAGTCATGCGTACTGCAAGAGCTTATACAAATCATCATGATCAAAATAAAAATTTTGTTCTTGTTCATAATTCCACCCCTTCATCAAAATAAATGGTGACTTTCTTTCCGGCATTTAAAATTAGATATGTTTTTACTTCTCTTGCCGATTTTCTGATATTTTCCTGAACGCTCCCCGTTGCCCCCATTGCCCCAGATAGAATTTTATTTTTGGCGTTTTTTCGCTCAACTTCCCCGGATAAAGTCAAAAATCTGTCTTTTGAGGCATCAATCACACCTCCAAGAAAACCGCTAAATGCCTCCTTTAAAAAACTTTCTTCCTCTCCTGTTCTTACTTCGGATGGATACAAAGTATCTGCGCCGGAATAATGATCTCTCAAAGTGGCCCTGATCTTATAAATCCTATCCGGCGTAATCATCCGGTCACATTCAACCTTTACTCTATAACCTTTTGCACTTCCAAAACATCGAAAGACTGTCCCTCGTATAATAATGTCATTTCCGTATGCCCTTGCTTTAATTTTTGATACTGCTCCATCCATAACAAAAATTGACTCCAAAATAATTCCCTCAAACTCCGAAAGCATCCTGATCTTCTCTTTTTTTCCAAAAATTATAGGGGCCCTGTGTTTCTGTTTAATCTTTTTATTCAGGTTTTCAATTTCTCTGTTTCCTTCGTCCATCCTCATCAAAAGTTGACTCCACATTTTGTTCTGATTGGATGCTTTTTTTCTCCTTGGCACTGATCTTTTCACCTTCACTTCGTCAATCATTGATCTTTTCCCATATCTTTCATCTCTACCAAGAATTGAAAATCCAAATAAATTCTCCATCCCTAAAACTCCAATTAAAATGATAATCAAGAAAAAATTTCTCATAGAAAATCCTCTATTATCATTTTTCCATTCGCTATATTCTTTTCAGGATTCTTTTTTATAAAAAGAGGAATACCCTTGGAAAAATACTGCACCCTTTTCACCTTTCTACCGTTTACATAGATCGGATATTTTTGCTTGTTTGCAATTTTAACCGAGGTTTTGCCCTCATAATATTTATAAGAATTGGCCTCACGTTTCAGGACATACGAATTATTGATCTTGCCATTATAAACATCAACAAACTTAAAAGCCCTTTCCTTGTCGAATTTAATATAAAAATTATATTTTCGATTCTTGGTAAAAATAACCAAATTGGTATCCAGCTTATCCGTCTTTGGATTGATGATAATTGTTTGCCCCTTGTTAAAACTTAAATCTCTGGAAATTGAAATCTCCGCATGACTCGCACCACCATACCCAGTAATGGGATTTTCAAAAGTCAGAATAAGGGCAAACTTAAAGCCAACAAACAAAGTGGCAATATGTCCCGGCAGCATAAAGAAATTCATAGTGTTTCCTTGTTGATGGAGATTTCATCGAAGTCATATATTTTATGATCGAATGGATAGCCTGACTTGGTTTTGATCTTTACCTTGAATCCAACAAGGCCCTTGTCGTCCTCAAAGGCAATCCGGCATACTTCATCATTAAGCATTAATGGGCGAAACCACTCTTTAATCGCAAAGGAAAAGCTGATCTTCTTTTTCTTAATGGCCTTTAAAAGGGATTCATCTACGATATGAATATTTCCATTATTCTTAAGAACGGATTTCATACCGAAATAACATATCTTTTCAGGTGGTATGCCCTTATTTAAAAACGGCAAATCCTGAAATACATGGATATTTTCTTGTAGAAGAATCAATGTAATGGAGATAACGCTTAAAACACTCACAATCCCAATGGCCAATTTTAAATAAATGTTTTGCCTTTCAAATTCATCCCGAAAATCCACAAAAACATTACTCAATTCTTCTTCTGTTTTTATTTTTCTATCGTTCATAAATCATTTCCTTTACTGATCGAGTTTTGGCCTAAACTTCCTCTTGTTCAGCTTTCTTCTGAATCTCTCTGATTCGATTCGTTTTTTTACAAAGATTCTGGATTCATTTGCCGTTTTACGGGCCTTTGGGAATCTACGCCCACTTTGGGCGGTAATCCCATTATTTCTTGAAACTGTTTTATTTATTGATGTCTTTTGAGAGCTAGTGTTTTTCTTGTTTTTAATTACCTGATCTTTTTTTGACACCTCAATATTTGACTGTTTATTCACTCCCCCCACTTTTTGAGTTTTAATGTCGCTTTTTTGCGTAACGGATTGCTCGTTTTTCACACTACTCTGGTTTTTACTCATATTATCCACTTTGGAAGAAGGCCCTTTCTCTCTCAGAGTAGTTTCTTTTTGTTTTTTGATATTTTGTGAACCTGTATTTAATTTTTGATCATCAGGGGAGAAGTTTTTATGACTTCCCCCTGACTCCAACAAATTATTATGTTTTTTAACATGCGGTGAAATAAAACTTCTTGCCTTACTTAATCCACCCCGGCTAACGTTCCCTAATCCACTCAATAACTGAACCCCTGCTCCCAGCATATTTTTTTTCCACAAAAGGCCTACTGCACGGGTACTCATTGATGCCATTTTTGCCCCCAATATAGTTCCACCTATTGCCGCTGCACCCATTACCCCCGTACCGGACAAAAGGCCCCAGGAAATTGCCCCACTTAAAACCAACATAATAAGAAAACAAAACATAACGGCCATATGATCCAATGGATTTCCTACATCATGGGTTAATTCCCAACTCAGGATCATTAAAAGAAAAAGAACTACAAAAGGCATTGTCACACACCATGCGGTTGTTTTAAGCGCGCCGGAAAGTGAACCACGAAACTGCGGCAAGATACACAAAACACTCGGAATAGCGATAAGCCCGTAATTGATATTATGGGTAACGGTATATATGGCCTTGGATAATAAAAGTAACAGTTTGGAAACCAGTACGAAAAACAGGGTTATCAGTGTGTTGATTTCAGGGCCTAAAAGCAAATTGTATTTTATCCACTTCCACGCTCCCTTGCTTTTCATCTCCTTTCTTTTTTGATCCAATGCCTCATCTATTGATTCAACCACCCCCTTCAAAAGTGCCGTATTATCAGAAAGCTCGTTGGCGATATGATTAGCAATCTTAAAAGAGGTATTCACCGCATAATGGTGAATTGTTGAAAAAGTCGAAATAACAACTATACAGAGAATAAGCCTTTTAATCACTCCAAGAATATCGCCGTTATTTACCATTTCAAAAATAATAGCAATAACAAAAAACAGAAGAATGACGCCGTAAAGGGAGTTTTTCAAAAGCCCCATAAATTCCGTTACAAATTCATAATCAATTAAGAGATATTCTTTTAGATCAATCATTTCTTCTTCCTTTGTGAAGATAATTCATCCGTATAATAATTATCAAGCCCGCCCCATTTTCTGATTCTTTCCTCCTGTTCAATTTCTTTCATGAGTTGCATAAGCTGAAATTTATTATTTATAAGCTGATATTTATTCCCATCAAGTACGTTTTTATTAAGATCATTTAAAAGAATATTTGTCTGTGCTGTATTGATGGCCGTATTTGAGGTATTTTCCAAAATATCACCACCGTTTATTGAATTATTTTCCTGAGAATGAAGAAGGTTTTTGTTGGTATTCATCTCCCTTTTTTTGTTCTCAATTTCCAAAAACTCATCCTCCATTCTTACAAGCTCCATTCCAGCATCAGCATAAAGTCTTTTGAGACTATTAAAGAGACTTTTAAATTGAAAAAGGGCGTTATTTATTTCCCTCAGGGTTTTTGGTTTGGCCCTCCTAAGTCTTTTTATCCGTTCCAAACGATACTTGATCCTTTGTGAAAGGTAGTATTTTCTGGCCACGCTATCGTGAAACTTTCCCAAGGTTTCCTGTGTTCCCTTGGCCACTTCCAGAAGTTGCAGTGTGGTTTTTAAATCCCTGGAAACAATCATGGCAATTTCAAGAAGTGTTGCCGTATCGCTATCAGGCACAAAAAAAGTGCTTCCCTTGGCCAGATTCAAAAACAAAATGAAAAATATTGTAAAAATATTTTTACAGGCCATATTTTAACTCCACATATCTTTCAAGCCTTTCTCTGAAATTCGGATAATATTTCCCAACATCTTTGACGTATTGGTTAAAGGCATCTGTTTCCTCTTTATTTGAGGTGAAAATTTCATAATAGAGATTATCTCTTCTAAGTCTGCCAATCTTTAAGGCCTTCCCCTTTGAAATAACAAATTCGGAAAACTCTCTTGAGGTTTTCCCGTCATGGCCAAAATTAGAGCTACTACCCAATTCACTTATCAATTCCTCCAACATTGGATTTAATTCAACCTTGATCTCGGAATCATGTTCAAAAAATATCTTATGCGCCGAATTTTCAAAGATAACGTCCAGAAACGGATAACGAATAATGTCATTAATGTGTTGGGTAATGCAAAAGATGGAACCGCCTTCCTTTCTTTTATTTCTGGCAAAGTCGGAAATACTTTCAGCCTTAAAATCATCTTTTACATATTTAGTGATTTCATCGAGTACAAAAATTTTTCGCCCCTCCCATGATTTGAACCACTGAAAAAGATAAATAATCATTGGTGCCTTAATTTCTTCGGGATAATCCTTGATGTCACAATAGATAACTTGCGCATCGAATCTCACGATCTCATCCGTAAAATATTCCCTGATAGATGCAAAATAATAATGGATACCCTTGAAATACCCCTCAAGATAATCAATAAATTCTGCATTGGAGTTAAAGAGATTTCCCTCAATTCCCTTTTCAATGATTTCAAAGAGCTTTCCTTGTTCCATCTTGGAAAACTTTTCATCTTCTCCGATAATATTTAAAACGAGGTCTTTTAAATAATAAGGACACTTAAATTGAAGAAAATTTGCCTTTTGATTAAACAAAACGGCGTTATGCCACTTACATAGCTTTTCGTGAGACTTCCCGTATTCGAGAATAAGGACTTTCACCTTTTTTTCGATATAGTAATCCTGAATATATTGAGCGAGATAGGATTTCCCCTTTCCAGACGGGCCGCAAATCCAAAGATTGGCGTTATCGGCACCTGAAAACAGATCATAAAAAAGACATCTTCCCGAAATAGATTCAATCTCGAATCCATCATCCATAAGATAATCACGGGAAACAGGAAGAAGATTGACCAAAAAACTGGTTATAATTTCCTGTGATCGGTATTTAAAACAGGGCCCTACTCCAAAAAGCAGTTTTTGGAAAAAATATCCAAGACCATCGGTTTCCAAATGTGGAACATGCCCCATTTCTTCAAGTTTTTTTAATATCAAATCCGTTTTGCGATTTAACTCACAATAATCATTTGAGCGAATCAAAATAGAGGGCATGACATTAAAGATCATCTCATGCCCCTCAATTATGTCCTCCATGACATTTTCAATATCCTCATATGCTTTTTCACTTTTTATGTTTCTTTTTATCCCCGTTAAGTTTGGAAGATGTAAATTTCTTTTCACATCCAATATATGACGAATAATCCACGGATTCTTTTTTTCAAATTGAACCATGTACTCGCCAAAAACGCTCAATTCTTCTGGAAAGATTTCATCTTCGGACAATTTATCAAAGTTAATAATTTTTAAATACTGGCCATTGAATTTTAAAAAGTCGCTTCCATGCGACACATCGGAATAAAGGTTTGCGTATCCAAAAAACACATTCAACGGATCGTCTAAAGGAATCAACTGGCAAAATGGGATATTGATTTTTTTCAGATTGGTATTGATGAATATTCTATCGTTCAAAAATAGATATTTGAAAAAGGCACCATTTGGTGTCTTATTGAAAAAGGAGATCAATTGACGATAAAACTTATCATGTTCATGAATTAAAACCTGCTCAAGATCGTTTGCAATCAATTCATAGCTATAAGTTTTTAAACCGCTTTTTGACATGAGAACATTGCCCTTGTATCCAAGGAGAGGAAAATCAATCCCTTTGGCCATTGCCTTAAACAAATCCACCTTCTTTAAGTAATTAAATGCGTTTTTAATCAACATTATTCAATTCCTTTAATAAATGACTCCATCCGTAGGATTTTCTTTTTAAAAGTTTAAATATGATGTCACCCGGAGAAAATAAATGGCTCACGATATAACGAGCAAATAAAGCTAAGACAGGAACCGAGAGCAGGTACAGACCTTCGAGCTGATAGCCGCTCCCGATCAATACGGAAATTACAACAATAAGAAGATCAAGATAATTCACTCCGTGAAAAGTGCCATTTGCTTTTAGAAATTTTGGATTCTTTGCTTTCATACAAAACTATTCCATACAGCATCAATAATTTCTTCCGCATTTGCCGCCACGACCAGAGAAATAAAAATCTTTGTGGCCCAACTAGACCCTTCTGGCCTACCGCCGATCAATAAAAAAAGTGCTGCGACCAGAGAAAGAAGAGAAAACCCCTTCAGATATTGTACTATATGGGTTTGAAAATAACTTTTTGCTTCTTCATTGAATCCGGCCAATATGGGTTGGGTCTGGATGACATAGATAACAAGAACAACACTCAGAACGCTTAAAATATTTCGTATATTGATAACAATTTGCTTATTCAAAACCTTCTCCTTCTTTAGTTAAAATAATTTGTAATGGTTGAACTTATTCGCGTACTGATTCGTTGATACATAAGACCAGCATTTTTCAGGATATAGTGCTTTCTCCCAGCATCATTTAAAGCATGGTCAT
>JAGLPP010000166.1 GCA_023137315.1 Bacteriovoracaceae bacterium
ATGATTGTGTGTTTCTTATACAGAACATTCATTTTTCTATCAATGAAGTGGAGTATTAACTGCGCCAGGGCCTTGACTCGGGTAAAAATTTCATAACCAAGGTCTACCAACCTCTAAATTAAAAAAAGGCGGAATAAAAATTCCGCCCTTTTTTAGTATCATTTCATAACTGTCAACTATCTCATATATGGACGTGGTGGACGCGGTGGAATCGGCTGAGGAGTTGGACCAAATTTCCTGACAAGTACAACATCAACCCTTCTAACCTTTATATTTCCACGAAGAAGAATCTGCCAAGGTCCCATTGAGCTACTATAAGCGGGGCTGTTAAATCTTACTGTATCGTAAGTATAGGGGGCCTCACTCATAAAATCATAAGGATTACCTCTTAGGATTTGATCCATTGAAGTTTGGTGACCAACTCTTAATGTTGCCCGACCCATTCCATGCCTTGACTTGGCAACAAGAGTCACTGACCTAAGTTCAAAATCACGAAGATTAATACCAGGTCTCTGCATCTGGATTTCACGCTGAAGCATGAGCGTACCTTGTCCATGAAAGATACGTCCTCTGAAATTAAGCGTCACACGTTGATTGGTTGGAACAGGATTATATCCGCGTTCCACAACCAGAACAACTCTTTGAACCTTGAACATGCCTCTCATATGAATCTGCCAGACACCATTACTGCTTCGATCTGGATTTTCAAATTGAACCCTGTCATAAGTGTGTGGAGCATTGCTATTCCAATCGTATGGACTTCCATTAACCACTTCAGGATAACTTGTTCTATGTCCTACTTTAAGAAATGCCTCTCCACGGCCATGCCTGGTCTTGGCAATAAAACGCACTGATCGTAATTCCAACCGACTTAAATTCAATCCTGGGCGCATCCGCTGAATTTCACGCTTTAAAAAAATTGTTGCATCCCCATTAAAGACCCGATCATACATATCAAGAACAATTCGCTCCCGCGCAAACAGAGCTGTGGATAACACTGCTACCAACATTACAAAGATTACTTTCATCATTTTCATAAACACTCTCTCCTTACTTTTTAAGAAAATTCTGTTCAAATACATCCTATGTTTGAAACTTCGTACAATCACTTAGAGCAATCATCGTGCCAGAAAATACAGGTATTTTTCAGTAAATGCTGCGGCATGCGATGGCAAAATGCCACCCTTTATGGCCCCAAATTGATCCTGATCAATTTGAGCGGACTCAAAATGTCTCCAAAAATCCAATAAATTCAAGGCGTTGAGCGCTATGCGTTATTTTGTTTTAACCCGGCCCTTTTTAGCAAGGCACCTAGTTCGGGATCTCTTCCCCTGAAACGACGATAAAGTATTGATGGATGCTCTGTTCCACCACGTGACAGTATTTCATTTTGAAATTTTTTGGCAATCTCCTGATTAAAGATTCCATTTTCCTTGAAATACTCGAAGGCATCCGCATCAAGAACCTCGGCCCACTTATAGCTGTAATATCCTGATGAGTAGCCGCCTCTGAAGATATGTGAAAATGAGGCGCTAATAGCAGATCCTTCAATATGTGGACATAATTCCATTTTCAAGGTGGCCTCCTTTTCAAACTCCTCAACACTTTTCACATTGGACGGGTCTTTTGTATGCCATTCCATATCCAACAAACCAAGGCCTAACTGTCTGACGGTATTTCTTCCTTCATGAAAAGTGGAGCTTTCCTTGATACGCTTGATATATTCTTCCGGAATTTTTTCGCCTGTTTGAAAATGTTCTGCAAAAAGATCAAGACAATCTTTTTCAAAAACCCAGTTCTCCATGATCTGGCTTGGAAGTTCCACAAAATCCCAATAAACATTCGGACTGGAAAGGCTTGCGTATTTGCAATTTGAAAGAGTTCCATGCAAAGCATGGCCAAACTCATGAAAAAGGGTTGTCACTTCACCAAAACTTAAAAGAGACGGTTTTGTACCGGTTGGTTTTGTAAAATTACAGACAATTCCAACATGCGGCCTTATCTCCCCTTTTTGACTCCGGTAAAGCGTCATCCATGCACCTCCCTTCTTCCCTGAACGTGGAAAAAAATCGGCATACAAAATGGCAACAAAATTTCCTGCGCTGTCATTTACCTCATAGGTCTTCACATCAGGATGATAGAGTGGAATATTGTCAACTTCCCTGAAATTAAGTCCATATAATCTTTTTGCAACCTCAAAGACGCCACCTATAACATTTTCCAACTTGAAGTATGGACGCAAAATCTCGTCATCAATATTGAATTTTTCCTTCTTAAGTTTTTCCGCATAATAGGCATAATCCCAGCTTTGAATTTCATCCGGGCCGCCAAGACTTTTTGAAAATTGGGCCAGCTCATTCATATCGCGATCGGCATAAGGTTTTGCAAAATTAAATATATCATCCGTAAATTCGTAAACTCTTCCAGGGTCTTTTGCCATTCTTTCTTCCAAAACAAAATGGGAATGAGTTTCATATCCAAGAAGATTTGCCCTTTCATGACGAAGACATGCTATCTCCTTTAAAATCTTCTGATTATCGTTTGAATCCCCGTTCATGCATTTACGGGAAGATGCCTCCACTATGGTTTTTCGAAGCTCCCTGTTATCCGCATATTTTACAACTGACAGAAGGCTCGGCATTTGAAGTGTGAAAACCCATCCTTCCTTGTTTTTTTCCCTGGCCGTCATTTGTGCAGCTTCCAAGGCCATTTCCGGAAGACCTGAAAGTTCTTTTTCATCCGTAATATGAAGCTCATATTTATTAGTCTCATCCAGTACGTGGTCACCATATTCAAGAGAAAGCTCTGAAATCCTTTTATCAATCCCACGCAACCTCTCCTTGTCAGCTGAAGAAAGAAGTGCACCATTTCTAACAAAGGCCTTATAGGATTTTTCCAGAAGCATTTTTTGTTCCTGGTCAATGTTTAACGCATCCTTTTCATCATATATGTTTTTCACTTTTTCAAATAATTCCCCATCCAAAAGAATGTCATTGGAGAATTCAGTTCTAAGAGGTGAATATTCCCTGGCAATTTTCTGCAATTGTTCATTGGTTTCGGCCACAAGTTGATTATTAAAAACCAAATCAATTTTTTCAAGACGATCCGTCACTTCATTCATGGCCTCCAAAACATTTTCAAATGTAGGTGCTTCTGAATTATTTTTTATTTTTTCAATATCCTTTTTTGATAATTCAATGCTCTCTTTCAAAGCAGGTAGGTAATGTTCATTCTTTATCTCGTTAAATGGAACGGTCTCATAAGGAGTGGCAAACTTCGAAAGTAGTGGATTCATGGATACTCCGTTTGTTATTACAATTGATAATTTTTTAGATAAATACCGCATTTTTGGGTATAATGAAAACATCGAAACTCAAAAATGGCCATAACATGGAAAAAAACCGACAAGCATCAGAAAAAAATGATTTTTGGGGCACTTTTACCACAAATGAATGGATTTATGTTGGCATTATTATCCTTGCAGGAATTTTGCTTCGATGGGTTGGTCTTGAAATCCGCGCCTTTCACCACGATGAGTCACTCCACGCAATCTATGGCAAATATATTTATGATGACCCTGCACACGGTTACTACAAATATTCAGCCATGCTTCATGGCCCTCTTCTATATAACCTGCTCCCGTATCTGTATGACATATTCGGTGCTACCAAATGGGCGGCACGATCGCTGGGAGCATTTCTTGGAACGTGCTTTCTTTTTATGCCACTAATCTTCAGAAAATTCCTACACAAAAACACCCTGCTTGTAATGATAACGCTGATCGCTTTTTCCCCAACACTGATCTACTGGTCACGCTTTATCCGGCATGATTTTCTTGTTTTAAGCAGCATGCTGCTTATGCTGTGGGGAATTGCGATCGCTTCGGAAAGACAAAAGGCCTTTCCAATAATTATCGGATTGATGCTTCAATTTACAATAAAAGAAAATTCCTACATGACGCTGGCAATTATCACCATGTATCTCGTCTGTGAGCAATTAATAAAAACCTTCCACGGGGACTCTGAAAATACCTGCTTAAACAAAATCATTCATTACATCAAAAAAAATCCTCTGCCGGTTATAATGGCACTAATTATTGGAGCATTAATCTATGTCATTCTCTACTCCGCTTTCTTCAAGCATCCACGCGGCATACTGGATGGTATTTACAGAAAAAGTCTGAGCTACTGGATTCACCAGCACAATATCGAACGAATCAAGGGTCCGTTCATTTACCAGTTTTTAGTTCTTTCCTGGTATGAAATCGTCATTGTCATTCTTATGTTTGTTCACGCTATCCATTTTTATATAAAGCGCTGCTGGCACATAAGAGGAATTGCCCTGGCAACTCTGCTGGCGGCAGTGTCCTGTCATATAATTTTCTCAGACGGGAACATTTCTCGTATTTTTATTTTTAATTTTTTAAAACTAAAACTTCCACTTGATTTCTATCCGGTATTTTTAATTCCTGTTCATGCAATAATAGTCACTTATTTTCACATAAAAGATGATAAAAGAATTTTATCCTTCTGGGGCTATTTTTTCTTTGCAAGCCTTTTCTCCTACAGCTTTGCCGGGGAAAAAGTTCCATGGCTTGCCATGTATCCACTAACAACAGGCATTGTTTATCTCTCCTTGTATTTTCAGGAAAACCTTGTTTTTGAAAGGTTATTCGAAACAAAAATACCAAAAATCAAATGGTCACTTGGCATTGTTTTTTTAATATTAATTATTATTTTCAACCTGAAAAAATCCCTGACGACAAATTTCGCACGTGCGGGGATGAAAACAGAGCTTATTTGCCAGGTTCACACGGATATTAAATACGAAAATCTGGTGTTAAAGCTCAAAAGTGAATTGGATTCGCCACTGTTCGGAAGAAGACCAACTATTCTTTCACACAATCATACATGGCCGATGAGCTGGTTTCTATTGGAGTACCCTGAATATTCATACAACCTCGGAAATCGTACTTATAACGAATTCGACTATATATTCTCTCCAAAAATTCAGGCTAATGAAGAAAAAAAATTGCTCAAAACACACAATAAACTGAAAATGCCATTTAGATCGTGGTGGGTTCCTGACTATCGCAATCTAAACTGGAAAAACTTTTTTAAATACCTGTTTACGCATAATCCATGGAATTCATCAGGCAGTTCATATGTAAATATTTATATCAGGAAATCATTGAATGACTAGCTCGTAGTCATAGGTGGTTTCACCTTTAATCCTACTGTAGTTGACACCTTCATCGACAGAGATTTTTCGATCACGATTTTTTAGATTTTCAACGATACTGCCAATATTAATTTTTTCACCACGCTTGATCTGGATGGTGGTACTTAATGAACCGGAAGATGATGAGCTTGAGTCATTACTCTTGTTTTCTTTTTTCATATGGACTTGAACAACGTAATTATCGTTTGCCCTGGACTTGCATTCAACCTCTACAAAATCCCCTCCAACTTCAATTTTTCCAATCAGTCCTTCTCCCAAAAGCAGTTCTGTTCTACCAACCTCATTTCTCTTAATTTCTTTTTGTGAAAGCCGTGTACGTTTTCCAACACCGGCCTTAAACTCTTTGCTACTCACTTTTTTCTTCTTAATAATAAGTATCCGACAGTTCTTTATTGTTTCAGTAAAAATTTCTTCACGAGCAGTCTCTGAATAAATTTTTGATATCGTGAATTTTTTGGAGATATACTTTTCAAAAAGATCCTTTCTTGCTTTTGACAGCTTTACCTCGATACAATTCATACTTTTTCTAAAAAAAATCTTGTCCCTCGACAACAGTATCGGGTCCATGGACAGACGTACTGACTGAAGTGAAACATTATCACCAAAACAGAACCCGTATAATTCATCTGCTGAAACACAAGTGGAAATTATTATTGCCATAATGGCGACAAGGGAAAAACGCATCATCTGCTTCTCCTTCTTTGACTTGATTGAGTACTTATCCATCCCTACAATAATAATTTTGACTTAGGATATCAATGTCAAAAATTATTTGCACTTGAGTATCTGGCTGCAGTCCTTTAAAATGCATATAACCTATTAAAATTATAGGAAAAATACACATATATCAATTTTGTTTTTCTAGGTTTTCCATTTAATCGTGATACAATATTGACGTACAAAAGGATTGACCATGAAGAAGACAATTATACACCTTCTCATTCTTCTGGGCCTTGCAACAGGTTTTTATGCCCACGCTGAAAGTGAACCGGACCTGGTGATTGCGCCAGGAGAATCAGTGGCACCTGGAGAATCCGTTCAAAAGGCCAACGTAAATCCGACGCCGCAGGGACTGACGGATCAGGAATATCAAATTAGCAAAGAGTACATCCACAACGGCCACCAACAGCGTGCCTACGACGAAGAATGCAAGGGAAACGAAGACGCTTGCAAGGGAAGAGAAACCAAATTCAAATTTATGGGAATTGATTCCTCGATGGTCAAGGCACTCTCGAAAGCCTATGCCATGATTGTCGGCATAGTGCCATCAAAGCTAAAAACCAACAAACCAACCAAGGATGGAAGCGGCAAGAAGGAATATAATGACTATTGTCGTTTTATCGCAATCGGTACGGAGACCGTAGGGACCGCCATGCAAACCTTGGAGCAAAGTAACATAAGTTCTCTCACATCAAGCGAGGGAACAATACAAAGAGACGAGCTGTACAAAGCGGCCTTGAGTCACGATGCCAGGGAAAAAACTGCCAAACTCCAAACCGTTGGCTGGGGTGCCACAACTGGTTGCTATGCCTTTATGCTGACAAAGGGAGTTACCGTTAAAAGTGTCGGACTCAAGCTGGCAGGGGCCGGACTTCTCACCATGTTTTTCAACAAGGAACATAAAAAACATGCCGAGGCATCAAAAATCGTCAAAGAAATCGCAAACAAGCTGCCAAGCAAGGGAGACTGTAATCCTGTAACAGACACCGTTTGTTATTGCGCACAGGCGGAAACAAAAAATGACACTCAGTACTGCATGGCACAAATACTGGCAAAACACAAACATAATAACCAATATGTTGTTACGTGCATCGACAACAAATTACAAAGCGATCCTGCTTGTAACTGCTTAACTACAAATACATGCTTTGACAAAAAATTCGAGGAACTTACTGCCAAACTTGGTCTGGCCAGTGCATACAATGGCCAGGCATATAAACCAATCACAAACATGTCACGTGGATACCTTACTTCCGGCCAGGTATCAGGTAGCGCCCTGAGTAACGCCGCCATTAATTCCAAAAATATTCTGAAAAAAATCAAGGATAAATTTCCATCCAATATAACACTCAATTCCTCCCAAGAAGATGAAGCAAAGGCAATTGAATCCATGGGGGTACCAAAAAACATTGCAAGACTAATGGCCGCAAAACCAATGAGTGCAAAAGCAAAGGCCAACATGAAGAGGTTTAAAAGCAGAAGCTACGCCTCCAACTACCTGACAAAAAACAGCGGCACAAAGGCCCTTAAATATGTTGGAGGAAGAAAAACAAGACATCAAAAGGAAAATTCGCAAGGATTTAAGTTTCCAAATTTTGGAAAGAAAAAGAAACAAAGAAAAGAGGGGGCCCTTGTTTTTACTCCTCTTGCCAAAGTCAGAAAAGCCGATATCTCCCTTGATAAAAGCAGACCCATCTGGGATATTATCTCAGGTCGTTACCGGAAATCTGCATGGAAACAACTGGATTTCAAATAATGTCACAACACAAAAAACACCCTCTTCCTGTTCTTCTGTACGATAGTGAATGCGTATTATGCAACCGCTTCAAACAGGCATTGGAACATGTTTCAGGGGCGGAAATACTTACAATGGTCTCCATCCATGAAGACGAAATTTATAATGAATTTCCATTTTTATCGAAGGAGGAATGTCATGAGAATCTGCACATTATAGACGAAAATGGAAATATCCATATTGCCGGCGATGCCATCACATATTTGACACACAAATTTCCAGTTGTAAAAAACTTTGCCTGGCTCGCAGAAACGGGAATGGGAAAAAGAGCTGTTGACTTCTTCTATCAAATGGCAAATAAATATCGTCAATACAGTAGTAAGGAATGTGAAGGTTGTAAAAAATCCAGATTGCGTTAACAAATCAAGGAGTACCAGTTGTATCCATTCAATAAAAGTCTCATCATCACCCCGACCTTTAACGAAATCGAAAATATTGAAAAAATGATTCATACGGTTTTTGATTTATATAATGGTATTTCCATGCTCATCATTGATGATGGATCACCGGACGGAACCGGGGACGCCGTAAAAAAGCTCCAGGCACAATACCCAAATCTTCACCTTATAGAACGTTCCGGTAAACAGGGATTGGGAACTGCCTATGTTACAGGTTTCAAATGGGCCACTGAAAAATCACAACGGGACTATGAATATATTCTTGAGATGGACTGCGATTTTTCACATGATCCAAACGATGTAAAACATTTAATCAAAGCCTGTCATGAAAATGGCAATGATTTGGCAATCGGCTCAAGGTATATCAATGGAATTCGCATCATTAACTGGCCGTTTTCCAGACTTCTAATCTCCTACGGTGGCTCCTTCTATACAAGAATGATTACAGGTCTCCCGATTCTCGACACCAACGGGGGTTTTAAATGCTTCAGAAGAGATACACTTCTTGCTCTTGATCTCGATGGTATCATTTCAAACGGTTATTCCTTTCAGATAGAACTCAACTACAAAGTCCATTGCAAGGGATTAAAAATAAAGGAAGTTCCAATCATATTCACCGAAAGAAAAGAGGGAATTTCCAAGATGTCTGGAAACATCATTTCAGAAGCAATCTTCGCAATACTAAAACTTCGATTAAAAAAATTTTTTGGAACTTTATAGCGGCAGCTTATTTTTCAAAGATGTTTTTATTGACAGGAAAAAGAAACATCAAGAAGAAAATCCAACATCCACCAAATTCCAAAAGCTCACCTTTTTTTCCTGAAGCGGTAAAAGTCGCCATAATTGCCAAAAGAACATATGCGAGGATATGCAGAACTCTCGGAACCGGAATGGCAAATTTATCAGTCAGCTTTTTTATACCATTAACGAACTTGTAGAGGATTGGTAGAACAATAAAATAAAGTCCTATCAAAATCCCAAGGATGGTTCCAAAAATCAGTTTGTTTACTTTAATTCCATTAATAACAAGATTATGAAGATTGGTCTCTCCCTGGGAATTTTTAAGTAAAAAGAACTCACTACTTTTTATGTCAAGAATACGTTGTCCCCAGGAAATCTCCTCTCCTGCACCAAAAAGAAGAACCACCCCACATGCAACAAGAACCATGAAAAAAGCTGTTCCTTTTCTGAATCTCGTTCTAAAAGCACGCACAAAACAGAGTATTGATCCAAACAAAAGCACATCAACTGTCAACCACTCGATAAAACCATCTTCGCGTACATAAATTGATTCAAAATAATTTAAATTATAATGAGAAAG
>JAGLPP010000167.1 GCA_023137315.1 Bacteriovoracaceae bacterium
TGATTCATTGTTAATCCATCTTTTCGCCAAGATTTTCAAACATGGAAAGTCTGATTGAATGCCTTCCGCCTTCAAAAGGTGTATTAATCCATGTTTTTACGATTTCTTTTATCTCATCTTCCGAGGAAATTCTTCCTCCAAGACAAAGAACATTGGAGTTGTTGTGTTCTCTGGAAAGTCTGGCCTCTTCTGTTGTTCGAACAAGTGCGGCCCTGATCCCCGCATACCTGTTTGCGACCATGGAAACACCAATTCCCGAGCCACAGAGAATAATACCAATTGTGTCCCGTTTTATGACTTCCCTTACAAGAGCGACTGCATATTCCGGATAATGACAACTGTCAGCGGAATCAGTTCCCACATCTATTATCTCATGCCCGTTTAGTGACTCTTTTAAACTTTCCTTCGCCTCAAACGCTCCATGATCACTTCCAATTATTACAACCATATATTGTCCTCGCCTAGTATCTATAATGCTCTGGCTTATAGGGGCCCTCAACAGGAATACCAATATAATTCGACTGCTTGGAGGAAAGCTCAGTCAACGTAACTCCCAGTTTATCAAGATGAAATCTGGCAACCTCTTCATCCAGTTTTTTGGAAAGTTTTCGAAGAGATGGAGTCCTGTTCTTTCGATTTTCCCAAAGATCAATTTGGGCCAACATCTGGTTGGAAAAAGAACAAGACATGACAAACGATGGATGGCCTGTGGCACAACCAAGATTAACGAGTCTGCCCTCGGCAAGCATGATAATATTGTGTCCGTCTGGAAAATTATATGTTGCAACCTGTGGCTTGATTTCCACACGTTCCATTCCAGGTATTCTCTGAAGGCCGGCAACATCAATCTCGTTGTCAAAGTGACCTATATTGCAAACAATTGCCTGATCACGCATTTTGCCCATATGCTCTGCGGTTATAACATTGTAGTTACCAGTGGCAGTTACGAAAATTTCAGCTTCTTTAAAAGTGTCTTCAAGTTTGACAACCTCATATCCCTCCATCGCGGCCTGTAAGGCACAAATCGGATCAATTTCAGTTATCATAACCCTTGCACCCATTGCGCGAAGAGACTGAGCACAACCTTTTCCAACATCCCCGTATCCACAAACAACGGCAACCTTTCCGGCAACCATTACATCCGTGGCACGCTTGATTCCATCAAGAAGTGATTCACGACAACCATAAAGATTATCAAACTTTGACTTGGTAACCGAATCATTAACGTTAATCGCCGGAACAAGAAGTTCTCCTGCTTCCGCCATCTGATATAGACGATGTACGCCAGTTGTTGTTTCTTCAGAAACTCCGTACCACTGTTCCACACAGTTATGCCATTTTTGAGGACTCTCAGAAAGCGTATCCTTGAGACATTTTAACAATGCTCCCTCATCAGTACTTTCCGCTTCAACATTCAAAACATCCGCGTTCTTCTCGGCCTGAAGTCCCTTGTGAATCATTAAAGTGGCATCCCCACCATCATCAACTATAAGATTCGGTCCCTTTCCACCGGGAAACGAAAGTGCCTGCTTGGTACACCACCAGTACTCATCCAAAGTTTCACCCTTCCATGCAAAGACTGGAACACCAGACTTGGCGATGACTGCAGCGGCGTGATCCTGCGTGGAGTAAATATTGCAGGAACACCAACGTACATCTGCACCAAGATCAACAAGAGTTTCAATCAAAACTGCCGTTTGGATGGTCATATGGAGGGAACCCATTATGCGGGCATCTTTAAGTGGTTTTTCTGCTGCATAATTCTTTCTGATGGCCATAAGACCAGGCATTTCCTTTTCTGCTATTTCAATTTCCTTTCTTCCAAAATCCGCAAGGGAAATGTCCTTAATTTTGTAATCTTGATTAGTCATGTTTCCTCCAAATATCTTTTTAACACAATGTATAATACTCATGGTCGCAAATGCTACGATTAGAAAAAAATCACTATAGCACGAGAGATTGGGCCATACAAGGATTTGGTTTGACTCTCTCGGCCCATAAGGTTATTTAATTTTATCAAGGATAAAAAAATGACACCAAAAACAGAGAATTTTCACCAATATTTTTTTGCTTCGTGCCCAAAAGGTCTTGAAGACAAGCTCGAAGAGGAAATCAGATCCGCTGGGGTTGAACGCGCCAACTGCAAAAACGGAGGTGTTCAATTTTGTTCCACCTATTTGCAGGCGCTGGAAATCATACTCACAAGCCGGATAGCAAGCCGTGTTTTTCATGAGATAACCTTCTTCAAGATAAGAGATGAACGCGATATTTACACCCAGGCCCTAAAACATGGCTGGGCCGAAATATTCAGTCTGAGGCAAAAATTCAAAATAAACACACTTCTGGATTTTGAGGCAAAAGAAAAATTTAAAAACTCAATATTTCTCTCCCAACTTTTAAAGGATGCAATCGTTGATCAGTTTAGACAAAGTAGCGGCGAACGCCCGAGTGTTGACACACTTCACCCTGATGTATCGTTCCTGCTTAGAATAGAAAAAAGAAGGGACGGCGATGGGTTCCAGGCCAATATTTTCCTGGATCTGGCCGGTCAACCCCTTTCAAACCGTGGATACCGCCGTGGTATTAGATTTGTCGCCCCGCTAAGAGAAAATCTTGCTGCCGGAATAATCTTAAATAGCGACTGGAACAGCGATAAGGAATTATTTATTGATTCCATGTGTGGTTCAGGAACACTCTTGATTGAAGCCGCCCTGATTAAGGGGAAAATCCCTCCAAGTTACCTGAGATTATTCGATTTTTTGGAACGCAAAAGAAGATCATGGGCATTCCTCGCTCACAGCTGGTACCTGAAAGATCAAAAAATCCAGATTGATTTTAAAAAACTTGCAAACGAAATGAGTACAATGGCAAAGTCCGGCCTTAAAAATCTCAGTAGTCATTTTTTCCATGGATACGATATCAGTCCCCAGGCCCTTGTAACCGCAAAGGAAAGCATAAAAAATGCACACCTGCCATATAATGTCATAAATTTGAAAATGATGGATGCTGTTAACTTGAAACCACCAAAAAACGAAGATGGAATTATTGTCTGCAATCCACCATACGGCGAAAGAATGAAAGAGGAGGACGATGGTTGTATTGAAAAACTCTATCATGACTACGGGGAAAATTTAAAAAAGAATTTCAAACATTTTCGCGCTTATATTTTTACTGGAAAACCCGAACTTCGAAAAAACATCTCACTTCAAACATCAAAACGTACCAAGCTTTTCAACGGAAATATTGAATGTCGATTATTGCGTTATGACTTGTTTTAGGAAGCCTGAATCAGGAGACTTCATTTGAGAAATATTCAGCCAATTTCATTGCCAGTGTTGGAGAGGAATATTTTAGAAGGGCGCTTGAATTCTTCACCTTGTCAGCATGTTTGTTCGACTTGCTGAAAAAATAGCTATTGATATCAATATCCTTGAGAAATATCGTATGCCCCTTCCCTGCAAACTTTCTTATAACAAAACTTGAATCAAGAAAGCATATTTCCCTGATCATAAAATTATTTGCAAGGTACATGGTAATTACGTAGTTGCTAAGTTCCACCATGGACTTTTTCACCTTCACACCCTTGGGAGATGAATGATCACCCCAATGGACTTTTATCTCGACTCTTTTGCCATTGAGTTGGAAATCAAAGCCACGCTGCGAGGTTGATTTTACCTGATTAAGACCAAAAACACATTTGGCATACCATTCTCCAAGCTGAACCGGAAGATTCTTGGAATTGAGAAGAATCTTCGCACACTTGAGGACATCGTAGCCCTTGTTGATCGTGGATATAGCATCAAAAATTGATTTATTGTCAGGTAAATGGAGAATGGAAATTTTTCTCGACTGGACACGCGTCAGCTTTTTTCCAAACTGTCTTTCGTACCATTTTTGATAATCAGGGAAGTTGAAAAGCTCGTAGGAATCGTAAAGAAATCCATCCATCAGAAGATCATCAATATCACGTATTGAGTCGGTTTTCTTGCAAAGAAATTTCAAAGGAACAAACTCATCGGCTTGCTCACCCATCACAAAAAGCTCGTCTTTATCGTAACTTGAACTCCCGTGCGTCTCCTTTGAAAACTCCTTGATCTTACTGAAAAGATCCTTCAAATTCATTGTTACCTGTAAACCATAATTCATTAATAATCATATCAGAAAAATGGTAACACCGATTCAACAAATACTCCATGAAATAAATCAATTTATTGTCAATAGAATGTGGAGCCAGACATGTAGTATCCATCCATGTTTGTCTTCGTATAATCGAAAATCCACCAGCTATCATCGCTATAGGAACGCTCCATATAAACCACAGGATTGGCAATAACCGGATAATTCAGATCAATATAAAATATCTGGTCGGAAATTAAAAACTGGAAACAAAGCTGCAAATTATAGTCCCTATTATAGATGTATCTATAATAACTTGGATTGCTCGGTCCAACATTACAGCGCTGAAAACTATTCCTGCTGCGAATGATATTGGCTAACCAGCTTATCACCTGACTATCACTACTTCGTCCATCAAAGCGATCATATACTGAAGAAGAATATCTATTTCTATAGTCCTGAGATAATGAATTTGGTTCAGAGTAATAATAGATTGCCGCTGAAGTTGGAATTGCCACAAATGCTCCATTCTCCACGGCCGACAAAAACTGGGACACATCACCAACACTTCCTGGAGGTACTCCGGGACTTCCAATAAGATTACTGGAACTTCCTGTGATGTCGGAAACCTTGTTGCTTTTTCCGCACGCGGAAATTAAAACTAAAAGTGAAACTGCGACCATAAATACCAAGAGCTTTTTCATAACCCTCTCCTTAATAAGATTTATTTAGCGTACTCACGCAAACTTTTGTCACTTCTGATTGCAAATGACGCGCCAAGCAGTACTGACCTCAAATCATCTAGTTAAATAGTGTTTTGTAAAGAATTTAGACAACTTTATTTACGACTGTCTAATTGTTGGACAAATTTTTATAATGCCTGTGTATTTTAAATAGCTCAAAAGGGGCCCTGATAAAATCCATCAACCCAAGTTTACTGCCACTGGCATCATACCACTCGGCAAGTGGAAGCTCATAAAGGATATTGTGGTTCTTTTTGAATATTTCGGTATTTTTAATTCTAAAAAGTATCTCCACGTCAAAAAACCATTTTGTCACAAAGAAATCTTTAAAAACAAAAGGAATCATATCCCGACAAATAATCTTTGCCCCACATTGAGTATCATAAACATGAAGTTTTAAAATCAAGCTGGCCATGGTCGCAAAAACTCTTCCAAGATAATGCCTGTACCATATCCTTCGAACATTCGCCCCGAGACGTACAATTCTCATTCCAAGAATAAATTTAATATCAGGTTTTTCATTTAATATTTTCAAAAAACGTGGAATTTCAGTAATAGGGGTTGCCAAATCCGCATCCCAGTAAGCAACATATTGATGATTAAAATCAAAAGCCTTCAGCATTCCCAACCTGACGGCCTCAGCCTTGCCTGAATTTTCCTGAAGATCCAGAACTTTAACACGATCATGGTGCAATCCTGCAAAACCGTTTAAAATATGCAATGTTTTATCTGTACTGCCATCATTTATAAAAAGAAAATCCACCCCGGGATTTGCTGATATAAAAGGCCCAAAGACGCTCAGATTTATTCTTTTTTCTTCATTATAACATGGGATAACAATACAAAGCTTGCTCATCTTTACTCGCATTTAAAAAGTGCCCAGATCCTTGATTTTTCCACCCAGTGAAAAACATTAAACGCAAAGGTCCACTTTGGATATGTTATATAATCAAGTTTGCAATGCAAAACATCTTTTTCCATATGGAAAAAATCCCTTCCTCTGGTTGTAACATACCACCCTTTAAAATTCTTCTGTGGATAACTTTCCATTTTGTTAATTTCAGGATGTTGGGGATTATAATAATTCAATTTCAAACCAAGTATCGTAAAAGGATTTTCCCCCTTGTAATAAACTGTCTTGATATTTTTTTTATTTATGTGGGAATAGAAAGCAGGGGCCACATTGGCAGGCTTCATTATCGACACAAACAATAATATTGTATTGCAAAATAAAATCAGATAAAAACCAGCCTTCCAGAATTTGTTTTGAAATTTGTGGATTCCAAAAAACTGTATAGCCAGTGTGGTCATTATCGGGGAAAGAAGAACCAGGATGAAAATATACCTTAGCTCCTTGTGCAAAAAGACGTTGTGAACCAGAAAGAATGGAAGGGTTATCCATGTTAATGGATGGGACTTGAATTTCCACCAGAAGACGATTGTTCCAAGCATGAGTACAAGGCTTATCGGCGGAATACCGCGAAGAAGAGCAAGCCTGAAATAATCATACCAGGGGTTGGCAATGGTCTTTCCAGGAATCCCCTCTATAACATCATAAAAAAAGTAATTCCACGCAGAAAATGTGAATTTTCCGTACCCCCAACCGTCGACCAGCAAACCGATACAAAGAGATAATATCAACGCAAAAGTCATAATCAGACCGCTTGATATTTTCATCCTTCCGTAGATAAGACACCATAAATAAAAGAAAAAAATACAAATTCCCATTTGGTAGCGAAATTGGAAGGAAAAACCAAACACAATTCCAGCTATAAATACCACCCATGCCGGAATTGAATAACGCTCCCCTTTGAAAGGCCTGAGTTCATTGTCCTCAAGTTTTGCATTTTGTGGATAGAAAAGAAGAACCAGGCAAAAGGCAATTGTAAAAAAAACCGCCCCCCAATTATCCGAACTGACCCTGGCATGTATATATGGATAGAACCAACATAAGATAAGCGGCCAGATAATATACCTGGCCCATTTTTCCTTTAATTTATAAACACAAACCCAGCGATAGGATAAAAATCCCACCAGAACAAGACTGAACCAACCAATAAGTGACGAGAGCAAACGAAAAAATAAAGTATGGATAAAAGGACTCTCGATTCCAACCAATAGCATTCCTTTCGTCATTACATATAATATCCACGATTGTAACCATGGACGCATTCCAACATCAAATTCCCAGGTTAAACTCTTTATTGTATTGCCATCAAGTTTTAAATTCAAAAGCTCCAATATCTGGAAGTGCTCGTCAAAATGATGAAACCCTATACTGTATATCGCAGCAAGAACATGCAGAACAAGTGAAATCAACATACATTTTTTAAAGTATGAAATCCAAACCTTGTCCCCGAGTATAAACTGAAAAACCTTCATAATTATTTTCCATATTACATGCCACAGATGATGTTGTCACAATCATTGCGATTTACATTTCCAAATCGTCCAGATGGAGGAACGTTCCGTCCATCTTCCAAAATCAAAGCGAAAAATCCATTCGGGATAGGTTGAATATCTGTTCCTGCATCCCGACATTTTTTTCATCTTTTGATATTCCATATATCTTGTGGAAATCACCCATCCCTCGGGAGGGATATCCTCCACAGGGTTCCATGGCAATATTTTTACACCGCTTTTTCTGAAAAATGCCAATTGCAATTTTGGAGATTTTCCCTGACTGTCAAATCCCAAAATCGTTGTATTGGATGGTACGTTGTCATAGATAAAGCGATAAGCTCCAAGCGGGGTATAAGCGGGTTTAAAAACCATGACAACGAGTAAAATGACATTTATCACACATGAAAAAACAGCTACTCGAACTGCCCATTTACCTCGAAGCCACTGGTATTTTTCAGCCAGGTCCCTGTATGCAAAACAAGCAAGATAAGGAGACAGGAGATAAATAAAATTTAAAAAGCGAAGCTCCTTGTGTCCGATAAGTATGTGGACAATGAAAAAACCAAGACTGGCCCAGGTTATTGCTTCTTTCCAATGTTTTATCCAGTAAAAACCAACAAGAAGCATCAGCGGAACACTGATCGGGGGAATTCCCTTGATTGCAATCAATTTAAAGTATCCCCACCATGGCATGACTCCAAAATCGGATACCCGGTTATTGATTATATTTTCACGTAAATAATTCCATGGAGTAAAAACAAATTCACCATAACCCCAGCAGTCAACAAGGAACATGAAAATCAGGGTGAAGATAATTGAGGCTGCATACAGGAAAAGTCCCTTATAGGAAATGTTTCCATATAGAAGTACCCAGAAAAAAACCAGCATAACAGGAAATCCCATTTGGAACCTGAAGGAGAACGAAAACCCGGCAAGAAGTCCACTTAAAATTGCCCAAACCGGTGGTATTTTCTCCTTTGCCTTTGAATAATGAAGCAATATGGCCATCCCTAAAATGAAAAACGATGACGAAAGATTCTCTGATGATGTTCTGGCATGAATGTATGGAATAAACCACAACGTTGAAATGAGTATAAAAAGCAGTCGGTTCCAAATTATCGTCCTGATAGTACCTGCATAAACTGCATAGAGACTGATTAAAGATGCGAAGCCTGCAAGAGATGAAAGCAGGCGTAAAAAAAAGGCCCATGTAAAAGGGTTGATTATTCCAATAAAACTCATGATTTTCACAAGAACAAAATAGAAAAATGG
>JAGLPP010000168.1 GCA_023137315.1 Bacteriovoracaceae bacterium
TGCGTCCATGACCGCATGGCCAGATGAAAATCCCAAAAGAGTTTATCCCTGGAAATTCCTCCCAGCTTTAAATTTATCAATTCCAGAATCTGGAAGTGTTCATCGGGATGATCAAAACCATATGAAAAAAATGCACATATCACATGCAAAAGAAGTGATACAAAAAAAAGATTCCTTATACAGGAATCCTTGAAAATTGATTCAAAAATGCCGAAAAATCCTTTTTTCATTATATATATCTACACCTGCTTATCCATGATAAGGATCAATGTGAATAACAATGTCAACAATGGAAAGATTGCTTTCAAGAAGTTTGTCCTTTACTTGCTGGTATATATCGTGTGCCGCTTGAACTGAAATACCGGCGTCAACTTCAATATGCAGATCCGTCGCCACGTTTGCACTTCCGATATATCTGGTTCTTACATCATGAATGCCTTTTACACCGTCTATACTTCCGGCAATCTCGTATATCTTTTTTAATTCCTCAGCCGAAACCCCCCTGTCGGCAAGTTTGTTAATGGCAGGATTCATGATTTTAAAAGCGGCTTGATAAATAAGAAAAGCCACGATAATGGCACCAATATGATCAACAAAGGACCAATCCGGAAAAATAACCGAGAAAAGCACTGCTGCTGCGACTGGAATGGAACTAATCGCATCGGAACGCTGGTGGTGAGCATTTGCAATAACAGGCATGCAACGGAGAACCCTTCCTTTTTTTATTGTCCATCTAAAAAGAATTTCTTTTGTAATTATGGAAATAATAGCGGCAACAAGGGCAATAATACGAGGCTTTTCATATGTACCCGAGTGTATCGAAACAATGGAATTATACAGGATACCGGTCGCAGTGATTCCAAGAACAAGACCGATAAAAAATGTGACCATGGTTTCTATCTTGTAATGGCCATGAGGATGATCTTCATCGGGTGGTTTTGACCAAAAACGCACTCCTATTAAAATTGCAAAATCGGTAGTAAGATCTGAAAGACTGTGTACGGCATCCGCAACAACAGCATGACTTCGTCCAAGAATCCCGAAGACAAATTTTATAATTGCGAGAACGAGGTTGGTAACAACACTTGCCCAGGTCACTCTCGTAATAATGTTGCATTTTTCGTCTGAGATATTCACCGAAACCCCTTTTGTGATTATACCCATTTTTCTTAAAAAAACACGATCTTTTGCAGTATTATGATATGATCTTTGACAAATATCTCTAAAACACGGGGGCAAAATGAAAATGAATTATATGGTGGTACTATTGTCTATTTTTTTTCTGACAGTCGGCACATCATTCGCCAAACAAACATTCAGCTTTGACAATACAATGACTGTCAGGGAACTGGCAAAGGCGAATAATTTTAACACGCGAAAATTAATTCATGAACTTGATGAAGATCTGGGACTTTTATCTGTAAAGCCTGACGCAATAGTTGAAGATATCGGATTAACCAAAAAACAGTTCAAAAAGATATATCTGCATATGCATGAGGACCTGACTCCTTTGGTTATATTGGGAATGTCCCTGTGGGTGATTATTGCCGTATTTGTAATTATTCTTTTAAAAAAGAAAAAACTCACCCGTATAATAAGAGTAATATTATTTCTCTTTGTAATATTGTTTTTCGGTGTATTTCTTCATGCAAAACCGTGTGCAATGGAAACCATGGTAAAATTCTTCAAGGCAACTGTTGGAAGGGAAAGCTGGCATTTAAAAATTATATTTCTTTCATTTTTCACACTGTTTGGTGTGGTTGCCTCCAATTTGTTTTGCAGTATCGGATGTCAAATCGGAGTGCTGCAGGATCTTATCTTTCAATTATTCAGGATGAAAAAAATCAAACATAAAAAGCTACCTTTCTGGCTTACCAACGGAATCAGGGTACTGACTTTCCTGATGTTCCTGCTGTTCATGTATAATATTTTAGACGGATTTAAAACCTGCAGCCTGTATCATGATGTAAATATTTTCAAGGTGTATATATTATCACTTACGACAATTGGCTTAGTAACATTTATTTCTGTGATCCTTCTCAGCAGCATTGTGTACCGGCCGTACTGCTCATTAATTTGTCCTTTCGGTGTCTGGAGCTGGATTACTTCACACTTGTCAATACTCAGAATAAAAATTCGCCATGATGAGTGTACTCAATGTGGAAAGTGCGTTGAAGTATGTCCGAATGATGCCATGAAGGGAATACTTGAAAACAAGAAAATTAAAAGTGATTGCTATTTATGCGGAGAATGTTTAAATCAATGCCCCACCAAATGTATTGAATTAAAATGAAAGATGGCGTCCTGCGTGGATTAAAAAACTTATTTCTGCAGGTTTTTCTCAATAATATTTTTGATCATGCCTGCCGTTTGGGAGGCACATTCCACTGATTGGTTGATATCAATATTCATCATCAGTGTTCGTGCCAGGATTTCAGCAGTAGGTAAAAAATTAAACATGTGATAGTTGTATTTCTTTTCACTCCATTTATAGGAATTATGCTGTTTATGATAGCAGCTCTTGTCATTTAATAGATTTGACCATTTCCAAACAGCATGAGCAGGCCTGCTTGCGGGGGGAAATATGGGGATATTATTACTTATTAAAGAATTGCCTGACTTTCGAACAATATCCACGCTTGGAAAAGTAAAATGCAGTGAACTGGAACATTCTCCATCAGAATCGTTACCTCGTACAATTTCCAGGCCTTGGATCGTGGATAATTCCCTTATATAGATATCTTTTAGCTCTTTCAATTTATTTAAAATATCATCCAGTCTCCCCAACTGTACCCGTATAATGGCACCTGAAATATCGGACATCCTCATGGACATCCCCATGAAAGGTGTTGTCTCACTAAAAAAATCCTTCATTGCCGGATTGAACTGAGCGGATGCATCGTGAAGACAGAATATTCTTTCAAACAGTTTCTTGTTGTCAGTTACAACAATTCCACCCTCACCACAGGTAATATTCTTATTCATGTTAAGTGAAAAACATCCAACATCTCCAAGAGTGCCCAATCTTTTTCCCTGATAATATCCGCCAATTGACTGGGCCGCATCTTCAATGACGTAAAGACCATGTTCCGACGCAATTTGACAAATTTTTTCCATATCACAACAAAGTCCGTCCATATGGAC
>JAGLPP010000169.1 GCA_023137315.1 Bacteriovoracaceae bacterium
TTCAAGATCAATTTCTTCTTCATCAGTATCTGCAGCGAATTCTTCTGTTGTATCATTCGTTGTTTCCGCACTGGAAACCGTGATACCACAACTGGGAATTTCGATTTCATCGCCATTTTCAAGAATATATGATTTTTTTTCCTTGAGTTCCTGATCGCCGATGTATGAGCCGGATTTTGAAAAGTTTTTAACAGAGAGAGTGTCGTTTTTGACTGTAAAGACTATATGAGTATCCAGAACGTTATCATCAACGATTTGGATATCCGCATTTTCCGAACTTCCAACCACAATTTCATTTTCTATGGTAATGATTTGTGGTTCATCATCAAGTATTTGAAAAGTCAGTTCATAAACGGCCATGGTGCGAAGCATCCTTGCTATAGCATGTTAAAATCATTGAATTGTAACAAACAATATTTTCTCCCGAAATTTGTTTTTTTGCAAATGACCAAAATGTTTTTCCCTATTTCTTTTGTCGGCCATGAAAGTTTTGACGCAATCGCTATTGTCGCTAACAATGACCCGTATGCAGGCAGCAAAAAATTTAATGTTTACATTCTTTTAAAATCATCTATCCTAATCCTGAATCAAAAAATGCAAACCAGTATAATGTAGGTGAGAGTATGTTTAGAAGATTGTTTTTGTTGGGAATTTTTGTTTTTGTCAGTAATATGTCGGCATTTTCTGCATACGATATCGTTGATCGTTATAAATTGACAGAAGATCGCAATAAGACAATCGATATGCTGCGATCAAGAGGCAGGTATTTTCTGTTGGAGGTAGGTGGTGCTGCAACCACTGAATTTGAAGATATTAAAAATGATGCCGAGAAGATCTCAAAGTCAGAGGGAAGTGATCTTGATAAGTTCGACAAGGCCCAGGATTTTGTATTAAAGTGGAACAACAAGGAACATTTTCTACGGGCAAATGTAGGATTGCAGATTCCATTTTTCAGCTTTTGGGCCTTTGGTGCCAAGGTCGTTCCAAATATAGAATTATTTAACATTAATATGGGTACCATTTTTGGAATGCAGCCCGATCCGAGAACGCTTACTGCGGCCATACTGTTGGAATATATTCCTGATGATGTTCCGGCTGGAATTCAAACTGCTATTGCGGCAAATTTTTCCAGTTACTCTGGAGGTGACGCTCTTGTAAATGATTCAGTATGTACTGCGGCCGGTATTCCGTTGGGGACCGCATGTGATGCTGTTAAAGCCGAGTATGCTGATTATCGCTTTCCACGCGATGTGACCTTGCCTGTAATTCACGGATATGCAAAAGCCGAGGCAAGGGTTTTGGGGTTAGAATTTAATATCTACAAGGACAACTTTTTTGGAATGATCAAGCCCTATACATTGACGCGAATGGATTATGCATTAAAGCGCAGTGCTGATTATTTCATTACCAGTAAGAAAATTGTACCCAATGACTGGACGGAGCAGTGGGAAGCCTATGCCATGGTTGATTTGAAGTTTGGTTACAAGCATCAGCGTTATTCAGCTTTTGCCCAAATTGAAGAAATCAAGATCGCCACAGTCAAGGAAAGTTCCAAGAAGAAAAAAGAACTGGCGTTTGGAAACAGTCCGCTTTTCAGACTTCATGGGGAGGCAAAATACAATTTTATTTTTCTTGATCTTGTCCCGTTTGCGGGTCTGCACAAGAGGAGTGGATACGGTTTTGCTGACGGTTTGTATGCCGGTGCCGATGCAGGTTTTTCCTTTTGGAATGAACGTATGGGTCTTTTGGCCCGTGGTATGGTTGATAAGAACTACTTCACTTTTTCACCACGGCTGACCCTTTTGTTTTTGCAACTGGAGCTTGCGGCGAAGCTTCCGTACAATGATGCTGACGGTGTGAAGCTTGCATCCATTTATTCCGGAAATGTGCGTATTTTCTTTTAAATAAAAAATGAAGCAGAGTTTACTTGTTTTTATTATGTTGTTTTTTGTGTGTTCATGTTTTTGTGAAAAGGATGGGCGTCACACCAAGACACAGATGATCAGGGTTGCCCAGGATTTTGATCCTGCGGTGAAATTCAAGCTTGGAAAATCAATCACTGATGTCATTCCCTGTATCGACTATGGTTCAAGTTGTATCAGTGTTCACAGGATGCTTGTGAGAAAGGTGACAATGGTTGCAGTGGAATTTAAAACAGAGAATGACGCCCGCTTGGTTGCTAAACGTTTAAACCAGTATTATTGGAAGAACTGGGTTTTTGATGATGTGATGGGTGAGCCTGTACTCGAGGACTTTATTGTAAAGGCCTATAATGTAAAAAAACCTGTGGATGATTCCAAAAAAGATACAAAAAATCAATAAATTACAAACCCGACAGGAATAGTAAAGTATTTTGTTTTTAAACCGACAAGTTTAGTAATGGTTTAAAAACAAGGTTTTTATTATGAAAGTACTGTTTGTCTTTTTTCTGGTGTTTTTTACTTGCGGGTCTTTTGCCGGAGAGATGGTGTTTGTCGAGGATGTTGGAGGTGGTGCATGTCTGGTTCAGGAAAAACCTGATGAAATGATTGCACGTGTGGCCTCTTTTAACGATGGTGTGACATGGAATCTTGACTCATTCACCATGAAGGAGATCAGGGAGGATTTGTCAAAAAAATTGGCAGAGGTGAATGTGGAGTTTAATGACGAAGAGATGGAGCTTTTTTTTCATTGTGGAGGATATGGAGCATCATTGGTGATGAATATTGACATGGAGGATTTTCGTATTTGTGTTTGGGGTGAATTTCTTAAAAACAATTCACTCAGGGTAAGAAGTATTGGGGCCACAAGGCAGGGAGGGACTTGTAATGGCAGTATCCCCGGTCAGCTAATGATCTATACAACTTCACTTGAAGCAACCGATAAGGTGGTTGAACAATTAAAAGGTGATAAGTGGAAGAATATGATTACACATGTACGTAAACGTTCCGAGGGTTCCATTTTAATTTATCTTGAGGATCAGTATTGGTTTTCTGAAAAAAAGGTTATTTTGGAGATTGAAGAGAGTTTCAGCAAGGATATGATTCGTTTTGTCGAGCCTGAATTTTTCTACCACCCAATCGGAGAATACAAGAATATTAATATTTCTTTTTAATGGTGTCAGTTCTCAAAATTTCGGTCATCCTGACCGTCGCCAATGCGTAGGCAAAAAACCGGTTTATCTGGCATTCGCAAATGTTCTGCCGGCGGATTTTGAAATCTTCTTCCTTTGTCTTTCCTGAATTTCATTCTCTTCTTTGCAGCTAATGCAAAAGTCTGCAACAGGGCGTGCCAGAAGTCTTTCAAAAGCGATTTCCATGCCGCACTCACCGCAAAGACCGTAAGTTCCTTCCTTGATTCTTTCCATACTCTTGTTTATTTTTCTTAAAAGAAAAATGTCGCGATTTCTGAGTTTTAACATTTTTTGTGCTTCGGAATTAACACTGGCTTCATCAATTGGGTCAGCAAGCTCGTTGGTATCGAGGCAATAGTGTTGGGTGTCGCACTCCATGAGTGAGGTTTCAAGATCGTTTTTCCAGTTGATAAGACCGTCCCACAGGGTCTTGATCTGTCTCTTCTTAAGATGTTTGTTGTCACGTTTGTCAGGCATTGGAATGTTGATTTTTGACATACTAAATCTCCCTGCTTGAGGTGTGTGAATGTGTTTTAAAAACTTGACCAAAAAAATTCATTACTAAGGGTAGAACTAAGATACTTGAAAACATGATGGGTAGTAAATACTTTTTGCGTTTAAAAAACTAACAAAAAATAACATTTTAATTTTCAATATTTTTTGGAAATGAAGCTTCGCAATAGGGACAGAAGTGCCAAAATTGCAAATCGACTTTATTGTGACATGACTCGCAAACATAAATTTTCTCGAGATCAATAAACTCTTCTCCTGCCATAAAAATTTCTTTTCTTACTGCCCGTATTGTATTGGGATGCGCAAGATAACCTCCGGGGGTAAATGGATCTTTTTTGAATTTTCCTGGAGAAATACTTTTATTTGGTCTGATATTCACCATGAGATTAACTGGTGAATCAGTGCTAAACACTTGTGAATCGTTTTCAGTGCGTGTAATGCTTTTGATTTTTTGAAAATGATTTTCCGGTGTGTGGCGATCTTTGTTCATAAGTAATCTTACATATAAAAAATATTTATTTTTACACAAAACCTTTAAATACTATTGTATAGATATCTCTTTCAAGGTACAAGAGGCGCTATTATTATTGGAGCCTGCGTTATGATGATACATTCCATTTATTCAGCAACAGAGGGAGAGGGCATTTATATTGGCACTCCGCAGGTCTTTGTACGTTTTAGAGGATGTACTCTTAAATGTAAAAACTGTGATTCGATCTATACGTGGGGGCATGGAAACGAAAATGACCGGTGGTCCATGGAGAGTGTCTTGGCCGAAATCAATGAAGTTTCCCACAACGGTAAAATTCAGCGTGTATCAATTACAGGCGGTGACCCCCTTGATGATAACAATATCGGGGATGTGCTTATGCTTTCAGGTGAGCTGAAAAGCAAAGGATATTTTGTCAATGTTGAGGCATCTGGAAACAAAATTGACCACAGGGTTTTCGATCTTGTTGATTTTATAAGTATTGATTTTAAGACGCCATCATCAGGAATTGAGACACCTCTTGAAATTCTGGCCTCAATGGAAAGACAATATCATGGTAAATTCCAGGTAAAATCGGTCATACAGGACGAAAGGGATTTTAACATTGTATATCAAGCCTATTATTTATTAGCAGGAGAGATGCCTGACATGAATTTTTCATGGTGTTTAACTCCCGCTTATAACTTGGAAGAGAAGTTTCCACATGAACGATTTCAGAATGTTTTAAAGTGGAATGAAAAGGCCGGTGGTTATTTTCGTGTTATTGGCCAGCAGCATAAATGGATTTTTGGACCTGATAAAAAAGACGTCTAGCTTAAAAGCAACATTCCATCATTTTTTGTTTGAATGCCAGGATTAATGGATAATCTTTTTCCGGCCTCCTTTCCAAGATCCATGGATTTTTCGTGGTGGGATGTGCCATAAAATGAATTTGAACTTAGACGAGTGTAAACCATTTTTAGTTGTGTTCGAAGTTTACAGTTAAGCGTTATCAATTCTTTTTCGCTTGTATTTTGGGATTGAACTGATTTTATCTTTAAAATATATCCAGCGGCAATTCCTTTCATGAACGGTCCTTTTTTGATGTCCTTGTCTTTTTTTCTTTGTTCCTTATATAGGCGTTCAAGTTCATTATACAAAAAATTGGCAACATAATCGGTCATCTCCACGTTTGTTCTGGTGCCTGTTACCTCAAGATAAAAGATTCCGCGGCAGTGATTGAAGACCGGAGCGACAAAAAAAGTTTTAAGAATCTCATAGATTGCCCTGTATTTTTCGTTATTGCGTTTTCCTGTCAGTATTCTTTTGACGCAAATTTCTTCATCATTCAGTGCGTTAGTCGAGAGCTTTTCAATGTTGTGTTTTAAAAGAAGTTCATTTGCCTTGATTGTGGCAAGTTCCGCTTCGTGTTTATTATCGCTCGCGGCAAGTTTTAAAAGTTTTTTTATTTTTAAGATAATTTGTTCGCTTTTAATATCCCCCTTTATCATCATGTTTTCCAGTTCCACGCTGGTATGTGCCAGGGTTATTTTTTCGCCAAAACCATATTTTTTTGCTGTTAGTCGATACTGTTCACCATGGCCCAGGGATTTGTCTCCGTATTCCAGCCAGGCGAGAAAATGAATCATTTCATGTCTGAGGATGTTTTTTATGGTCTCTTTTTTTGCTTGGTACATGAGTTTTTTATTAATGCCGATTCTGTAATTATTGTGTTCAAAATAACCAAGGGTTGATGGATGTTCAAAAACGACAATTTCAATGGGGACAAGGTATCCATTATATTCAAAACGTGTTCGTCTCAAAGATAGATTCATTTCATCTTTCATAATTAAACGAAGATCCTGTTTGAGATTTTTTATGAAAGTGATGATGGTGTTGGAGTAAAGCAGCATGTTGACTCAACATAGTATATGATTTTTGAGACTGAAAGCTGCACTTTGTCAGTCAAGACAATGACGTTTTGGCCAGATGCGCCAGTCATGAATATGACATTTTGGTAAGATTTAGGTTCGAATTTTTAACAGTTTGTAATGAATATGAGTTGGCACACTCTTTGCACACATAAAAGACGTGTGTGTGTAGGAGTTAAGAAAAAAGGATTTTTTCCCACCTCCATAAAATGTCTCTCGAAAAAGCCGAATTTAGTAATTCGGCTTTTTTGTTTCCACTAAATACTTTAACACTTGATTGACTTTAAAGTTGGGATTTTTTATTCTGCGAATTAAATTCAGATAAATTACTATCGTCTATAAGGAGTTGTTATATGCAAAGAATCGTAGAATGTGTTCCAAATATTTCCGATGGACAGAATCCTGAAATCTATAACACTGTCGCAAAATCCTGCGAAAAAATAAATGGTGTCAAGCTTCTTGATGTTGATCCAGGTTTTGCAACAAATAGAACCGTCATCACTTTTGCAGGGACTCCGGAATTAATTGTGGATGCGGCATTTGAAGTTATAAAAACGGCCATGGAAATGATTGATATGAGAACTCACAAGGGAGAGCACGCCAGAATGGGGGCGACGGATGTTTGTCCATTTGTTCCTGTGAGTGGGGTTACGATGGAAGAGTGCGCCGGGCTCGCCAGGGCACTTGGGAAACGAGTTGGTGAAGAACTTGGCGTTTGGGTATATCTTTATGAGGAGGCTGCCTCAAAACAGGAATGGAAGAGTCTTCCGAATATAAGGCAGGGTGAATATGAATCACTTTCATCGCGTGTTGGAAAAAACGAATGGAGGCCTGACTTTGGTACGTTTGATACCTTTGATTCAAAGTTCGGTGCTGTTGCCATTGGTGCGAGAAAATTTCTTGTTGCTTACAACATTAATATGAACTCTCTCAATAAAAAGCTCGCCAAGGATATTGCCTTTAATATTCGTGAAAAGGGGAGGGCCAAACGTGAACACTATCCTGAAGGTGAAATCATTCGTAATCCTGATGGAACAGCAGTCAAGATTCCCGGGATTTTTAAGCACTGCAAGTCAACGGCATGGATTATTCCGGAATATGATTGTGCCCAGATTACAATGAATCTTACCGACATTGACGTAACTCCACTTCACAAGGTTTATGATGAAGTCATGAGACAGGCGACTGAACGTGGTATGAGGGTTACAGGTTCGGAGATTGTTGGACTTGTTCCACTGCAGACAGTTCTTGAGGCAGGAAAATACTTCATGGAAAAACAAGGTCTTTCAACAGGTGTTTCTGAAAGGGATATTGTGAATGTCGCCATTAAGTCCCTGGGACTTTCAGATGTTTCAGAATTTGATCCGGAAGATAAAATAATTGAGTATCGTTTTAAAAGAAAAGACAGGCTTGTTGATCAAACGATTGAAACTTTTGCCGATACACTTGCCAGTGATGCTCCTGCTCCTGGTGGTGGTTCCATTGCCGCTCTTTGTGGTAATCTTGGTGCAGGTCTTGCCACCATGGTGACAAATCTTACTTATGGAAAAAAAGAATATAAGGAACACTGGGACGAGATGCTCAGGTGGGGCCCCAATGGACAGAAATTAAAAGACTTTTTTCTTCATGCCATTGATGCCGATACCGATTCTTTCAATGTGGTTATGGATGCCATGAGCATGCCTAAAAAAACCGACGAACAAAAATCTGCAAGGGATATAGCGATACTTGAGGCCAACAAGAAGGCGACTTTGGTTCCTCTTGGTGTTCTTGAAAAAACAGTGGAGATGATCCCTCTTCTTCAAGTTGTTGTTGATAACGGAAATCCAAATTGTGCTTCCGATGTTGGAGTTGGTGCTTTTTGCATATTGACCTGCGCGGAGGGGGCGGCAATGAATGTAAGAATCAACCTTCAGGGAATTGAGGATAATGCGTTTAGAAAAGAATGTATGGAACGACTTGAGAGGGCCTTGAAGGAAGTTCGTGCTTGTCATAAATCCATTGTCGAAATCGTTGATAAAAAACTTAAGTTTTGACGTTTGTATGTCAATTGGAATGATATGCTCAATTCTTATATGGGATTCGGGAAGTAAATGAAAAAAGACTGGTTTATTTTTAAGAACGATCACCACGTTGGTCCATTCTCGGCAGAAGAAATTTTTCGTATGTTTCATGATGAAAAGATCAATAACAATTGCCTGGTATGGAAAGAGGGAATGGAGCAGTGGCAGAAACTTTCCGAAACAGGGGAATTATATGACGTTCTGACTTTTTCCGGTGCCCCGAACGAAAAAGTCGATGTTGACATGGAGATTGTTGAAAGATCGTTCATAGAGGAAGAGAAAGAGGAAGAAAAAGAAGAAGAAAAAGAAGAAGAATGCCCACCCCCTTTGACCATGAATCAGGAAAAACCTCTTTCAATTGAAAAAGAAGAGATCGTTGAGAACCGGAAGGAAGAAGCAACAGGCAATGATGAAATAGAAAAATCAAATATAGAGGTACATGAAGAATTGACTTTTGCGCCGGATGAGAGCAAGCCGGGAAGGTCACTATGGTTGAAGAGAATTGTGGCCGCTGTTGCCATCCTGTCTTTTCTGTTTTTTTCCTGGAGTATTTTCAAGGAACATTCGGTTTTAAAACATCTCTATGGAATTTCTGAATCCAATTATGATCGTTTGATAAAGGTTACCGGACTTCGGATTGGAAGCAAGATGGAGTTGGCACTTACCTCGGAAAAGAATATATGGTTGACAACAAACAAGAAAGGCCCGGCGCAATTGTATCTTACTTTGACCTCTCGTAATAAAAAGGTGAAATCCGAAAACAGGGTTGTTATGTTTTCGAAGGCAACACTAAAGGATCACGTTGCCCGTTTTAAGGAGATTGAACTGGTTGAAGGTGACCAACTTGTTGAGGGATACTATATTGCCGAGGTGGACGGATATTACACTGATATCACGTCAAAAATAAAAAAATATTTAAAGAGATACAGCATTTTCAAAAAGTTGTTTAAGAATGTTTCTTCAAAGTTTTTTGTGAGAAAAATTGTTCTTCTTTCAGACAAGTTGCCTTCAAAGTTTGACAAGGATTTGAAAAGATATCTTGAAAGGACAAGAAACAGGAAGATCAGTCCAATGCTTGTGAAGCAACAGGCATATCAAACCCTGATAAGTTTATTGGATATGGCATTTGATCTTTTTAAATCATCATTGGAAAAGACCCGTAGTCCAAAAAGATTTTTACGTGAATTTACCGAGGTCTATGCCATGAGCTTTGGCCCTGTTTTTCAGGGTATTGTCACCGAACATAAAAAAGCGCAATTGAAGTATAAGAAGGGTGATGAGGTGAAATCCAAAGAGCACGGTATGATTGTTAATTATGCTGCGCAGGTGGGAAATTTGATTTCAGGATTGGTGAAGAAAGCTTCCAAAAAGAAACGTTTGACAAGGAAAGAGAAAAAAAAGTTAACTGTTGAATTTAATAGAAGGATTATACCTCTCAAGCAGTTAGCCGAAATACGTCTGAAAAAAATTGAAGATAATATTCATGAAATTGACTGATTTATTTTTTTATCAGACTAAAATACACTTGTTATATTTATTACATAATGAAGCGTTGCACCTGGTCTCTAACATGTTGCACGTTTAATATAAGCCTTGTTTCAATGTCGATAATGGCATTGGGAAAATATATTTTTATAAAAATGAAGTTAAAAGAAAATGAAATAAAAGAACTTTTTTTTGAATATGGTATTAATACCATGAAAGGAAGACTTGTTGAAAATGCCGCGGAAGCATATACCGTTGCAAAGGAAATGGGATCGGATATTTTTAGCGTCAAGGCGAATGTGTTGGTGAGAGGACGTGAGGAAATAGGAGAAATAAGACGTGCATGTAATGCGGATGAGGTAAAAAAATTTGCAAATGATTTATTTGAAAATCCCATTATTTCGCCCGAGGGTGAGCAGGAAATCGGAAGGGTGACTTCAATTGTAGTTGAAGAGGCATTTGTATCTGATATTTCATTTTATCTTACGCTTTATTTTGATCGCATCAGTGGGAAAACCATTTTTATTGTATCTCGCGAGAAGATTCTTCATGGGGATTTACAGTACGAAAAAAATGAAAAGTGTATCAGGGCACCGGCTGATTTTGCGACTGGTTTTTCGCCATTTATTGGAAGGAAACTGGCCTGTTCGCTTGAGATGAACACAGATGCCATAAAAAAGTCCATCAAGACATTTGAAAAACTCTACAGGTTTTTTGTTGATTACGATTGTAAAATTCTGGAATTAGGCCCTGTGTATTTGGGTGAGGGGAATGAATTATATGTTTCCGGAGCCAGTATGGAAATTGATAATAATGCTCTATTCAGGCATGAGGAATTTCTTGGTGTTATCAATCGTGAAGGTTGTCAGGAACTTGAACTTGAGGCCGGAAAGAATGGAATGACTTTTGTTAAATTTGAAGGAAATATTGGTTGCCTGGTGAACGGTACAGGTTTGGGACTGGCGACCTTGGATCTCATACGATTAAACGGCGGTGTTCCGGCAAACTTTATGGATGTTTCCGGATGCCACACATCTGAATCGGTGAAAAATGCCATTTCAATTGTATGTCGGGACAAGGATGTAAAGGTGGTTCTCATTAATATTTTTGCCGGAGCGATAAGATGTGATGTGATTGCCGGAGGCATTAAGCACGCCTTGGAAAAGGGAATACTTAAAGTTCCAGTAGTGATCAGGTTGGATGGAAATAACATGGTTCTGGCAAGGAAAATAATCAATGAATCGGGTTTGAAAATTGTTATGGTCGATAGTATGGCAGACGGTGTGAGCAAGGTCATATTTGCCCTGCATACAAATGATGAAGTAATGGACGGGGATCCAACTTCAACTATATAAGGGATAAACAGTGTCAATTTTGATTGAAAGAAATACAAGGTTGTTAACGGTTGGTTATATAGGTGATCTTCCCGTCACTCATTCTATTGATGCTATGAATTACGGAACACAGTTTGTTGGAGGGGTGACTCCTGGAAAAGGAGGAACTGTACTTTCCGGTTTTCCTGTTTTTAATACGGTGGATGAGGCATGTAAAAAAACACAGGCCAATGCGGCCATGATTTTTGTACAACCTAAATATGCTGCTGATTCGATTTTGGAATGTATTGACTCGGAAATTCCACTTATTATTTGTGTGACTGGTGGAATTCCAATCAGGGATATGCTTAAGATAAGGGAAGTTTTGAATAATTCTTCGAGTCGTATGATTGGACCGGCCAGCTCTGGGGTGATTACTCCTGGTGAATGCAAGGTTGGTGTTATGCCTGGAGAGATTTATATGCCAGGTAAAGTTGGTGTGGTATCAAGATCAGGTACATTGTCATACGAAATAGTTTATCAATTAACTAAAAATGACGTGGGGCAATCAACTTGCGT
>JAGLPP010000017.1 GCA_023137315.1 Bacteriovoracaceae bacterium
TCCGTCAAACTAGGGAAAGATCATAATTGTAATTTGCCCTGCCCATCCCCTCGCTGAATATACATGTACTCCCTTGTTTTCACCATTAAATGACATGTTATTATTAATAGTTTTCACCTTCCCTGTTTTGGAATCAATTTCAAAAGGAAAAGAAAATCCTGTTTTCTGTATATCGGCATTTGCATCTTCAATATATTTACTACAATAAGTATAATCAATTTCTGAAGCCAATAAATTTGACAAAAATATTAAGCAACAACCCAAAGTAAACACTTTCAAAAAATTCATGCAATAAATCCTATGTTCAAAATAATTATCTACCTGCCAATATGATTTTATCAGATTTCCATTTCATTAGAAACAACAAGTATCTTTTACCAACCGACCTGGTACTTTATAATCCGACAGACCGGAATTATTCCGATTTAACTATTTTCCTATACTTATGTCTGCAAAGTTTTCCGTTAAAAGAAATAAAACATCATTCATCGAATGGTGTAGGTCAAAGGGCCCAAACTTTTCGTCGATAAGCTCAAAAAAGCCCTCTACAAAAGAAGGCTTTTAAAATGGCAGAGACGAGTAGATAACTTTCGAAATGAGTGTTTAGCCTATGCTGCGTAACAAACTTATTAAAATCACCGAAAAATGGTGAAAGGTGAGAACATTTTAATGTGTTCTCGCAATACTGTAATCCGTTCACTTCAGCTATTCGATTTAACATCGTCCCCTTTTCTGTTATTATCGGTCTCCATAATGAATTTTCGAGGTACTTTCGATGACACAACATAAAAACGGTAAGCATAACCCACTTATTAACCTTGATTCAACAGTTGAATCTCTATCATCAAAAATGGTCAAGATGGCCACGGATGAATGGAGTGGATCTAGTCCAACCAGTAAAGATATGGGAGTTGTTCAACTCACATTAGACAAAGGAATTAAGACAACAATTGTCGGAACTATTTATGGGCTCGATTTTGAGATTGAAGAGGAAGACTATACCGTAAATGTCTTCTTTGACTATTATAACAAAAGATTAAAAGTACTAGATTATACATGCAAAAACTACAGCAATATGCTGAAAAGACTTGCCTGGCTAGCAGAGGCGAATTGCTTTGACAAAATTTTTATTAAAGCACACCACGATGACTTTCAAGATTTTCTTTCCCATGGATACATGATGGAAGGAATACTTAGATACTATTTCAATGGTAATGACGCCTATGTACTATCTCGGTTCTCTTCAGCACAAAGAGCAGAGAGTCCAGATCTCGTTGAAGAATCAAAGCTCATTGAAGAAATTATTTATGAATCAAAACCTGCACCCCAAAGAAAGATACCCTCAGATATCAAAATCATAAAAGCAGACAAAGGCCATATCTCTCAGCTTGTTTATATTTACAGACAGGTATTTGAAACTTACCCTTCTCCGCTGACAAATCCAGATTACATTAAATCTGTTATGGATAGAAATGTTCACTTTGTCCTCGCCACACAAGGAGATGAGCCTGTCGCAGCCGCCAGTGCCGATATTAGTCAAAAATATTCAAATGCCGAACTGACCGACTGTGCTACAGTACCTACGCTACAAGGTAAAGGCGTTATGCAATTTATCCTTCAAGAATTAGAGGAGATTCTAAAGCAAAAGAACATCCTAACATCTTATACTCTTGCTCGTGCTAAAAGCGTCGGAATGAACAAATCATTTTTCAGGCTGAACTACGAATACTCCGGAAGATTAATTAAGAACTGTGATATTTATGGTGAATTTGAAGATTTGAACATCTGGGTAAAACGGATTTAAAACAGCTGCTCTAGCTCGAACGTATCGCTCTCTTGTATTTATAATGTGTTGAACTTAAATTTAAAAATGGCGGAGACGGTGAGATTCGAACTCACGGACCCCAATTAAGAGGTCGACGCCTTAGCAAGGCGCTCCCTTCGGCCACTCGGGCACGTCTCCGTAAATGGCGGAGGACACAGGATTCGAACCTGCGGACCCTTGCGGGTCAACGGTTTTCAAAACCGCCGCTTTCGACCACTCAGCCAATCCTCCATAATAGAACTAAACAACTATATTCAATCATAAATGCGATGACAATATTTATTACCTATTCGAAATAATCTTCACTCCACCCATATATGACAACAAAATATTCGGTACTGTAATCGTACCGTCTTCTTGCTGATAATTTTCCATGATCGCAACAAGTGTTCTTCCGGCAGCAAGACCAGATCCATTCAAGGTATGAGCAAATTGCGGTTTACCATTATTATCCCGATATCTGATGGAGGCCCTTCTTGCCTGGAAATCAGTACAATTTGAAATCGACGAAATTTCACGATAACGATCCTGTCCCGGAAGCCATACCTCCAAATCAATACACCTTGTCGCACCAAAACCCATATCGCCAGAAGAAAGAAGAACCTCCCGATACGGAAGCTCCAATTTTTCCAGTATCGCACATGCCCGTCGAACCATTGCATCGTGTGCCGCGATTGAATCCTCGGCAGCAACAATACCCACTAATTCAACCTTGTTAAATTGATGTAGTCGAATTAATCCTCGGGTATCCTTGCCATGAGATCCTGCTTCACTTCTAAAACACGGTGTATAGGCACAATATTTAATAGGCAGTTCCTTAAAACTAAAAAGCTCATCCCTTTTTAAATTAACCAGGGGAACTTCCGCCGTTGGGATCAAATACCAATCACGCCCCTCCAGCCTGAATAAATCTTCTTCAAATTTGGGTAATTGACCAGAGCCATGCATTGAACTTGCGTTAACAATATATGGAGGAATTATTTCCTCGTATCCATTATCAAGATGATCATCAATCATAAAATTAATAAGTGCTCTTTCCAATCTCGCCAGCAACCCCCTGTTAACGACAAAACGTGATCCTGTTATTTTGGCCCCTGCCTCAAAATCCAGCATCCCTAAAGACTCCCCCAGCTCCACATGATCTTTTGGTGTAAAAGAAAACTGCTTTGGTTCTCCCCACGAATTAATTATTTTATTGGATGATTCATCTTCTCCAACAGGAACATCATCGGCCGGGATATTAGGAATCACTGACAAAATCTCTTGTTGCTGCTTTTGTATTTTCTCCAGGGTCAAACCTGAGTCCTCAATCTCTTTCTTGATAGACGCCACTTTGGTCATTTCTTTTTTTGCATCCTGGCCGTTTTTTTTAAGCTGGCCGATTTCCCTGGACAATTTCTTGACTTCTGCCCGCCTGCCTTCAACTTCTTGAATGAACTCACGTCTTTTTTTGTCCAAATTCATAATTTCATCGACAATATTTACATCCATAAATCTCTTTTTAAGATTCTTTTTAAACAAATCCGGGTCGTTAACAATTAATTTCAGATCATGCATTTTTTTTCACTCCATTTATCTTAGTCTTCTAATCTCTGTCTTTATTTTATTCCTGTCTGGTGCATTAGGATATAAATTCAAATAATTTTTAAAGAACTCCAATGCCAGATTCCCTTGTCCAATAACCTTGTATACATATCCCAGCTGTTTGTTGACTTCCGGATTGGTTTTTTCCTGTTCCCATGCACGGTTATAATATTCCCTCGCTGCATCATATCGTCCTTGTCGAAATTCTATAGAACCGAGATTCATTAATGCTTCTATTGATTTGGGATTCTTTGATATTGCAGTTGAAAGATTTTTTATCGCCTTTGAATAATTGTTGCTTTTCTCTTTTTTGTTCTTGGATTGTATTGCTTTTTTAAGAAAACTTTTTCCCAGTATCATGTATCCTTTTTCACTGTTTGGATAAAATTCCGTTTCAGAGGCACCTCTCGTAATCGCTTCATCAAATGAATTTTGAAGATAGTGAAGTTTTCCAATAAAATAATTTATATCCTTGTGTGAGGGCATGTTTTCAAAAACATCCTCAAATACGGCCTTTGCATCATTATACCTTTTAACCTTCATAAGGTTTTCACCTAGTATGACTTTGTTTTTAAGATCACCTGGGTCCAATATCGAAATTTTTTCAGAACTCTTTATGGCCTCGTTAAAATTACCCTCCATTGTCGCTTTTTTTATTAGAAATTTGTATAAGGATGTATCTTCAGTCCTTAACTTTTCAAGTTTGTTTTTGTATTTTTCATAAAACTTTACCTGCCCGCTATCATGATAAAATATAGCGATTTTTCCCAGCAATACTGGTTCATCTGGATATTTTTTTAATTCATTTCTTAAAAAACCGATAGCAACGTTTGCACCATCCTTGTCATAAAGAATGTCTGCATATAAGGAAATATATTCTGTATTATCCGGCTCCAATGTCATTGCTCTTTTAAGCATTGCAATACTTTTTTTATATTTTCTATATTTTAAGTATATTTTCGCCAACTCAAAATAATCCTCCGTATTCATTGGATCTCTTTCCAGACCTTCACGCAAATTCCTCATTGCAACAACCAATTTTTCTTTTTTTAAAAAAACACGTCCGACGAGGGAGGAGTACTTTGCAGAGAAGACAATTTTTTCATATTGAGAAATCAGACTCAACATCTTTTGTGCTTTGGTAACCCGGCCGGAATCAATATATGCTTCGACCAGCTTAAGCCTGATATTGATGTTGTTTTTATGTTTGGCTTGAAGTTCTTCAAGCTTCTTTATTGCCCAAAAATAGTGTCCGCGCTTTAACTGTAAATCAACCAACCACATCTGTGATGGTATATAGTCCTTGTGTTTATCAGATGCTTCAATTGCATATTTATATGCCTCTTCCCATTTTTTCTTTTTGGCAAATCTTTGTGAAGTCCTCATGAGATCAATTATTTCACTCTCGAGAATAATATGCTTGCTTACCTTGTCCCCTCCTGCTTCAAGTTCGGCAAGCCGGGATCTTAACTGATCGGATTCACTTATGCTCAATGCTTTTTTAAAATATTTAGCAGCCAGCTTCGGCTTTCTCTGCCAGGCACTGAGAAAGCCGCGATATTCAAGATATTTTGCATAATAAACGGGAGAACTTTCAAGACGTAATCGTTTTAATACTTCCAAATTTTTTTCAAACTTGCTGTAATTTTTCTCTCTCAATATGTATTTATTATATTCAAGTATAAGTTGGACTGATTTTGGATGTTTTGCGCCAGCAATTTCCAGTAATTTTTTTCCCTTGTCAAACTCCTGGTTAATCTCATGAAACATGGAACAGTATATCTCTTTTTCCGGTATACTGTTTTTTACCGAAAGAAGTTTTGTAAATATTTTTTTTGCATCGGCTAATCGACCTTCCTTTATAAAGGCACCTAAAAGTAGTGACATCAATTTTATGTTTGGCTTTTGCTCCATACGAAGATAATCTTCCATTATTTTTATTGCCGTTTTATACTTTTGATTTTGAAAGTAAAATAATGCCGCACCATATGCAGCATTTGCATTTTTTAACAGATTAATCTTGTTGATTTCCACAAGGCGAAATAAAATACCGTTTGCCCATGACTTGTCTTTTACGTTTGGAAGCATCTCTGCATATGTTAATATCAACCAACTCAAGGCATCGTTTTTGCGAAACTGGGCCCTTGATGATGTCAGGAAATACTCGGCTGATTTTAACTTTGATTTATATGTACCTTTGCGATATTCATTAATTCCTTTGATATAAAATTCTTTTGCAACTTCTTTATTAATATATTCATTCACAACAGGAAATTGAATCTGTGGATATATCAGCTTGATCGCATCATCTGTATCCTCTGAAGGAAAAAACACGTACCAGGCTATCATGAAAAGCGTTACTGCATAGAGTATTCTGTTGCGCTTTTTGGGTGGTATTTTTTTTGTAAAGCTCTTGATTTTTACAAAAGTTTTTTCGCTTTTTTCTAAAATAGTCAATTGCTTTTCAAACTCTTCTTCCGCTTTTTCTGTTTCTTTTTTTATCTCCGGCAGGATTTCTTCGAGATTAACAACTTTCGTTCCGGCAGCCCGGTCAACTACTTTTTCTTTATGAGCCTCCTCCTCTTTACCCAAATCCTCATCCGGTACTTCTTCCAACTTCTCTTCTGCATAAGGAACCTGTTGCTCGATGACTTTGGTTTTATCATATTGCGTGGTTGGTTTGTGGATATCACGCACGAGGACTGTTTTTTCAATATCACTATCATCTGAAACAGGTTCTTCCCCGGTCTCTTCTAATACCACACTTTCCGGAACATGCTCATCTTCCTTTTTAAATTCAAACTCCCGAAACTCAACTTCATCTGTTTCGGTACTCTTGTCTGCCCCACTCTTTTCCTCTGCCAGCCCCTCTCCCATGTATATTTTTTCAATGGTTTTATTTGATTTTTTGTTCTCAAGATTTTCCATTGAATGTTCGTCATTAATTATTCCATTAATTAAATCCAAAATTTCATCACAATATTCAACGTGTTGCCATTTTCCGTCCGGAAAATGTTGGAATTCTTCATCACCTTCTATTTTTCCACGAATATATAGCTCTCCAACCTGACTTACTGTAAATGGGCCTACAATTCTTCCTGATGGATATTTAATTTTATATTTTTCAGCCATATCTAATATTACTGCAACAGATAAGGTGTCAAACCACCAATCAGCATCAACAGGGCCAACAGGGTCATTATACCGTCACTGCGAAAATTGTTAACCACCATGGTTTTCTTTTTCATTATTATTTCTTCTGGAATTATAGTAAAAATATTCATAACCATCTTTAAGATATATGCCATCATTACCAGGAACGCTATAAGCATAATCACCATTTCAACAATAAATCCCTCTTTAAAATATGTGTAGGTAATATAGTATTTTGAAGCAAACCCTGCAGTAAAAGGCAACCCCAGAATGCAAAGCAGAAAAATTACATAAAGCGTGGATTTGTAACTATTCACATAGAAGCTTCCGCTTAGTTCGTTCGCTGTATCCTGTATTCTACCGTCAGCACATAAATCCTGCATAAGATATGCACATCCTCCAAACGAAATAGCCTGTGTTGCCATGAAAAATAATGTATATCTTTCAACAACCTCTTCGGGAACCAGATTTACAATCATAAGAATAAAGCTTGAATGTGCCATATAGAAATATGCCAATGCTTTTTTGTTTTGTTGTTGGTTGATCCCAATTATGCTTGATATTATCGCAGATGCCAATACAACAACAGTAACACCTCCAAGTATGATCTTTTGCATTTCAGGTGAACATTCAAAAATCATCCTCTGTAACAACATCAGAAGATTGTATGCAATAACAAGCCGGACAATAATAATATTCTGAAATATGTTCTTTTTTTCCACAGAATTAAAAAGATTCGGCAGGCATATACCAAGTGGAAATATTCCCAAATAATAACACGTAATTAAAAACACAAGACTGATTGATATTAAATAAAATGACTCCTCTTTTACTACATGTTCATATATTGAAAATGTTCCAGTACTCATATAAAAAAATGTAATTGCAAGTATGAAAAAAATCATCATCATTAATGATGAAATAAATGATTTTATTGCCGCATTATATCGTTTGTCATCGCCCCCGAGACAATTCGCCAAATCCGAAATAATGCTCAGTGAAATTATTGCAATAAAAAATGAAATGAATTCGCCTGCTCCGGCTAAAATAAGTGCAAACAACAAATATATCATAATTAATATACATTTTCCTGTTTGCTTGTTGCTGTTGAATCCATTCATTATAATTGACATGACAGACATTGTGCCAACTATCCACATAAATTTGTTTTTAACGCCGGAAAAAGAAATTAACACATGTGGAACTTGAATCAGATTTCCCAAAAAAAATACCGCCATCGCTGCTGTTGCTGCAATAGAAATCAGCCAAACCATTATTCTTCCGTATTTTCCGACACAAAGCAACACCATTGATAATAAAACAATCAGGGCATAACCATGAACCGCATATTGTAAGATATAATCCAACACAACCCCTTTTCCTTGTTATCCTAAAATACCTGCTATTATATTAGGATAAATTCCAACCGTTAAAACAAGAATTATAAGCATAATCAAAATAAAACCCTCACGTGCACTAACATCATTGATTGATGCATCATCCACCGTTATCTTATTTTTCACGAGCATAATCATTTGAAAATACCTTAGTAGATAAATCGGACAGATTGCAAAACATGCGGCAACAAACAAACCTACGACAAGATTCATTCTGACAGCATCGATTGTTACCATATAACGTGAGATAAACCCCGAAGACATTGGCGGCCCAAGACATAAAATAATTAATATAAAAAACAACCTGTTAAACAGCGGCATTCTTGCTTTCATATTACCGTAACTTTCAAAAGTTATTTTTTTCATTCTGTCCTGTAAAACATGAACCACATATAGCATGCCCGCAACATGTATAAGATGATTAAAAATTACAATATACGTACCTCCAACAGTGTTTGATTCATATAAGAAAATTGAAACCATCAAAAGTGACAGGTGACCAAAAATAAAATAAATTACAACCTCTTTTATATCGTTCCACCTCAGAGCACACAATGTGCAGTATAAACATCCCAAAACCCCGACTATGGCTATTGACATTGAAGCACCTGCCATCTCGTTGGTAAAAGCGGGCACAATTAGTTTTATCATGCCAACAACTGCAACCAATGGGAGTGAACTCAATATCAAAATATTGCAAAATGTTGGCATCCTTTTACACAACTGTAAAAGCGGAAAATGAAACGGAAAAACAGTCATTTTAATAAACATGCTCATGCACAAACAGATAAAAATGATTGCCGACGAATAACTGCCAACCTTGTTGCTTGTAATCAGATTTTTTAAAACTTCCGGTCCAAGACTCGAAACTCCAAGCTCCCCAGTTGATACCATTGTTAAATAAGTAATTGATGTCACGGAAAGCAGCGTGCCTATTGCCAAAAACACAACATAAAGCAGTATCTTATTTCTTAAATTCTTATCACAAAAAACAACCATGAGAATTGCCAATGGAAGAATCAACATTTCCGAAAACATCAAAAATCCCATCATGTTATTCGCAAGAACAGCTCCACATAGAATCCAGACAATAAAATAAGTCAACACCTTAAACAGCCTCTCTCCCCTTTTATCCATATCCCATCGTGGCAAACTTACTATTAACAATATTAATGAAATCATTATTATAAAAATCGGGCCATCTCCATCCAACACCAGCTGACCAGGATTTAAATCAGGAAAGCTGGCAATAGTAAGATCCACGGACTTGAGAGCATGTCCTTTATGTAGAAATATTATTAATCCGGTAATAAACAAATGTGTTAATGATGTTGCAACATGCACCATCCCACCAAGAACATTCCCCCAAATGCCAAATAAAAGCATTATTGCAATCGGAAAAAAGAAATAAATATGAAGTGAATATTCTAAAATGTTTTCCATAAAATTAAAATTACGTTCCCTAATATAATTATAGTACCACTTGTTAAAATCAACAAAATCATTGATGACAATGTCATTCCCTTCAAATTTCCAAACATTGCAAACCATGACGCCATTCTTACAGTATTTTTTTTGAAAAATCGGCCAATACCTTCATTTATATATTTATCAAGCATAAAAGAGAGAAATCTTATTGGAATAAAAATGACATTTTTTGCAATTCCCGCCTGCCCGAATTCCATGTTGCTAACGTGGGATAATAATCTCGTTTTACGGTTTAATACCTCAATAAATCTTTTGTTCCTTTTTCCATAAAGAAAAATATATTGTGTCACCAAAATTGCTATAAAGGCGAATCCAATTATCAGAATTTGCCAAAACTTAAGATCAAATGTGTTTATATCGTTTATTGCAATATGTTTGTTAATAAATTTTTGAAATATTCCTGCCCATTCTCCGGCCATGCTCTTTGGCATCCCCAGATACCCGGCCGTAAAAACTATAAAAGCCATCGTCGTCAAATATGTCCTGTAGGTTACTCTTTCCACAATGGTTGCTTCACCACTGGTTGTCCGTGAGTGAAAAAACATCTGTAAAATAATATTCATCACCGACAAGACCACAATAACTCTCGTCAATGTTAACAACACAAAACAAAACACCCCCTCTCTGCCAAGGGCCATGGTAGACCAGAGAACTTCATTTACACTGAAAAAACACGGGAAACCGGGAATGGGGGATATTGACAACAACACGAACACCATTGTCCAAAATGTCCAGCACACACCTTTTTTAGCAAATATTTTTTTATAGTTAAATGTTTTGAAATCTGCACCTATTCTAAAAATCGTTATCATAAATATTTGGTTTATCAACAGCATTGTAAACATATGATATACTGACGTTCCAAAGAGTCCTGTGCCAGCCGCAACAAATGAAAATGATATTTCTATGTTTATTAAAAATGTTGCAATCTTTCTCAAATCCTTTTCATAAAACAACATCCATGAAAATAAAAAAGCGGAAATTGCAGGTATCCAAACAATAATATTTCTTATTGTTTGATATTCCACAAATAATGGGGCCATTCTCATTATGGCAAAAATGCCCATACCATACCCTGCACTACTATTCATAAAAAACAGGTGTCCACGATGGCCCTTGGAAATATCATGTCCCCAAAACAATGCCGGCAAGGAATTTGCTTTTCCGAGTATCCCAACCACAATAGCAATGGCATAAAAGCAATAATTACTGGTATTTTCACCTGCGCCAATAATTTGAAAAATCTCTGTAAATGAATTATTTTTAAATGTAATGGCCATTCCGGCAATACCAATAAATATAAAGAAATCAAATACCAGATTTAAAAATAACAGTTTATTACCTCTTTTGAAGTTGGCACCTGGTTCCCATATTTTTGGCTTACACATGACATAATTGCAAAAACAAAACCCTTGCCAGCTCCAGAACAAAACAACCAGGTTTTCAGCAAGATAAAACATGGTCATAAAAAAAACCAAAAGAGGTAGATAATTATAAAAACTGGAATCAGCTTTTTTTTCTTGTTTTGTATTTATTACCAGCAGTGACACAATCGCAACGCCAATTGAAAACAAGACAAAAAATACTGCCAATTCATCAAACCTGAGGGCAAAATAAACCTTTAGACCCTCAATATTTATCCAATCCCAATAATTTATATTAATCTCTGTTTTGGCACCCCTGCTATATTGAAATATAGTCAGCAAAACCGCGCTGGCTAACAGAAAAATCGTCATACACTTAGCCTTGTGGCTATTTGACTTGAATATAAAGTAATTCACCAAAAAAGGAATCAATAACAAAAACGGAATAATTCCTATATACCAACCTTCCATCTACTTAATCCTCTTCCGTTACATTTTTCATATCCAGTGTTTTTTCTTTTTGAAAATAAATCATTATAAAAACCAAGGACAATATTACAAATATGATTTGAAAAAGTATTATGGAAAAAGCAAATATTTGAACATTTATTTCGCCGGCTCCCGGTAATTGTAAAATTAAAATTACAATTGCAACCATGTTTAAAAGTAAACATTGAAAACATGACAATATATCCCTTCTTAAAAAACAACCTGTCCATGCAACACAAAAAACCAGCAAGAACAAGGCAAATCCAATCATCTCAACGCTTATCACTCGACTCCTCCGCATCGTTCCTTAAAAATACTGTCAATATCAGTGTACCCAGTATCGAAAACATTACCGCTATAAATGGCAAGAAATTTTTACGGTTAAGAAACATAAATATATCTGCTTTTTTTTCAATGCTTGTCGTATTTGTTAAAACTTCCCGATTGTACTCAAAAAGTATAAACATTGCTCCTACGAAAATCATTGTGGAGATCATTCCCAAAATTATTGTTTTTATTTTTATTTTATAATCATCCTGATATAATTTGTAATCGTAAAATATGTGACCAAAAACAAAAAAACAAATGCTCGTAAAAAGCCCTACCACCAGTTGCACCACTGCTAAAAACTCATATCCATTGCGAATCATGTATAATGACAGGAATCCCACTATCAAAAAATAAATTATTGTTGTTTTTACTGCATCCTGCTTGATAACAAATAATATAGCAAAAATAAAAACAATAACCGCCAATATAAATTCCACCATCAGAATGCCGCCTTGAAATACAAACAAAATGTGGACATCAATAAATCAAATATTGCAAGAGGTAATAAATAATATTTGGCAAAATTAACAAACTGACTGACTTTAAATCTTGCAAGTCCCCATTTTGACATGGAAACAACAATCGTTGCAATCAAAAGCTTTATCAACATACTTGCTGCTCGTAATACCTGTATGTTTTTATAAAAAACCACCTCCGAATGGTCCGGCACCCAAATTGTCTCATAACCACCAAGAAAAACCATTATGAAAACCAAAATCATTGTAGCCAGATAAACATTTGCGGACAATTTGTATAAAAGATACTTTATAGATAAACATTCTCCATGAAATCCATCACTCAATATATCGTTTTTTTCGTCATCAAACGGAAACAATCCGTTGTTGACCAGGATACAAAAGAAAAACAATATTGCCCCCACTGGCTGAACAAAAATACCCCAACGTGGAATAATCCCCCATAACTGCCCCGTCTGCGTGACAACAATTTCATGTAAATTACCAGACCTGTTGTTTATATAGACTGACAAGAAAATTATCAGCATGACTAATTCAATATAAACCTGTTTTTGCAAAAACCTCCATATTCCAATCATTGAAACCTTGTTATTGCTTATCCACTCTGGAAGGATTTTATGCAGACTCCCAAGAAACAAAAATAAAAACAGGTATAGTATGGCCGGATTTATGGTTAAAACCTCCATGTTCCCAACATCTTGCAATAAATTAATCTCAACACCGAAAGGCAATAATGAACCTGGCAGAAAAGCTAAAATCATGGATATTGCCACAGCAACAAAAAGAGTAGTTGGTTTAATATTGTGAGATATTGTTCTTTCCTTGAATATAAGTTTCAAAAAATCTGCAATAATCTTCTTTAGCGATCGCCCAATTCCCGACATTAAACCTCTTTTTCTGGCCAAAAATTCATTGCATGTATTAATAACGATATTTACAAGCAATCCTGAACATGAAAGCAAAATAACTGTTCCCAGAATCTTTATAATAATGAGAGGTATTTCAGGTTTCATTTATTGCTACCATTTTTAAAAGTTTGAATACCCCAGATGGCAAATATATAAGCAACAACAGTGGTTAAAATCAGGATTAAAAAAAAAGCAATTTTCTCAGTACTTGTATTGCTACCAACCACCGCCAATCCCCATGGTAATAATAAAATGACCATGGAAACAAAAACCATCATCAATATAAATTCATACGCATTATGAACGGTATAGCGACGCCTTGCGCCACCAAATGGTTTGACACCACCCTCATAGCTATTAAGGATTCTTTGTTTTTTTCGAAAACAGAGAATCCTAGCACCGACCAAGACCCCCATGCTTACGCATAGAACCGCGCCAACATAGGCAAAAAGAACAAAAATTTTCATACACCCATCATTATAAGCAGTTTAATAATACTTAAAGACTACATGAATCCAACCATTATGAAAATATTTCACCTCTATAAAAAGGGTTGGTCGACTTCACTTGAAAAGTGAAGTGCGATTGGTATAATTGTTTCAAAAAATGACTTTATTTTTATCCATTACCCACAAAATAAAAAACTGGTTTAATAGCGGAACTGAGCCGCTGAACATCAATGGCATTACACCATCCCAGTGGATTTTTCTATTTAACAACTTTATAAGGGATGGTTTGGGGATAACCCAAAAAAATCATTTGATCCTGTGTCCGACAGTCGAACTGGCTGAATCAATACAAGTATCATTATCAAAAATATCCACAGAAAAACACGTACATTTCTACCCTGGACTTGAAAATTCCCCATACGGTAAAATACTGCCTTCACAAAGTGATCTTCTTCAAAGATTCAAGGTTTTGGATATTCTTGCCCAAAAAAAAACAAGCAACGTAATCATTATGACTGTTGAGGCTTTTCTATTAAAAATGCCACCGTGTAATTTTTTTGTTTCCAAAGCATTCGACATTGCTGTTTCGGACATTATTTCCCGCGAAGAACTATCAAAAAAACTTGTTGGGGTTGGCTATGCCCACACAAATTCCACCGAGGAACCGGGAACTTTTTGCTCAAAGGGTGAAATTTTTGACATTTATCCCATATCCGGACGCCCCATTCGAATTATTTATTATGATGACATGATTGAACACATCTATCACATAGACCTGGAAACCAATAAAAGTATTCGCAACGACAATATTAATCGCATACATATCGCAGTCTCTCCAAATATATTCTCTTCCGAAGAATTTACACAAAACCTGAGAAAATACATACCTATTCCCGGACCACAGTTTAAAAATAAATTTGAACGAAGAAAGGAAATTTTTAATAAATTATCCCACAATCAGTTATTTGAGGATTTTCCAAATTTTGTCTCTCTTTTTATGGAACAAACCACCGGTTTTGAGCATTATCTCAACCCAAATGACTGGATTATCACATCTGTTAACCATAACGAAAACATGGATATATTCACAATGCTTCTCGAAAAGTTACGGGAAGAATTTAATACCTCACTTACAGAACCAGACAATAGTCTTCTTTTGCCTTCTCCTGAAAAGCTTTACTCTTATACATTTTCCGATTCTCTGAATAATTATAAATCCATTTTAACCAATACTGTTGAAATTAATCTTGATATAAATAAAATACTTGCCTCAAAAATCGATCTTGCATTTGAAAATACACCGCACTTTATTGGAAAACACATAAACCAGTCACTGGGCAAACACGAATATATCAAGCATGCGTTGGAATTTTTACGCTCACATTTTGAGAATAAAGGCAGCATCGTATTTGCGACATTTGTAAAGGAAACAAAGGCTGAAATAGAATATCTGATGGATTTATACGAATTCCCACAATCACTAAGAGAACGTATTTTCTTCAAAAATTTCAACCTGTCTGATGGTTTTTATTATGATCTTGAAAACATTCTAATCATCTCAGAAGGTGATCTGTTTGGCAGAAAACAGGTTAAATCAAAATCAAATTACCGAAAAAATATCGACCTGTTCGCAGAACGCCTGGCTACAATAAAACCTGGTGACTATGTAATGCACAGCGAACACGGATTAGGTATCTACAGGGGCCTGCAAACCATTGCTATTGATTCCAGCAATACTGATTATCTGATTATTGAATATACCGAAGGCGACAAAATTTACGTTCCCGTTTACAAGATGAATCTGGTTCAAAAACATGCCGACACCACGGCAAACCTGTCTCCTGCCAGCCTCAGATCAAACAAATTTAATCAACTTAAAAACAAAGCACGCAACTCTGCCAAGAAACTTGCATTTGACCTTCTTAAGTTGCAAGCCGAAAGACAATCACACACGGCTTTTGCATTTTCCCCTCCTGATCATGTTTTCAAGGAATTTGAACTTGCCTTTCAATTTACGGAAACTCCAGATCAGATCAGCGCCATAGATAATATTATAGAATCAATGCAAAAACCTGTTCCCATGGACTACCTTGTATGTGGAGATGTTGGATACGGAAAAACAGAAATAGCCATGAGGGCCGCATTCAAGGCGATTTTGGATGACAGACAGGTTGCTGTTTTAGTGCCAACAACCATTCTGGCATTACAACACCATCAATCCTTTTGTGAACGATTTAAAAACTTTCCTGTTAATATTGAGTTTATTTCAAGATTCAAGTCAGCAAAACAAATAAAGGAGATTAAACAGAATTTAAAAGAAGGTAAAATAGATGTCATCATTGGCACTCACAAGCTTCTACATGAATCTGTTATATTCAAATCCCTGGGACTTGTTATTGTTGACGAAGAGCAGCGATTCGGTGTTTCACATAAGGAAAAATTAAAATTATACAAAGCCACTGTTGATTTTATGACATTAACAGCAACTCCAATTCCACGCACACTACAATTAGCCTTTTTAGGTCTAAAAGACCTGGTACTGATTCAAACCCCACCGCCCAAAAGACAATCCATAAAAACTTACATCGTTAAAAATGACGAGAGCACAATACAATCAGCAATAAAAAAAGAACTTCAACGCGGTGGACAAGTCTTCTTTGTTCATAATCGTGTAAAGGATATCGAAATAATTTACGGAAAATTATCTGAGCTGGTACCTGACGCCAGTATCGTCATTGGACACGGACAATTACCGGAAAAAATCCTCGAACAACGAATTGAGGCATTTTATTCAGGAAAATTTCAAGTACTACTTTGTACAACAATAATAGAATCAGGGCTGGATATCCCAAATGCAAATACAATGATTATTAATCGTGCTGATACTTTCGGCCTCGCACAGTTGCACCAATTGCGCGGAAGAATTGGCAGATCCGACAGAAAGGCATACGCCTATTTTATGGTTCCAGAATATCACAACATAACGGTGGAAGCAGAAAGAAGACTCAAGGCACTGCAAACATATGCGGAGATTGGAGCAGGATTTTCTCTTGCTTCCTGTGATCTTGAATTCAGGGGTGCCGGTGACATTCTTGGTTCCAGTCAATCAGGTCATATTGAATCGATAGGACTCGAACTATATATGGAGCTCCTCCAGGAAGCCATACGGGAAATAAAGGGTGAACGAAAAATTATCAACAAAAACATCGAAATTTCAACGCCTTATCCTTCATATATTCCCAACAATTACATTTGCGATTCATCTGCGAGATTAAAATACTACAAAAAATTATCAAATTGCCTGGAACACGGACCATTAACAAATATTTTTGATGAGATGTGTGATGTTTACGGCAGACCACCCAAAGAGCTTGAAAATTTATTTACCATTATCCGCACACGCATTCAGGTTCAAACCATTGGACTCAGAAATATAAAGGTGGCGGGAAATATTATTTCAATGGCATTTGATAAAAACATTTTGGATAATGATGCGATATTAAGAAACAAAATTGTTGAAACATTTTTAAAACGTCCAAAAGTATACCAATTTACTCGGGATTATAAGGTTGTCTACTGTCACAAGAACAGCGTCGGCCCGGCTGATCTTCTTGAGTTTTCAAAAAATATTGCTGAGCAAATATTACCGTGTTAATGCCATTATTCATGACAGTTTTCCTTTGATGAAATAGATAGTAGAATGGGTATTAGGAATGGACAATAAATTTAACTTCAGGATTGATTTGATATGAAAAAACAAATTTTATTAATCGTAGCTTTTTTAACTTTCTCATTAAATTCTTTTTCCGCAAAAAAAGACAGTGTTGTAGCCACGGTCAACGGGAGTCCTATTTTACAAAATATTTTTGACCAAACCTATAAACAAAATCTTCTATTTCTTTCAGGCAAGAAAATTACAAAAAGAAAGGTGCTTTATGATTTGATTAACAGAGAAATCGGCATCCAAAGGGCCAAGAAAAACAAGCTTGACCAGGATCCAATTGTCCGTAGAAAAATGGAGGATATTCTTTTCCATGCACAGGTATCAAAGGATTTGGAACCACAATTAAATATTATAAAAGTAAGCGATTATGATGTACAAACATATTATAAAAATTATCCCGAATACAGAACAGCTCACATTCTAATGAGAGTTCCAGTGGAGGCAAGTGAAAATCAACGTGATTCTGCCTTAACCCAATTATTGAAAATATACAGGGAACTTGAAAAAGATCAGTCAAAATTTCCAGAGTTGGCAAACAAGTTTACGCAGACAAGCGCAGCCCCAAATGGTGGAGACATAGGATTTCAACCTGCTACACGACTAGCTCCTGAATATTTTAAAGCTATTAAAAACAAACCTGTTAATTTTATAAGCAAGCCGGTGAAAACCCAATTCGGTTATCATATAGTTAAAATACTTGCCAAAAAAAATTATAATCAAATTGACCAACCTCTCTATAAAAAAATAGTTTATGACATAAAGCGAGATAAAATCATTACTGGATATTTCAAAAAACTGCGAAAAAAATCCACTATCACCGTTATTGATAAGTATCTAAAATAGCTCTTACGATTGGATTATGTTATAGTTCCCTGGTCTAAACCTTCACAGGGATTTATATTTGTGAAAATATTTATTTTAATCTCATTTGTATTTTTATCACTTCCGGTCAATTCACGTCTTTTAGATAAAATTGCGGCAGTTATTGACGAAAATATTATTACATTGTCTCAATTAAAGAGGATTCAAAGCAACCTATATGCCAGAAAGAAGATTTCAAACGTAATATATCAGAAAGATAAGTACACAGATGTGGAAATTGCAAAAATATTAGTCGAAAGATTTTTGATTCGGGAAAAACTTTCCGAGATCGGATATGTTATCAACGATGAACAAGTTGAAATGCAAATCAAGGAAACTGAGCGTAACCTTGGTGTCAATCGTGATTATCTTCTCGATTTTCTAAACTCAAACAATCTTACCTTTGATGAATATTTTGAATTAATAAGAGAGACCCTGGAATTTAATATTTTTAACACAAGAATCATCAGACCATTAATTTCCATTACTGAACAGGAGGTAAGGAATAGATTTTATCGGGAAAATATCAACAACAAGACTCTTTCTTTTAAGTATACTCTTGTCGATTTTTATATAAATGAAAAGGAACTCGGAGCCTCCCTGAGAAAAAATTTAAAAATGGTCTTAACCCGCTTTCAAACGGACGGAATTCTTCCCCATAAATATCGCAATGTTAAAACCAACCTCATAGAGAGAATCAGCGAAGATGGTTTGACTTCCAACATGAAAAACATTCTTAAGCATACCGATGAGGGATCATTTACCAAACTTATCAAAATAGGTAATCAATTTCATGTCTTTTTTATTAAGAAAAAAGATCTTGTTGAATCGGAGCTTTTTAATAATGCCAAAGAGCGTATCCAAAATGTTCTCTTCTACGAAGCAACCACAAAGATAATATCCTTGTGGTATCAAAGGGAACAAAACAAACACTATGTGAAATTTTTTTAAATGGCGAAGTGGGGATAAGCCATGATAAATGAAATAATTGTAAGTGGTGCCCGTGAACATAATTTAAAAAATATCAATGTTCGAATTCCCAAAAATACATTTACAGTTATAACTGGGCCATCTGGATCAGGAAAATCATCTCTTGCATTCGACACAATATATGTTGAGGGACAAAGAAGATATATTGAATCCCTTCCATCATATGCCAGACAATTTCTTGGACAACTACAACCACCCGATGTTGATTCAATTGACGGCTTGTCTCCATCCATTGCCATAGAACAAAAATCCACTGTTACTAACCCAAGATCGACAGTCGGTACGATAACTGAAATATACGACTATTTAAGGATTCTATTTGCCAGAATCGGAACTCTTTATTGTGTTGACACCGGAGTTGAAATAAAAAATTATTCTCCAACCCGTATTATGCGAATATTGGAAAAATATCCGGAAAAAACAAAAATTCAAATTCTTGCACCAATTAAAATCACAAAACAAACAAACAGCAAGAATATTATTTCAAAATATTTGAGCATGGGATTTACAAAGGGTCGCATAAAAAACGAAATATTCATGCTTGATGAAATAGACACCTTGCAAGATATTGAAACTTTTGAAATTGTTGTTGATCGAATAATCGTAAAGCCAAACATATCAAAACGAATCTTTGATTCTGTCGAATATGGATTACAGATTGGCAACGGAACAATATATGTCATTGCCGACAACAACAAACCTGTTGTTTTCAGTGAAAAAAACATTTCCCCGGAAACCATGAAGGAATACCCACCACTGACACCAAAGCTCTTTTCTTTTAATTCGCCAATTGGAGCATGTCATTCATGTAATGGCCTCGGAAAAAAACAAGGTCTGGATAAAAATCTTATGATAACAGACCCAAGTCTTTCCATTTTTGAAGGTGCAATTAAACCAGTATCGCAAAAGAATTCATTTATCTACAAAATGTTGATTAATGTTTTTGAGCAAGAAGGCCTTAACATCAATGCCCCACTCAATTCATTTCCAGAATCAACTCTTGAATTAATATTTCAAGGCTCCGATAAAAAATATAATTTCTCGTTTAAATCGCAAAATACAAATTTTAATTTCAACAAGAAGTTTCCAGGTATTGTTGGCTGGCTGAACAATAAATACAATGAAACCACATCAAAAAGAACCAAAAAGGAACTTGAACAATACATGACCGTGCAGACTTGCAGTGAATGCATGGGGTATCGATTGAACCCTATTGCTCTTTCAACAAGGATACACAATAAAAACATCATGGAACTGAGTGAGTTTAATATTTCAGATCTGCACCATTTTTTTCTTGGACTTGACCTTCCTCATGAAAAAAAGAAAATATCAGAAAAATTAATAAAAGAAATCACCAACCGCTTAAACTTCCTTGTCAAAGTGGGACTGGACTATTTAAATCTTCTTAGAAATGCCAATAGTCTCTCGGGAGGAGAAAACCAAAGACTTAGCCTCGCAACACAAATGGGTTCAGCCCTTAGCGGTGTTCTTTACGTTCTTGATGAACCAAGTATTGGTCTGCACCAAAAAGACAATAATAATCTTATAAAAACATTTGTTGATTTGCGTGATCTTGGCAATACAGTACTGGTTATTGAACATGATCACGATACAATCAACAGCGCAGACTGTATCATTGACATGGGCCCGGCTGCCGGGATACACGGCGGCCAGATTACATCCCAGGGAAACAAACAATTTATCACTAATGATGAAAATTCATTAACCGGATTATATTTAAGCAAAAAAAAGATAATCCCAATTCCACAATCTTACAGAGATTTAAATAAAAAAATATTTTTAAAAAAAGCAACATGCAATAATATTGTTGATCTCAATGTGGAAATTCCGCTAGAAGGACTGGTTTGTATTACCGGCGTAAGTGGTTCTGGCAAGTCAACACTCCTTCATGAAATACTGGTTCCTGCCATTAAAAAAAATCTTTCAAAAAGTGAAACTTTTTTTACAAGTAATTACCACTCAATAACAGGCATTGATCAAATAAACTCAATCGCTGAAATGGATCAATCCCCTATTGGTCGGACCCCCCACTCCAATCCTGCAACATATTGTAATTTATTTGATGATATTCGTAGTATCTTTGCACAAACAGTGGAAGCGAAAACAAGAGGATATAAACCCGGAAGATTCAGTTTTAATGTCAAAGGTGGAAGATGTGAGGAGTGTGAGGGAAATGGTGTTAAAAAAATTGAAATGCATTTTTTACCAGACATATATATTACCTGCAGTGAATGTGACGGTACAAGATATAACCAGGAAACGCTTTCAATTCTTTACAAGAAAAAAAATATTGCCGATGTCCTTGACATGACAATTAATGAAGCATGTGAGTTCTTTAAAAACCATAAACGCATTAATAGAATTATAACCACCCTTGTCAGTGTTGGATTGGGCTATATTAAGCTAGGTCAATCGGCTACAACACTGTCTGGAGGGGAGGCCCAGAGATTAAAACTTTCCAGGGAACTTTCAAAATCCAAAAAAGGACATTGTCTCTATGTTTTGGATGAACCAACCACCGGTCTTCATATTGATGATATCAAAATTCTGCTTGGTGCCCTGAACGATCTCGTAAACAAGGGAAATTCTGTCCTGGTCATAGAACACAATCTTGATGTTATCAAATGTGCTGATTATATTATTGACCTTGGCCCGGATGGAGGCAATGATGGAGGCAAGGTGGTTGCGACAGGAACCCCTGAAGAAATTATCAAAAATTTCAATTCCCATACGGCGGTTTACTTAAAACAAGTTATGGATTCAAATAAATGATTGAAGTCAATGAAATAGATCATCCGGAAATACAAATATTCAGATCCCTTCGAGATAATATATTAAAAAATGAAGATCAAATAATTGTTGAATCTGAAAAAGTTGTCTTAAAGCTTCTTGAAACAGACATTGAAATTATCAAAGCCTTTTTGACTCATAATTTTTTTGAAAAACACCGCTATCTTATTGAGCAAAGAATCGCGCATATAAGCAAAATTTTTCTGACTGATAAAAAAATAATGAAACAAATCGTCGGATATAATGTTCACCAGGGCGCAATGATGCTCGCAAACAGACCGCAAAATACGCCGATAAATGAAATTACCTTTCCCGTACTTGTGCTTAACGGCCTTACACAACTTGAAAACGTTGGAACAATTATTCGAAATGCCAGAGCCTTTGGAATCAATTCAATCATAGTGGATACCACGACATGTAACCCCTGGCATCGAAGATGTATTCGTGTTTCCATGGGAAATGTCTTTTATATGAATATTCACAGCACCGAAAATCTTGAAAAAACAATTAATAACATGAAAAAACAAAACATTAAAATTACGGGAACCACGGGAAAAGTAATTGCAAAAAATATTCATGACCACACCTTTATTAAAAATTGCGCAGTAATAATTGGAAGTGAAGGAAATGGTATTGCTCCTGAAATCGCTAAAATCTGTGATGATTTTGTAAGAATTCCCGTACTACAAAACGTAAGTTCAATTAATGCTGCCTGTGCTGCAGGAATTATACTTTATAAAATGAATGTTGATCTATCTATCTTCAGGTAACTATTTAATGACAAAAATCGTAGAGAAAGTAAAAATAATCAACGACTCAATAAGTGCCAGAGAAAGAATTAATGGAACAAATATTTTTTCCGATGCAGCAGGATTTCTGGCAATCCCCTCAAGGGCCACAATTGCCGTTTTGGATTGCGCCTTTGTTCCAAAAATAGCTGCCACAGCAACACACAAAAAATACATACAGTATTTTACTTGAGTAATATTTCCAGTAATTTCACCACCAGCAATTGAATCCGACGCCCAAACCAGTCCAGTCATCAATGATGCCACCATTACAAGGAATAACAAAAATAATTTTCTCATTTAATCTCTCCGCAATTTTATAAATATCATAAATATTATCACTTTAATCATGTGAAGTAGCAAGACTAATATAAACCATGGAAAGTATTGTAAACACATATGCCTGTACAATACTGACCAAAATTCCAAACGTGAGGAAAAAAATTGGTATAATCCATGGAGTCATACTATAGAAAGTGGAAAGAACAAGATGGTCTCCCATTATGTTTCCCCTCAACCTCAGGGCCAGGGTTATCGGCCTGAAACAATGAGAAATCAACTCTATTGGAAATATTAATATCGCCAAATACCACATTGGGCCGGCAAAATGCTTAAGATAGTTAACAACTCCATTTGCCCTGACTCCCTTGTAGTTGTAATAAATGAAAGAAAATAATCCAAGTGCCAACGTAGTACTAACATGTTCTGTTGGCGGCAAAAAACCCGGAACAAGGCCTACAAGATTCGACAACAGAATAAGAATAAATATTGTTGCTATAAATGAAAAATATTTTTTTGCCCGGTCTTCTCCAAGAATAGCAATTGCCTGCGACATGATAAATTTTCCATAAATATCCACTATGTTTCTAAATGTTATTGCTCTATCGGGATAAACAACATTCTTATTTTTGAATAACTTATATCTGTAGACAAGACCAAAACAAGTTAACAACAGACCAACCAAAAAACAGGTTACTACGTGTTCCGGTAATGCCACTTGTTCCTTGACCAGGGAATACCACGTTACCCCTTCGCTGGCATACAGTTTTTGAGAAAAAAACATGCACAGTACAATCTTTTTCATTGGCCCTTATTTTTTTTTCTTTTCATTGATAAAACAAACACAAAAACATGAACAAGATAATCCCCCAAACATATAATTGCCCAATTTCCAACAAGCTGCACACTTTCATACAGGGCAAATAACAACAATGCTGTTTTAAAAATGAAGACTACAATAATTTTAATAACAAAAATCCACTTACTCCCACCATTATGGATCATTGAAAATAATAAATTTCCAATATAGACCCATAGCACCTGGGTAAAAATTATCAACAGATGAAATGCGGCAATAACGGCTATAACTTTTGGTGTTTTTGCAATAATCAGACAAGTTGCCAGCAATAACAGGCTCAAAAGACCGTAAAGTTTAAGATTTATTCTTTTCCTTATATGCATACCAAACCATCAAACCCAGTGCGTCGACTATTGTAAATACTATGATAAATGCACCCAACCCAGATCCTATTATATCCTTTTTGATCATTTGTGTAACCAGCCAAACAGTAAAAATTATTGTCGAAGGCAGGCTCAACGCCAAAGCAAGACTTTTTTGCCACTTTTTTTCGCCAAACATTTTTATTACCGTCTTCTTGCAATTTTTCTCTCATAAATTGAATTTAATCGATTTTTTACAACTTCAGTATTTGGATACTCCCCCAACAGGGAGTAGTATAAATCATAAGCCTGCTTAAGATTCTCCATGGTTTCATAAGCATTTGCCATGAGAAACTTTGTGCGAACAATGTTGTCTCTTCTTTTTTCTTTTCTAATATACAATATCCAGTATTTTACTGCCTTCTCCCAATTTTCTTTTTTAAAATTAATAATTCCCATTTCATAAAATGCATGAACATAGTACTTATGCTTGGGCTTTTTAAGAATTGAGCGAAAAATATCTTGTGATTTGTCGAAACGACTAATTCTTTTATAAGAAAGTCCAAGTCTGTACTCATAAAACTCATGATTTTGCAAACTTGGAACGAACCTGGTTAGTTTGCGATAGCTTTCAATACTTCCCTTATAGTTTGCCAAATACGAAAAATTAATTTCGGCAATTCTTTCTTCACTTTTACACAACCATTTTGGATCATCTGATTCGTTTTTTACTTTTCTAAAGTAAGATATTGCTTTTAAGTTATTAAACAGATGAATCGAATAAAGTTGTCCCAATTGATAATAAATTTTAATTCTTATCTCTTGCGGACAGTCGTCATTTAAAACTTCCTCGTACTTTCTTATTGCCTTCTGGAATTTTTGTTTTGATATATTATTTTGGGCAACCAGTATTTCTTTTTGAATCCTTGGCGTAAAATCGCAGGCACTAAAAAAAATCAATGTTATAAAAAAGATGTATCGCAAAAAAACACCTGTTATTCGTCAGGATCAACAATGTTCTCTACGGCCACAACCCCTTCTCCCGGTTTTAGTCTTATTATTCTAACCCCTTGAGTTGCTCTACCCAGCAGCGAAATTCCCGACATTTTTGTTCTAACAACCTGACCCTTATCTGTAATTATCACCAAGTCATCACTGTTTAATACCGGTTTAATGGAAACAATATCACCAACCTTCTCCGTTAGCTTCATTGCAAGTATACCTTTCCCACCACGGCTTTGTTTTCTATATTGAGAAACCATGGTTCTTTTTCCATATCCATTTTGGGTTATTGAAAAAATTTCAACCAAATCATCTATTATCTCCAAACCAATAATCTGCTCGGAACTTGTCAGGGTAATCCCCTTTACACCTTGTGATATGCGCCCCATGGAACGACAATCGCTTTCTGAGAATCTAATAATCTTTCCCGATGTTGAACATAATAAAACATCCTTTGAGCCATCCGTAACCCTTACACTTAACAATGCATCCCCATCTACAATTTTAATCGCCCTAAGTCCGGATTGTTTAATTTTTTGATATTCAACCAGTGGAGTCTTTTTTACCACTCCTTTCTCTGTTGCAAACATCAGAAATTTTTCTTCCCAACTTTCACCGTCTTTAATTGTAATAATTTCCTTAATCTTCTCACTCGCTGAGATTGGAAGAAGGTTTGCCAAATTTCTGCCACGAGCTGTTCTGGACCCCTCGGGAATATCATACACTTTTTTCAAGAAAACCTGTCCGCGTGATGTAAAAAACAAGATATTATCATGTGTATTTGCTGCAAAAATATCTGTATAAAAATCATCGTCCAGACCGCTTGCACCCTTTACACCTGAACCACCGCGCTTTTGTGTTTTATATGTATCTTCGGCCATTCGATTAATATATCCCTTGTGGGTGATTGTCACCATGACTTGTTCGTTTCTTATTAAATCCTTAAGCCTGATCTCCTTGGTTTTTGCAACAATTCTTGTTCTTCGCTCATCACCATAATTATCAACAATCTCCTTAAACTCATCTGTTATAATTTTTTTTACCAGCTCCTCTTTTCCAAGAATGGTTTCCAGTCGCTCAACCTCTTTGATCGTTTCCTTGTAGTCCTTTATGATCTTATCTCTTTCAAGTCCCGTGAGACGCTGTAATCTCATATCCAATATGGCCTGAGCCTGAATACCGGACAAGGAATACTTGTTTTTTAGTTCTTCTTTTGCCTGCGCCGGCCCATCTGCCATTTTTATTAAGGCTACAATCTCGTCAATATTATCAACAGCAACTTTAAGACCTTCCAGGATATGGGCCTTCTCTTTCGCCTTCTTCAATTCATAAATCGTTCTCCTGATAACAATCTCACGTCGATGATCTATAAAACACTGAAGTTGCTCTCTCAGGTTAAGAACCTTTGGTGTACCATTTACAATTGAAAGATAAATTATTCCAAATGAAACTTGAAGCTGTGTATGCTTAAAAAGACGATTTAAGATCACCGATGCAATTTCACCTCTTTTAAGCTCAATACAAATACGAATACCAAGACGATTGGACTCATCTCTTATGTCGGAAACACCTGTTATTATTTTCTTATTTACAAGTTCCGCCACCTTTTCAATCAGCTTGGCCTTGTTCACCTGATACGGAATCTCTGTAATCAAAATACGTTCACTGTTTTTACCAAAAGCTTCAATTTCTGTTTTTGCACGAACCTGGATAATACCTTTACCTGTGTGATATGCAGACCTGATACCTTCCAGACCGTGAATCTCACCGGCCGTTGGAAAATCAGGGCCTGGAATTACTTTTATCAATTCTTCTATTGTTGTATCCTTGTTGTCAATAAGAAGCAAAAGACCTCTCATCACTTCGAATAAATTATGTGGTGGAATATTGGTTGCCATTCCCACAGCAATTCCGGCTGATCCATTCACCAAAAGATTTGGGATTCGAGTAGGTAGCACGGTTGGCTCATTAAGTGAATCGTCATAATTTGGTTGCCAGTCAACAGTTTCCTTATCCAGATCCTTTAGTATCTCTTCAGAAAACTTTTTCATTCGTATTTCTGTATACCTCGGAGCAGCCGCTGCATCCCCGTCCACTGAACCAAAATTTCCCTGTCCGTCAACGAGCGGATAACGAAGAGAAAAGTTTTGTGCCATTCTTACAATGGTACCGTATACAGCTGAATCACCGTGCGGATGATATTTACCGATAACATCACCAACAACACGGGCTGATTTTAAAAATGGTTTATTGTGATAATTACCAAGTGTTCTCATGGCATATAATATTCGACGATGTACCGGCTTCAGTCCATCTCGTACGTCGGGGAGCGCCCTGCCAATAATTACAGACATGGCATAATCGAGATAACACCCCCTCATCTCGTCTTGAATCATCAACGGTACGACATTATCTATTTCTTTCGTAGTATCATTTGTTTCGTCAGTCATTCTTAACCTTGTTTGCTATATATCCAAGTTTCTCACATTTAGTGCATTCTTTTCCACAAACTCACGTCGTGGTTCAACTTGATCTCCCATCAAAACAGAAAAAACCTCGTCTGCTTCAATTGTATCCTCTACTTTTATTTGAAGTAATGTTCTGTTCTTTGGATCCATTGTTGTTTCCCAAAGTTGCTCAGGATTCATTTCTCCAAGCCCCTTATACCTTTGTATATAGGCACCTTGACGACCGTCCTGAATAACTCCATCAGCAAATTGTTGAAGCGACAGATATTCTTTTTTTACATTTTTATCGTTAATCAACATAATTTTTGATGAAATATAGCGTTTTATGCCGTCAAAATTATTTACAAGATCGGCAAACTCTGAGGATTCAAGAAAATAGGAGTTCAACTTAAACCGCTTTGTTTTGGCAGATGTCTTTACAACCACTTTTACAACATGTGATTGTTGTTCAGGATCTTCCATTATTTCAAATCTATAGTTTTTCAATGTACGCGATTCTATTTCTGAAAAATAATCCGTTAGTCTTTGTATTTCAACATCAAGCTTGATTCTGTCTTTTAGAATATCGTTGTTGATTCTACCATCCATTATTATTTTATTCAGCAACTGTGAATCAAAATGAACATTATATGATTTCAGATTTTTTTGATATGCTTGGTATTTATTTATCAGAAATTCTATTTTTTTATTTTCTATTTTTTCACCATCAATGCTAACACTCTCTCCGCTCAAGGCATTTTTTATCAAAAAGAATTCGAGTTCTTTTTCATCTTTTAAATACTTTTCCGCCTTGCCTTTTTTAAATCTGTAAAGGGGGGGTTGAGCTATGTATATATATCCTTTTTCTATTAGTTCGGGAAACTGTCTGTAAAAGAGTGTCAGTATCAAGGTTCGAATATGGGCACCATCAACATCTGCATCTGTCATGATAATAATTTTGTGATAACGAAGTTTTTTTATATCAAAACCTTGTTTGCCAATTCCAGTCCCCATTGCCTGAACCAACATTTTAATTTCGTTATGCTCGAGCATTTTATCATATCGGGCCTTCTCAACATTTAAAATCTTACCCTTGAGTGGAAGCACCGCTTGCACCCTTCTGTCTCTTCCCTGTTTCGCAGAACCACCCGCCGAATCACCCTCAACAATATAGAGTTCACATCTGGATGGATCTCTAACCTGACAATCAGCCATCTTGCCTGGCAATCCACTAAATTCAAGAACTGTCTTTCTTCGTGTTAACTCCCTTGCCCTTCTGGCAGCTTCTCTTGCTGCTGCTGCATCAACAGATTTCTTTATAATTGTTTTTGCGGTATTCGGGTTTTCTTCAAGAAAAATCTTTAATTTTTCCCCAACCATTGAATTAACAATACCTTCAATCTCTGAATTACCCAGTTTTGATTTTGTCTGTCCTTCGAACTGAGGCTCTCGCAATTTAACAGAAATAATTGATGTCACCCCCTCTCTCATGTCATCACCGGTAAGGTTGATTTTTACATTCTTGAGAAGATTATTTTCCTTGGCATTGGCATTCATTACCCTGGTAAGCGCCGTTTTGAACCCCGAAACATGAGTCCCTCCCTCTGGGGTGGCGATATTATTGGCGTAACTCGATATAACCTCACTGTATGAATCCGTCCATTGCATGGCCACTTCAACTTCATACTCATCCCTTGTTGTATTAAGATATATAACTTTCTTGTGAATTGGGTTTTTGGCACGATTCAAATATTTAACAAATTCTTCAACCCCCCCCTCATAATGAAAAGTTTCTTTTTTCTCCGTTCTTTCATCTTTAAGAGTAATTTTTAGACCTTTGTTTAAAAAAGCCATTTCGCGAAATCTTTTTGTAATGGTATCGTAATTAAATTCGTGAACTTCAAAAATCTCATTATTCGGCTTGAACGTAACAGAAGTTCCTGTATCACTTGGATCATCCAGCTCACCTACAATCTTAAGAGGTTCCTCGGGGTTTCCGTCGATAAAATTAAGTTTGTGCAATTTTCCATTTTGTTTAACAACAACCCTAACCCACTTTGAAAGAGCGTTAACCACTGCCGCCCCTACGCCATGAAGACCCCCTGAAACCTTATAAGCACCTTCTTCGTCGTTAAACTTACCCCCTGCGTGTAACTTGGTATAAACAAGTTCAGCAGCAGATACTTTTTCAATTGGATGTATACCCGTTGGCACCCCCCTGCCGTCATCTATGATACTTATAGAATTATCAACATGAATTACAACCTTTATTTCTGAACAAAACCCGGCCAATGCTTCATCAACGGCATTATCAACAATCTCGTAAACACAGTGATGAAGTCCCCTGTTTCCTGTATCGCCAATATACATTCCAGGTCTTTTTCTTACGGCCTCAAGTCCTTCAAGAACTTTAATTTTATCTGCAGTATAAGCATTACTTACACGTGAAATTGTTTCATGTGGATCTTGCAAAGGTACTCCTTGTTAGCTGACATCTCGAACTCTAAATTCTATCTATCTTTCCGCTGTTAACACAGATTTTGACTGCATTATCAATTTTTTCCAATTCTTTTCCAAATCCCTCGTTGGCAGTCGTAATAAGGACCTGGAAATCACATTTCTTTAAGTAGTCAATCAAGTTGCGCCAGCGATACTTATCAAGCTCTCCAGACACATCATCAATCAGAACTATGGGGTATGTGTTGAAGTTATACCTAAAGAGCTCAATATAGGCAAATAAGAGGCTTAAATAACTCATTTTCTGTTGCCCCAAAGAACAATAATCCAGAGAACTAAGGCCATCAAAATGCGGCAAGTAGTCATCCTTGTGAACGCCGAGACTTGTGTGGCCCAAAATTTTATCTTTTTCTATATTGCTGCGCATGATTTCAGCAATCTGTGCCTCTGTGTTATCCGCAAATTTTGTGTCCATATAAATTTCCAACTCATGTTCTTCAGAGAATATTTGTTTGAATGATTTTCTGCAGTGCTCCTTTATGTCGTTTAGAAATTTCTTTCTTTTGCGAATAATCGATACTGAATATTTTGCCAACTGCAAATCTATTGCGCAAATCTGCTCCTCATACTTGGTTGGTTTTCTGGATAGCAATGTATTACGAAAACGAAGTGACATATTATATTTTTTAAGGGTTTTTTTGTAATCAATGTCCAGGTTGCCAATATGATCATCAAACCATTTCCTCCTAAAGGCATTGCTGTTAAAAAAATTGTACGAGTCAAATGGGTTTATAAAAACGGCTGCAATATCCAGACGTTTTTTTGTTTGCATATCGTTAATGTACCAAAAAGATGAGTCCGATTTTATTTTTGCTGAATATGAGTACCTGTCATCATCACTTTTGGACAATATGGAAGATAGAAGGATTTCGCTTTGCTCGGAATCAATACTCAAAAATTGCGAAAAGTTTGAATTTTTTCTGAAAGATTTTCTGTATATCATCACATAGATTGCTTCGAGAATATTCGTTTTCCCGTTTCCATTTTCTCCGAAAATACAATTTATTCCCGAAGAAAAATCTACAATATCAGGATAAAGATTTCTAAAGTTTGTAACTTGAAGCTTCTCAATACAGAAACGATACATTCGCAGACCTAGATTTTTAGAGGCATAATCAAACCAAGGCAATTTGGAGCATTATAGGACTTCACCAAAACGGGGCCGAATTCATTGTTTAATTCAAGAAGAATATCTCCTTCATCCATGGTTAAAAGAATATCTATTAAAAATTTCGCATTTAATCCCAGTTCCATTTCATTGCCATTGTAATCAACAGGCATTCTTTCGAAGGCCTTACCGAGTGATGGGTGATTTGCTCTTATCTGTATCTCGTTTTTGGAGAGTTGTACTTTTATACCGCTCGTTTTCTCGTTTGACATAATCCTTACTCTTCGTAATGCGTTTAAGAAAAGATTCCTGTCAACAACAACAGTAAATGCCACCTTGGATGGAATTACTGTTTGGTATTTTGGATATTCTCTAGCTATAAGTCTTACTGATAAAAATTCCTTGTTATCCATGCTTGCATAGATAAATGATTCATCCACGGAAAGCAAAATTTCTTTTTCTGGATAAGCTTCAGCCATTCTTTTAAGTTCCGTTACTCCTTTTTTGGGAATAATAATACCATTATTCAAGTAATCAATATTTTCCTTTTCAAATTCATAATCCACCAATGAAAGACGGTATCCATCAGTTGCGACAACCCGCAATTTGCAGTCCATTTGCTGGAGATAAAGTCCGTTAAGAAAAAGTCTTGTTTCATCTGTGGATATGGCGTGTGATGTTTTACTTATAAAATCCAACATATTTGCCGATGTAATACAAAACGAATCTTTGTTTTTGTTAAAAAACAACTGAGGGTACTCGCTATTTGAAAAACCAATCAGGGAAAAGTGAATATCTTCAAAAAATATTCTAATAATATTATTTTCCGAATCCATCTCTAAATTAATAATTGATATTCCCGAAAGCTCTCTAAGAATGTCTGATATATTTTGAGCATTTACACAAAAGGAGCCTTCGTTTTCAACACTTGCTGTAACAATTGATTTGGCTGAAATTTCCAAATCTGTTGCAGAAAGCTCAAGTTGATTATTTTTAGCAATCAATAGAATATTGCCAAGTATGGGTCTTGCACTTCTTTTATCAACGATAGGCAAAAGTCTTGATAGAGCATCTTTTAGTAGATCTGCTTGAACTTGAAGGCGCATTTGGTTGTTCCTTTTGATGTTTAGACTCTTTTATAATTATGAAATCTTTTAATCAAGTGACAATTCAGATAAAATAATTGGTATATATATGTATATATTTAAATACTATTATACATATATACCGTGTTAATAAGTTAATAACTAAAAAACACCATGATTTCAAACAATTGAGAATGACGCAAAAACTATTTATATGGATAAAAATGATTTTCATGTCAAACAGGTGCGCATATTATTTTAAGGTGTCGTGATTAATTTTCTTTAAAAATTTTTATCAACACAGATATCAACATGGTGCGATCATGTGCTTGCGCAACGTGCAAAACAAGCAAAATCTGACAACATTATTCAGGTGTTTTCCACATTGTGGAGAAATTTTTTTTAACATTGTAAAAACAGTAATGAAAAGAATTACACAAATGTG
>JAGLPP010000170.1 GCA_023137315.1 Bacteriovoracaceae bacterium
TAGGATACACTTGCAGATGAACAAGCTGACAAATTACCTGCCGTATCTGTCGAGTTTGCGTAGAATGTATAACTGCCTTCTGTTAACGCTAGCGTTGTCAGGCTTATTGTCGTACTTGTTGCCACACCACTTTGTACTGTTGCGGTACAGGTTGAATCGGTATACAGAAATACTGTATTACCGGCCTCTACGTTACTTACCAGTATTTCAGGAGTTGTATCGTTAGCTGGCGATGATGCCGGATCAATAAGTGTCAGCGACGTAGGAATTGCAGGTCCAGTAATATCGAGAATATAATTCGCACCCGCTACTGAACAATCGGAGATATTTCCGTAAGTATCAGTGGAGTTTGCATAGAAGGTGTATGAGCCTTCGGCGATAGTTGAAGAGGTGACGTAATCAGTAACTGCTGTGGCGACCTTTGAACCTTTCAAAGTGGTACAACTGGCGTCGGTATAAATTGCGATAGTGGCACCAATAGTGATGTCTGTGACTTCAAATGTCGGAGTAGCGTCGTTTCCTGGTGAACTCGCCGGATCGTGGAGTGTTATTGACGGAGCAGCAGATTGAACTTCCACCCATGGAAAAAGAGAACCTGAACAACTATCGAGTTTGGTACTTCCAGTGAACGAGGCTACAATATCAACAACATTCTCCCCTGGAATCATGGTTTGAACCGTACTCCCCAGAATATATAGATTTGATATATCGGTAGAGGGAATGTTGAGTGAATTTGTAAGATAGGGACATGCTACATTTGATACAAAACCGACCACCTCAAATTTTACATCTGGCAAGGTTTTGATTGTGGCCTGCAACTCACTTCCCCCGGTTACCGTACCCAAGGCTAAATCAGGCTTGGTTACTACGATGGAACTTGTGTTCTCGCAGGAAGAATCCGAAGTGCTGTCGGGATAGGTAATAAGAACGCCCAGACAATTAAACTCACTGCTGGATGCGGGATCGCTGACACTTTTTAAAAGTTGGTTGGCCTTCGGCCAGTTTTTAAAAGAGATAATTATTCTGGAAGTAGCATTATCTTCGGATTTTTGGGAACATGCAGACAGAAGCAAGACTAGGACTATGATGGTTATGCATTTCATGCAATTACTGTATATTTCATCAATTGATCTGCCAAATTAAAAACGTTCCAAGCCTCGATGGCAATTTATGAAAAAGATCAAAGCAAGAAGCATTTTTAATAAAGCCAGGCAGTATTTTGTATCTGTTGATTAGAGTGGAGCATTCTGATCAAGCTTTTGCGATGATGGCCAGTGATTTGGGAGGTATTTAGGCCAAAGTTGAGTTTTTCGTTCTTGGTTTAGTTAAGATTTGGTAATTATTGGCGTAATTCCATTTTAACCAAGACGGGGAATATGAGGCAATCGGCCTGTAAATCATACATAAAATTTTTGTAATGAAGTTTCCTTGGTAACAGATATTCTGAGTCCCCAGGCATATAGTTATTTTATTGATATTATTAAGCTTTCACCGCTTTTATCCGATAAAGAGATGACAAGGATTGCTATATGTCTGAAACCTTGGAACAAAAAATGGCCGGTAAGGAAGTTGAAATCTCGCATGGAGAATTGGCAAAATATCGTTTTGCTCCTGGAGATGTGTATTGGGTGAAGATGAATGGCAAACTGGTTCGTCTTTTGACTGTTGGGGATTACATTGATCGTGAATTTATACAAAAATTTACAAGCGGAAATATGTCACTGATGCTTGATAGGATTATTAATGAGGATTATTTGAACGATGGTATTTCCATTCTTGAAGGAATGAGAAAAGGACGTTCCATCAAGGAAAGAGCTTCTTCTCGGACAGAATTTATTGATTGGCTGAATGATGTTTTTTGGAGTGGAGAAAAGGAAGGAAGTCTTATTGATCTGATAATTCTGGGGGAGAAGGTATTTTTTGCTTTTGAAGATGAATTTGCTGAAAAACTTGTCAGTGGAAATACGGAATTTTTTACGCGTTCGGCGTTGATGGGGATACTTAACGTAATTTTTGCAATCAATATGGGATACATGGACGACAAGCTCTTGTGCGATATTTATAATCTTCCATTTTTGGTTGACTATTTTATGCACGTAGACGGGTATGCTTTTGATTTAATTCGTGCATTGGAAATGGAGAGAAAAAGTTCAGGGAATGGCAGGGAGTGGCTCGAATTTAAAGGCGATAAGATGGCGGAACACAATATGTTTTTTGAACATCCGGATAAAAGTGCCAGACTTGTTCTGGAAGATTGTAAAAAATATTTTCATTCAGAGGAGATGGTTTCATTGATTGAAAAACATCATGAGAGAATGGACGGGAGTGGTTTTCCCGAGGGGATTTATGAAAGTGAGCTCTCGGATTTGGAAACCCTGTTCATATCGGTAAATCAAGCCATTTCATTCAAATTGGAATTTGTATTCGGTGACGGGAAAAAATATTTAAAGAATATCATTGCTGCAATGGATGAAGATGAAAATGAAATCTTTTCAGCAAGGATAAGGAGCGTTTTTGAAAATATATTTGAATGTTCAAAACAGCAGGAGAATGAAAATCCTGAGGAATCTGAAGCGATTGAATATGATGAAGATTTGCACGAATTATTGAAGGAAAGTGCGTAAGAGAAGATTGAATGGATGAAAAGAATGATGACAACATTCAAGAAAACCACGAAGAATTGGTGGAAGCTTTAGAGGAAGATGTTCCAACGAAGTTTGTACTTAATCTTGCGGGAGATCTTTCAGAAGAGCTGAAATCCGTTCTTGTGGAAGCGGGGTGCAATGTTGTGACACCAGAAGAGGAGATTGAGGTTCAGGAAATCTCATTTATTCTCGTCAGAGGGAACAAAGGTTCCTATGCGGAAATTGCCAAAGAATATTTTGTTGTGGAAAATAATATAAAGGTGATTTCCCTTTCCAGCGTTGAAAATAAATTTGATTTCTTCTTTAACAATGGAAGGGGATGGTTTTACGAAAAAATTCTGGCCATTCCGGCCGTTCAGGTGATGGTAAAACGCCTTTTTGATAAAGATTCGTCGATTTACATTGAAGCAGCGTATGAACAGCTTCTTGCCAGAACAGAGTGCATGAAGATTACCGGCCATCTTGATGTAGGTCATTATACCGATATTTTGACTGCTGATGTTCTGGAGAACGGGTTTAACATTATTGCTGTGAGAAACTTTTTTATCAATGCCGTCTCATACTTTACTTATTTGCAAAAGGCCGGCATATCCCATTTTCCGCTTGAAGTGGATTACAGTATTGAGGATGATTTTGTGACTGTCCAAATCTATGCCGGAGTTCAGAATTTTGTTTTTGAATATTTGAAGGATTCTTTTTATGAAAGTGACAGGAAAAATCCATTCAAGGGGCTTTTAAATCTTTGCCTGACCTATAGTGACATCTTTGATGTTTACTATCTTGAAAAAACGTCAAAAGTTGTTTTGACAGGAGTCTTTTTCAAGGATGAGGCGAGAAGGATCGATGGTTATTTTCCGGCCGTTATTTTGAACAGAGTGGATACGTTCAAGCAATTTCAAGACAGGGCCAGGGATATTAAAACCGTTTCCCACGTAAAGGTGGAAAGGGAGACTTCCATTAGTATATCCGATCTTGAGGCCCTTGATTTGCCTGGTGACAGCATTGAGCCAATGCTGATTGAAGAAAGTCGATTCAAGGAGGATGATGAACTTTTTGGGAAGGTTGTTGCCTTTATTAATGATTTTAGAAAAAAAGAGGCATTCCCAAAGGAAAAAATCGCGCTTCTGCCAATGGATGTAGACTATTATTTATTTGATTATCCAAAACGTTATGATGTCCGATTTTTATCTGAAGACGACAAACAGGATGTTATTAACGCTCTTGAAGATACGATGAAAACCGTGGACAAGATGGTTTCAAGAGAAAAGGAAAAAAC
>JAGLPP010000171.1 GCA_023137315.1 Bacteriovoracaceae bacterium
AGATAACGGTTTTTGAACCAACAGAGGAGAAAAAACCAGAGAAGATAACAATTGTTAAATCCACGGAGGAGGAAGGGCCTGAACCTGAGCTGGTAACAGTTTTTGAATCAACAGAGAAGAAAAAACCAGAGAAAGAGAAGATAACAATCATTAAATCAACGGAAGAGGAAGTGCCTGAACCTGAACAGGTAGCAGTTTTTGAATCAACAGAGAAGAAAAAAACAGAGAAAGAGAAGATAACAATCATTAAATCAACAGAGGAGGAAGGCCCTGAACCTGAACAGGTAACCATTTTCAAGGCACCAGCAAAATCCACGGCTAAAACGCAGACTATTGTTCACGAGGCAAGTGGTGAAGGTGTTGAAGATATGCCGGAGGTGAAAACTGTATTTAAAGGAGAAGGCGAGGATGATGGTTCGACGTTGGATGTAATGCCATTTACAGTTGGTGGTGAAGTCGATGATTACAATCCTGAGTTGATGGAGAAAAAAATTAAAAATTTTGAAAGCACTCTGAAGTACAGGAATAATCAGATCATGAGAATGAAAGAACTCATAGACGGTATGAAAAATGAAATCCGTGGATATAAAAATGTACATGAAAAATTCAAAAAGATAGAAGTAGAAGCAAAAGAAGATGGTGGAACTGATGAAGAAAACGAAATCCTTCGCCTTAACATGACTATCAATCAGCTTCAAAATGCCTTGACTGGGGCCGAGAAAAAATCCGGCAGCAATGAACTTGCCTTACAAAAGCAAAAAGAGGGCAGTCAGCGGGCACTCAAGAGATTGGAAGATAAAGCTTTCATACTGGAAGATAAAATTGGAAAGATGCAATATGAGCGTTTAAATAATCCAGAGATTGTCCGTTTGGTTGAAAAACTCAAACAGCGTGAGGAGCAAATTGTAAAGCTTGGGGATTTGATTACATCAACAAAACTCGAACTTTCATCCTATAAGAGCAGTGAGATACAAGAAGAAAAAGAAAAAGAAGTGGATGATTCTGCAGACAAGGACGTTCTTGAGTTTAAAAAACAAATTAATACATACAGGCTGGAAGTTAGTCGAAAGGAACTTGCAATCCAAAGCCTTGAAAGGAAAAACAAGGTTCAAAGTGAGGTGCATGAGAAGGAGGTCCTGCGACTGACCAAGGAAGTTGAGGAGGCGAAGGAAAAAATATCCGATCAGATGGTGAATCCCGAGATAGGTGACAAGTTTTACAGGGAAAATCAGTCATTGAAGAGCATGTTGGATATAAGTAACAAGCGCATTGCGACTCTAAGCAAAAGTTTGGATAAGGCAAGAAAGCATGATGATGCAAAAACAAACAAGGTGGACAGACAACTTACCGATGAACTCGCACAACTCAGGGCCGTGAGCAAGCAGGTAAAAATTCAGAATAAGCGTTTCAGTCATCAGATCAAGCAACTGGAATCCGATCTTAAAAGATCCAAAGAACATCTGGCAAAATTCAAATTAAAAGAGAGTGCGCAAGCAGGTCAGCAGGGGCGTGGTGAACAAATGAAGGATGCCAAATTATTGGAGAGGGAGATAAAGAACTCCGAAAAGAAAAACCTTGAACTTACGCAAAAGCTCAAGGTTGTATCAGAGAAGTTAAAGACTGCACAGAAAGCATCTCGAAAAACGCAAGGACCAGATACAGGCCAAATTGCCAAACTTGAAAACAAAATCAAACAGGTGGAGACGGCAAACAAAAATATTTCCAACGAGCGGAATAATCTGAAGAATGAAATCGCCGAAAGAAAAATAGAAAATGTTAATCTGCAAAAAGAATTTCAGGTCCTCAATAACAACTATCAGGAACTTGAAAGAAAGCTAAAAATTGTAAAAGGTCAAAAGGCGGCGTGATTTTAATGAGTTATCTCGTATTTTCTTCTTGTCAGTTTTAAGTGATTCCGGTAAAAATACTCTTATCTTACTTATGCCCAGGTGGTGGAATTGGCAGACACGCTAGACTTAGGATCTAGTGCCGTAAGGTGTGGAGGTTCAAGTCCTCTCCTGGG
>JAGLPP010000172.1 GCA_023137315.1 Bacteriovoracaceae bacterium
GAAGTGGAGGAGTTGGTTGCTCATCATAACATTATTAAGAATTTACGAACAGGGCAGGCGGTTTTATTACGTCATTCACCGACTCAAGTTGATTTGATGAATATTAAATACATTGATCCAACGATTTTAGAAAGCAATGTTCAGTTCTTGGAAAACCTTGGTGATATTCCCAAAATAAAAGATTGGGATCAAATTAACTCAGAAAGTCGGACAGAAATATTGGGTTAGGGGGTTTATGGAAAAGGTATTTATTCCAATAGGACGATATACAAATGTGTTATCTCAGCTTGCTAAATGGAAAGTGATTAGCCAAAGAGAATTATTTTCGGTGATGGATGGATTGATTACTTATCAAGGTTTTGCCAAGCAGGTTCAGAAGCTTGAGGCAGAAGGATTCATTTCAAGCTTTATGGCGCATGATCGAAATAAGTATATTTATCTTACATCAATAGGCGCAAGGTCTACTTCTCAAGGAACGGATTACTCAAATTCCAAGGAGATGTTAGGCCATGATTTAATGTGCAGCATGGTTCTCAGAGAGCTTTTAAAATTTAAAAATTTTAAAACGGGCGAAATGTTGGATGAAAAAATTGGAGGAATTGCTCCCGATGCCAGAATTGATGCGCAGAGGGGAGAAGTTGAATATGTGTTGGCGGTGGAGTTGGAACTGCATCGAAAAAGTAAGGATCGGATTCGGGAAAAGTTTAAAAAGTATGGAAGTTCCGAGACATATTCCTACTGTTTATATGTGTTTCAAAGGCCGGAAGTCCATAACACTTATGTAGGAATGTTAAAATCCATGTCGCAAAAGATTCAGAAAAAAATCATTTTGTTGCTGGATGGCAATCTGACAATTTCAGAATTTAATTTTCAGGATTCGGAATGTTGGTTCAAGAATGAGGTGAAAAGTTTTGAAGCAATTTTTGCTTAAAAGTAGTTTATAGGATGGAGATGATAAGGAGATGATAGTTGATGACCCCTCTCGCCCCTGATGTATTTCCCCTTTGTTTTCGGGCCTTTATAGGGATTCGCTTATTGACCATCCCCATCCAACCAGTTGTAGGGAATGGTCAATAAGACGATCCAATAATGGCAAGAAGCAAAGGATTAACAGCAGGGGCGAGAGGTAATTAATAAAAGTATAGGAGTGTGAGTAATGTTTAGTAAGGAAGTTAAAAGTAGTGAGTCAGGTGAAATTAAGAAGGAGGTAACGAAGAATAAAAAAGTACAGAGGTCGAGAATTAAAACAGTGAAGTATAAATTAAATAGGGAGAAGGTGAGATTTACAGTGGACTTGAGTAACGAAAAGAAAAGCTTGGAAGTGGTTTTCAAATTGTTGGAGCAAGCAAATAAAAAGGACTACGGACGCGAAATAGATTTTAGAGACTTGGCAATTTATGGAATCAATAAGCTTGGTCAAAGGGACGTGGAGAAGATTCAAGAGGCCAGCATGAGTGAAATGGAAAAGGTTGAACGCCTATTTAATGAACACAAAACTAAGCATGGTGGTGACATGACCTTGGGGGGATTTTTAGTCAAGAAGTTGAATATCTAATAAGCATTGGGGGTAATTTAATGGTTGGTGAGCAATTAACATTTATGGGGAGACTCGGTAAAGAACCTGATCTTAGATATACGTTTCGTGGCGGTAAACCTGTTTGTTATTTGGCCGTGGCAGAAAATAAAACAGGTTGTGATAAACCCGTTTGGAGGCGCGTGGTGGTTTTTGGAAAACAGGCGGAACTTGCAAAGGTGGATTTGAAAAAGGGAAGCCAGATATTTATCCAAGGTCATTGCACAATAAGAGAGTATAAGGACGGAAACGGGCAAACGAGAAATATTGAGGAGGTGAACGCAAAACTTATTGGATTTCCAAACGTATAGCATAGGGGGAATGGTGATTGAAAATATTGCAAATCATGCTTACAAAACGCTGGCAGAGCAGTATAGTGGGTCATCTGGATCAAAAGGTTCAGATGTGTTCTTTAACAATTTAGAATGGTTGACAACAGCCGAAGCGGCTTACTACTTGAGGAAGTCTAAAGATGCTATAAGACAAATGGTATGTAGAGGACAACTACGTGCGAGAAAGTTTCATCGTCGTCTTTACTTCAAGAAAGTAGAATTGGATCAGGCATTGGATATTTCTTTTTATTAATGAAGGAGGTATCTATGGCAATAACGAGTTATAAAAAAAATGGACAAACTTTTTACAGAGTCTATGTTCATGGAAGAAGTAGTGTGATCCGTAATATTCGAGTACAGAGATCAAAAGCTGGAATTGAATCTATGGCCGAGGCAAGACGAGAAGAAAAAAAGTTAACGAGGCAAGTGTTTGAACAAGTAGCACGTATTGAATCAAAAGGAATAACTTGGAAAGAGTTAGTCCATCGCTGGGAAATTAATGCCAAAAATGGTTTGGTAGGAAAAAAGTATTCTGTGCCAGCGATTAATCAGCATGTTAATACGTTATACAATCATACATTTGTTTGGTTAGAAAAAAGAATTCGTGACTTAGGTCGATCAGATGGTCGTTATGTTATTAATTCTCTTGTCGCTGATTCATATCGCGTCAGCAGTATAAAATCCATAAAGGGATCGATTAATAAGATTTGGAATTGGGGAGTAGAGGAAGGATTAATTTCAGAAGGTGCCAAAAGTCCTGTTCATGGACTGGTTGTCGAATCTGAAAATAATAAGTACAAACCAATTTTGACTCTTGAAGAAATTAAAAAACTTCTTTATGAAGCTGAAATAAGGGAACATCCTTGGCGCAAGATTTGGGCGGTGGCCATTTTAACTGGTATGCGTTCAGGTGAGTTATTTGCTTTGACCTGGGATGATGTTGATTTCGATAATAATATTATCAGGATCACAAAATCCTATAGCCAGAGGATTAAAGGAATAAAATCGACAAAAAACTCTGATTGGAGAAACGCTCATATTTCAGAAGATTTAAAAAATGTTCTGATTGAAATAAAAAGTGAGTGTCCAGATGGAGTAAATGTTCTTCCCAGACTTGGAGGTTGGAACTGCGGATTGGCGAGTAATATTTTAAGAAGCTTTCTTTGCCGAATAGGTATTGAGACATATGTTACTTTTCATACCTTGAGAGCTTGCTTTGCTACTCATGTTTTAGCATCTGGAGTTGAGCCAACTAAAGTGATGAAAATGGGAGGATGGGCCGATTTCAAAACCTTTCAAATCTATATTCGTATGGCCGGAATAGATGTAAAAGGAGTGACTGACGATTTTAGGGTGATGCCAAATCTTAATATGACTGATAACGTGGTTAAAATTAGATAATTTTAATTTAAGGAGGGGATTTTCCCCTCCTTAATTATGATATGTATGTAGTGCTGAAAATGGTATACATATCCTTTAATTTTAAGTGGTTACAAGCAGATGAAACGGATGTAACCGACTGTAATTACAGAGCAGATGAAAAAGTTGAGAAATCTCTCAACTTGTGTTATACTATAACCGATATAGAAAGGTGAAACTTGAAAGAAGAAAATATTCAAACGAGGGAGCTAGAGGACGAAATTGAATTTGATGGAAAAAAAATAAAGTCTATTAAATTTGATTTGGAACATATTAATCGTGGATGGGATGCTGAAGCGAATGACTACAACGATGAAGTGCGAAGTGATTATACGGCAGAAGACGTTATCGATTTTTTTGAACAGTTCGGTTATTACGATATTGAGTGGAAGGAAGGTCGAAACAAGTATGAAACAGAGGTTAGAGGTAAGAAGCGTGCTAGATATGTTGCATTTGTTACCGACCACAACAAAGGAAAGCAGAAGAAGATTGTAATTGATATCCCTTATGCCTTTGAAGATGAAGGGATCATTATAACAATCTATTGAGGTAATTATGAAAAAGAAATTGAGTGCCAATATTATTGATGAAAGAGAACTTGATAAAAGTATTGAAAATGGGGACATTTCACCAGTTTATATTCCAAGGTTTGCGACTCTTTCAGATATTATAAAATACCATTTTTGTAATGAAATAATTCGGTACAAAAAAACAAACGAATTGAAGCAAAAAGATATTGCGAAAATGATTGACGTAAATAAATCTGAAGTTAGTAAGTTATTTTCTTATAATCTTAAGGAATTCTCTCAAGAAAGATTACTTGGTTTTATTGAAGTTCTTATTGGCCGTGGTGCTGATATTGACTTGGAAAAAACATGGAATCAGATAAAAAAACAATCTAAAAAATTAACAAAGAAAATTCGAGCACAAAGAAATAATTCTGCGGTTGCTTAAAAAATATTTAAACAATTTTTTTTCTTCTCAATGTGACCCGACGTGACTCACGCGGGCTTTGTTGTCAACGGGCCTATCTTAACTGGTTGGAATTAATAATTTTTGTTTTAATCCACCA
>JAGLPP010000173.1 GCA_023137315.1 Bacteriovoracaceae bacterium
ATGTAACAAGGCCGACTCGTCCGACCAGACCTGCCCGAGTACGCCCTCCGATTGTACGTCCCTATTATCCAAGCAGAATTGTCAGAAGACACCGGACTTATCACAGAGGCAATTATCATCGTCCAGGTTGGCATCTTCCTCTCAACAGAAGGGGTTACATCAGATACTATCACTCTCCTTACACCAATATTGTTGTCCATAATAGAAGATATAACAGACCTGTTTATTATCACTATCGCGTACCATACTCATATATTTACTGGGGACGATGGATTAGATGGATGGTCTCATGGGATAATGGCTACCGTTATTATGACGATTATCCATGGTACATTTATAACGGATACCGTCACCGCTACAGCGATTATGATACCTGCAATTACGAGTTAGTGGATGGACACACCAACTCCGTGGTTGAGACATTCCCAAGCTATAGCTGCCGTATCGGTTATGACCGATGTTCTGATCGTCGTGATGATTTGAACTTCTATGAAAATAATTATCGATATTTTTGTTCTGAAAAGTTTGAATATGATTCTAATTATAATTACAACTACAATTATGATGAAGACTTCTATCATGATCTTGGCGAACCGGATAATTATGTCGAAGAACGTGATGACTATTATGATGATAATGATGATTGGGACGACGATTGGGATTCTGACTGGAATTAATTATACATCACATACACAGGGGAGCTTTTGCTCCCCTGTTTTCACTTTATACACTCGGAAAAAAGCAAGTTCAGTTTTTCCATGGTCTTGTGATCGGCAATTTCTGCGTTCACAAGTTCTTCAAAACGTTCTTCATTGATTTTTTGTGACAAGCATATTATGTCTTCATTGCGAAAGATAAAACGCTCCATGTTTTCGTCTGTACAAATGTAACCCGCAATGGATTTTAGATTCAATGTAATAAAATTTGATTTACATTGCAGATAATCTGAAGAGTTTATCTTTTTCAAAAATTTTTCATTATGACACTTGTCCAAAATTTGTCGACGGCCGTATTTTTTTAGTTCATTCGCACAAAATTCAAATTTCTGTTTTGATCGTAGACTTGTTATTTTATTTTTCAGACAAAAATAATCCAAATTTTCTTTCTGGTATTTTTGAAGATTCGTAATACATTTATCGAATTTTGGTGATATTATCAGACGTACATTTTTTCCATTGGAGCATTTGTATATTGGATTGACAGACGAGAGTTTTTTAAGTTTTTTCAGACAAATATCAAAGTTTTCCGAATCAATCAATTTTGAATAAGTGGTTTTGAGACATTTTTTCTCGGAAAATTTAACCCCTTCACTCATTAATTTCATCACACAACCTGGATAAGACCGGCTCAATATTCCACTTCTTTCCATATAATTGGTACATTTTGAAAGAATATTTTTTTTAAAGTTCATCTTTTGTAATATGGACACACACTTTTTAAAATCATCAGAAAGAATCTTTTTTTGATATTCATCATTCGAACAGGCACGAATTGAATTGTTGACTTCACCGAGTTGAATTCTGAAATCCAAACATTGTTTGAATTTTTTACCAGAAAGTATTTTTAGAAATTCATTGTTTGTACAATGACGTATAAGATTTTCAGTATCGTGACATTCGTTTAGAAGATCAACACACTTCATAAAATCGGATGACAGGATGGTCTTTTTCGATTCTGGATTTGTACAAAGCTCATCCATGCGATAATTATAGCTTCGACCAGTTCTCACCATACTTTCAACGCAGACCTTGAAATCATACTGCATGATGTTTTTTTGAAAATTTTTGTCCAGACACTTTTTAAAATAGTCTGTGGTATCCAAAGGAACGATTTTATTGATGAACTGGACACAAAAGAAATAATTTGAATCATTATCTTTTGCCATCTTCATCAATGCATTTGAATAGGAAACTTCAAGACAATGCTTTCTTGTGTTTAACGGCCCACGCAGTTTCATTAATTTCAGATAATCAGCGCATATTTCCAGGTTTTCAGATGAATTCACGTTGGCACCCAAAAGATAAGTGCATGGACCAGGTATCAGGAGAAAAAATAAAAATATAATCAATTTCACATTAATATTTTAGGTTAAAAACAGATTATTCGCCATTATTTAGCAAATAACTGATAAAAACAATCAGACACCAACCAATTTCACTAATATTATTCCCTGTTTATTCGATAAAAGATTATGTAGTTGCAAACAAAACATGGTGGTTCAGAAGTGGAAGAAGACAATAAAAATACAATTGCCATTTATAACGACAAGGCAATCACCTCCAAAATCTTAAAAGAAACCATTAAACGCTACAAAAAAAAGGACGACTTCGAAATAAATTTCTGTGAAAATCCGATAGCGATTCGACAACTCGTCGAAATATCACCATGTATGATGATTTTTGTCGGCATAAGCAACAAGAAAAGTGTCGTTGATGTTATGACCGTGTATACATGGTTGAAAAATTTCATCAAACTTAATTTCGTCAAAATTCTTGTCTGTGGCAATCAAACTCCAAAGGTGGAAAATTTTTTTCAAAAAAACGGTATATCTGATTTTATCGGAAATAATATTTCACAAAAATCCCTTGAATATAAAGTCAATTTTATGTTCCGTACAATAAATAGTAACCATAAAAAATATTTGGCTTCCCCCGGAAACAGCAACAGAAAACTTATTCAACTTTTAAATACAGGTGATGTGAATAACGTCAACAAACATCACATCAGGGATGGCAGACCCGGCAACTCATCTGGTAAAAACTGGAATATTATTGATAATGTCCTTAGAGGTGACATTAACAAAAAAGCGAGGAATAACGATGATTTGCTTTCATCAATAGAATTAAATGAAGTTGCCAGGTTTGGCAACATGGATTCAGGGATCAGAAAAAGATTTGATGACAGCATAAAAAATGAAGTCATCACAAAACACAAGCATGCTGCCATTCCAGGCACAGAAAGCAATGAAAACGGCAAATCAAAAATTAAAAACAAGGATATGGTAAATCGAAAAAAAATGATTATCGATTTAAAAAAGATTGATCATCTTAACAATAACTGGATTTCAAAAACAGGTAAAAATACTGCGCAAATCAAGGGACAGAAAGAGAAGGAACTTAATGATCCTCAAACGGATACCAATAACATTAACCACAACAAAGTTACAGGGAATGGCAATAAGGAAGACCAGCATCCCGCCCATTGGAGCGGTTCAAATCGTCCAGTGGAAATGAAAAAAAATGAAACTGACAAGAAAAAAGCCGATAATTGTCTTCGGTCAGGCATAATAAAACCCAATCCTGACTCCAAAATCGTAAATAAACAGGTTAATAATGGGACATGGGAAGGCGGTGGTGAATCTGCTGATGAAATCGACAAGTATTGGCGGGACAAGGAACATCAAATCGAAAGTCGCGAAAAAGAGCACCACGACAGAGACAAGATAAATAATCAGGAAACAACAGCAATAGACAAGAATATTCATTTCGAAGAATTAAAAAAGAAGGAATCAATATTAAAAAACAGTGATGGAAACTGGATAAGTGAGGATGAATTTCTAAAACAATTGGATGACGATGTGGAAATGGCCAAAAAAAGAGGGAAAGAAAAAATTCTTCAAATGCCACCGGTTAATATCGACAATGAAGTTCAAAATCTTGATTTGAACCTGATAATCAAAAAACTTGATGCAACAAATCCAAATACTGAGGCAAAATTAATTTCCTCTAAAAATGCTCGTTTAGTTGATGCTTTTGATGACTATATTATAATAATGGACTCTGGAGACTATGAAATTACTTCCGATGAGTTTGAATTTACGATAAAATTAAATTATCTTTCCGATCATTTTAGTTTTGTTATCATTGGTCATTTGGAGGAAATACTTTCTGAAGTCGATGGAGATATGAGGCTTATCTTTAAGATACCCCACAAATACGTCGAGGAACTTCAACATATTAGGGGTGCATATAAAAAGAGACAGAATTCTATTAATAATTTTCTGAAAATGGCCCGGGGATTTTAAAGAGCAACCTTCAAACAACGCTGAATTCAGCAAATATACCCATGCCGGTTCGCTTTTCAAGTGAACGGCGGGCATACCCCATTAGCAGTTTAGATTTTCCATACAGGAAAATCTAAACGCGAATAGTATAGCGGATAAAAATCGTCAATCATTATATACTAAAATTATTCCCCATTAATTCGATAAGAAGTGGATATACCATTACATGAACTGGATGGTTTTTTAATGGCAGAAGATATAAAAAAAACAATTACTATTTATAATTACAAGGCCATAACCTCCGAGACCTTTAAGGAGGTTATTAAAAATTATAAAGCGGAAAGCGATTATGAAATAAATTTATGTGAAGATCCAATGGAGGTTCGCCAATTCGTCGAGATGTCTCCTTATATGATGGTTTTTGTAGGTGTGAAAGACAAGAAAAGTATCGTTGATATCATGACAATGTGTACATTTTTAAAAGAATCCATAAAACTTAATTTTGTAAAAATTCTCGTTTACAACCATCTTGATAATCCCAAAGTCGAGGAACTTTTTCAAAAAGGTGGCATATCGGATTTCCTTGAGGATGATATTTCACAAAAATCGCTGGAATATAAAATTGATTTGATATTTCGTACGATAAAAAACAATTATGAAAAACATTTGATTTCATCCAAAAAAAATGGAAAAACCAAGACTTTCCACATAAGAACTGATCCCATGAGCATGATTAAATTTATCGAACCGATTAATGAATCATTTGAACTCTGGTCAATTACAAGCAAGAAGAATTTTAATTACTCAAATAACATTTGGGACCTCGAAGTCAAGGGACCTCCTGGAAAAATCGGAAGATGGGAACATGTCGAAGGGGCCGAAGAGAATGAAAAATGGAAGTGGATGTTTCTCGAAGAACTTGTCAATGACGAATTTTGCCGTGATGGTGAATGGATATTTATAGGACACAAACCTGAATATCATACGCATGATGATAGCTGGAAGTTCGTTGGACAAAAGCCTGAGCTGTTTCTTTTTAATGAAAAGCCTGTTGCATTTAAAATAAAATC
>JAGLPP010000174.1 GCA_023137315.1 Bacteriovoracaceae bacterium
ATTCAAAGTCTGGAGATAGAAGACGAAAACGAGGATGAATCGGGGGATTTTTTTGCAAAAGATGATAAAAGCATCAGCACACAGCAAAAAATCAAGGTTAAAAAACAGGAAGTGATGAGGGATGAACACGGCAATATAATGGGTGAAAACTGGAATGTTATTGATAACGTCTTCAGGGGTGACGTTAGAGAAAAAGCGGAGGATATTGATACCGACATGGTCGGGAAAGGTGGAAGTTTTCATGAAGATGAGGAAATAACAAAGTGTAAGGCCGATCACGAAACGATAGAATTCGAAAATGTTGATAAAAAAGAGGATAGCGACGTTTGGGAGGGAAAAAGCAGTGGCTGGAGTGAGAAAATCGAAGATACGAAAGTGGAAAAACTGGAAACAACTCATTCCACAGAAGATGATACAAAAAAATTGATCCATGGAAAAAAGGAACAGGCAGGCCTTAATATTCAAAAAGTCACTAAATCCGAAAAAGAGAAGAATGATTCCATTGAAAATACCGACAGTTTGCTTTTATCAGGAAAATCAGATGAAGTTGACGAGTTTGGCAACATGCATTTGAAGGTTGGTGAAAAACTTGATGATCAAATGGAACATGAACATCAAATCGTCAAGGGACACAAACCTGAAGACATTTTAATCACGGAAGAAGACAAATTAAAAATCAAAAACAAGGATATCGTCGACCGGGAAAATATCATTATTGATTCCAAACAAATCGATAATCCTGATGATGTCTTGAGTCTTGGAAAGGATGAGTTCAAAATAGCGGGCAATGGTGAAGATGTTGAGCTGACAAAAGCTCCAAGCGACAAAAAGAATAAAGGCATGAATGGAGACAATGGTGAACAGGATGAATTTTGGAAAGTAAAAAAAATCGGGCAAAAGGAATATGAACAAGAAGAGCATAAAAAAGAACTTGATAATCTTCAAATAAATATTGAGGACATGGAATCAAACTATGTCGTAAAGAGCAAAAATCAAAAGGACCAACATTCTTCAAATTTGACAGGTTCAAAACGTTCCACAGGAATGGAGGAAAAAGAATCCGACAAATTTGTTGTAAAAGGAAAAACCGATAACGATCTTGATATCAGCAATACCGATACAGATCATCTTTTCAAGACTGTGGATAAACAGGTTGATGATGGTACATGGGAAGGTGGAGGTGAATCTGCCGATGAAATCGATAAATACTGGCGTGACAAGGAACATCAACTCAAAGGCCACGAAAAAGAATATCATGGCAAAAACAATGTAAATACTGTCAAGGGTGGAACAGATGAAATAGAGATGGATAATTGGAGAGTGGCCGCTACAGACAAGGATATCCATTTAGAAAAATCAAAAAAGAAGGAGACTATACTAAAAAACAGTGTTGGGAACTGGATGAGTGAAGATGAGTTTCTAAAACAACTGGATGATGATGTGGAGGTAACCAAGGTTAAGGAAAAAGAACTTAAAATAGTAACCTCTGAAAAAGATGATATAGATGAAAAAACAGCGAGCGATGACGAAATAGCCAATAATGATGACATATCTGAAGAAAACGTTATCCAAATGCCACAGACTGATATTGACAAGGAGGTTCAGAATCTTGATTTAAACCTGATAATCAAAAAACTGGATGCGGAACACCCAAATGATGAAGCAAGAGTTATTTCCTCTAAAAATGCCCAATTGGTCGATGTTTTTGACAACTATGTGGTCATCACGGATTCTGCACACTATGAACTTACAGCTGATAAGTTTGAACTTACAATAAAACTGGATTATCTCTCAGATCATTTTAATTTTATTATAATTGGACAGTTGGATGAAATACTTCCAGAGATTGCCGAAGAGACCAGGCTTATCTTTAAGATATCAAAAAAACATGTTGAAGAACTTGGACACATTAAAGAAGTGTATGAGAAAAGGCAACACTCAATTAATAGTTTTCTGAAAAAAGCAAAGGGATTTTAAAAGACAGGGGACCTGAAAAGGCCCCCTTGCGTAGTGATATTTTGTATTTTTTTTATCTCATCCCTATCAAAATAAGAACAACAAGAATTATTGCCGCGTATCCACCAAGAACTCCATAATAAATATTCCAGTTTTTCTTGAGTCCAAAAGTTTTAACAGAATGCCCTTTTTGCCACGTAAGCGAAGCTACATCAAAATCCTTAACAGTACCCACAAACATGCTGATGACGTAGCCGAGAATAAATGTTATAAAGAATCCTATAACATTCCACCAAAGCCATGACACTTGTGGTGCATATTTCCAGAGAAAAAGATTAAAGAAAAATCCGGCAACAAGCCCGATAACCGCTCCAAAGCCATTACTCTTTTTGGTTAAAATTCCAAGCATGAATATGGCAAGTATCGGCCCATTTGCCAGAGAACCAATTTTATTGATGGAGACAATTATCGAATCCGAAACATTTTCAACGTAGAAGGCAAAAATGGTACAGATGGTACCCCAGAATACAGTCAACAGCTTTGAATAAATCAATTCCTGTTTCATGCTTATTTTTTTTCCACATTGACCCTTGATGATATCTTCCATGGTAGTCGCGGAAAGTGAGTTGATTGTTGAGTCCAGCGATGACATGGCCGCCGAAAAGAGTCCAACCATGAAAAGTCCTATAACTCCGACAGGAAAGTATTTAATAACAAAAACGGGAACCGCCAGATTGTAATTATAATCACCGTTTCCGTTTACCGGAAGCAAAGTTCTAAATTCCGGATTCTTGAATACATAAGCACCTATGCAGACACCAAGAAAACAATATGTGATAACCAGTGGGAATCTTAGCATTCCGTTCAGAAACAGGGAATGATTGGTATCATCAACGTTCCTTGTCGACAGTTCCCGCTGAACCTGTGTTTGATCGCATCCATAATAGGAAATATATAAAAATAACCCGCCAAACAGCATTGGCCAGAAAGCGTAACTTTTTCCATCAAAACCTGTGTGGGAAAAATCAATAGCGGCCATTCTTGATGGATCAGCTGATTTAAAAAGATTTATTGTTTCAAAAAATCCACCGCAAAGGTTAACGGCAATAACTATGGTTACAATAATTGCACCGTAGAGAACAACCATTTGGATCACGTCAGACCAGATAACAGCTTTCATTCCACCAAGAGAGTCGTAGATGACAGTTATTACTCCCAACAGTATCACAGCGTAAAGAAACGGAATCCCCGTGCAATATTCTATTACCTTTGAAATCCCGTATACAGTAACACCGGTGGAGAATGATCTGAGAAACTGGAAAAGAATACTCAGCGCAGTTCTTGTTCCCTTGCCAAATCTTTTTTCAAGATAGCTGTAGACGGAAATGATATTAAGTTTCCTGTACAGTGGTAAAAGAAAAATCATCAGAATAATCATGGCAAGTGGTACTGCAATCTCGTATTGCAACCAGATTAGACCACCTCCTATTGAGAAGGCTACAAATGCCGGGGCCCCAAGAATACTGTTTGTAGAGCACTGGGTGGCCATGGTGGAGATTGCAATCGGCCATGAACCTGTGTCATTGCCACCAAGATAATAGTCACTTTCAGTTTTTTGTCCCCTGGCCAGATACACTGACAATCCTATCATGCCAAGTAAGTACAATATGATAATAATCCAATCAACGTAATGCAATTGCATAGTTCCTCCTGCTTATTCTTGTAATATGAACAGCTTATGGTATCACGAAAAAGTGACATCAAACACATGGTACTTATTGACAATAATATACAGGAATAGTCTGAAACTTATGAATGTATTATTTTTTGATTCCAATGAATTTCATGAAGTCATCGTATTTGTATCTGGTGAGATAGTCTGGCGACACACACAGTGAGTGCTCAAGATCTGAATATATTTTTTTCTCCAATTTATCCAGGCCCTTTTTTACATTCAAGGCCCTCAAATATTTCATACTCGCATTAAATACATCTCTACTTTTTTGAGAATGAAGTTTTATTACTGGTCTGACGGGATCGCTTGCCGCAACTTTTATTGCATGTAATCTTACAAGGTTGAAAGATACATTCAAAAGTCCCTTCAGATAAGGATCATTGGTATCCTTATAATCGGAAGATTCTCTTAATTCTTTCATGACAATTTTATCGAAAGTAAGTTCCTTTCTTGTTTGAGCAAGATATGTTTCATCAATCATAAGATTTTTGGAAATTGTTATGAATATTTTTTCAAGAGTGGCAGTGAGCTTATCCTGCACCTGTTTTCTGTCAAATGTTCTATTTGTTACGTCTGATATAGCACGATAAATTCCAGAGAGGATAAAATTCACAAAATTTCCGGTATTCCTGTAAGACAGGTATGATGCCCTTGCAAGATCCACCAGCTCTTCCCTGTCACGATTTTCGCTCATGATTTTCCATGCAAAATTTTCATAATTCATAATTTGATCAATCAATTCCTTGTTAAGTTTCTTTCGAAGTTCAGTGGTTCCAAATTCCTTGAGCTTATAAAATTGATCACGGTCGTATTCATGAATTACTTTCATTGCAGTTGTTTTCATGGAAATAAATTTCAAGGATTTAACAAATATCTTATAAGCTTCGTTATTCATCAGGGTTTTCATAACAACATCGGGATTAAGTTCATTTTCAAATATTCTTCTGACCTCCTTCCCCGTGTCATCTACAAACATGGCAACATCAATTGAATCAACTCCCCTCCTCTTTAAATTATTTTTACGCGCCACTGAGATTGCATAATTTTGTATGGAGTTAAAACGAAGTTCCTCTTTGATCCTTTTTTCCTGGAATTTACGCCAACGCAAGTAAATATCCCGATTATGTTCCGTCTTTCTGTGTGGCCATCCCATTTTACGAAGCTCACTTCCATAAAATTCGTGCGATGTCATAATACCGTATTTTTTATTAAGATATTTGGAAAGAGTAGCATCTTCAAAAGCCGACAGTACTTCACGCACCTTCTTTTGTTTTGGATAAAAATCTTCCTCAAGTTTTTTTCTGAACATATCCGCTTCAAACATCTTCATATAGGTGAATTTTTTCAAAGCAGACTTAAATCTGGAGGATAGCCATTTTCTTTTAATTTTTCCATATTCTTCCAGATTGCCTTTTGCCATTTTAAAAAGTTCAATTCTGTTTTTACCATCAGATCTGGAAAGCTCCGTATTTTCAATATAATCAATAATATCTTCACTTGTGTGTATTCTGTCCTCTATATGTAGTGCAATCCAAATATTATCCGACTCCAGGGCCTGGACGCTGAAAATGGCCGTATAGAGAATAACTATTAATGTTGGTTTTAAAATCTTTATGAACATATACGCAACACAATAACACGGTGCGACAATGCTTTCATCCATTTTGAAAAAAATATGGCCTTACAAATGATGTGATTATGTGAAAATTTTTAGAAAATCAATGAGTTAGCTCAATTGTTCTTGTAGGGCATCCTGAATAATGATTAAAAGGCAGCAGCCTTTCCCGTTTCATCACCACACTATTATCCGTGACACTGGCCATTTCTCCGATATCCGCCCCATAAAGTAGTACGGCCGCATTACCAACAGTACTTCTTTTATTTATTTTCACAGGAGCAATCTTTAGCACTCGGTCTTCAAAACTGTGTGCCTGAAACATACATAAGACTGTTGAGTAATCATCAAAATCAAGCATGTCAGGATCAACAACTTGGGAGAATCCAGCCCCCAAGACAACCCTTTTACCAATCCTGGCCCCCATAAGTCTCAACCAATGGCCCAAAAACAGTGTTCCTTCAAAAAGGACAAGAATGTTCCTGGCGTATGATGCCCAGGCTACGTAGAGAAAATCCCAACGACTGCACCAACATGACCACAACGGATGAACTCCCTCCCGGACTTTGCCAAGAAGCACCCATTTCATAACAAAAATCAGTGAGGCCATTACAAGTAGAAAAATGATGGTGGACAGGTTAAGTGTCAAGCTCCAGAATAATTGCGGAGATTGGACTGCTGAAAAATAAGAAAGTGTTTTTATCCAAAACAGAAAAAACACGGTTGGAACAACAGGCAGAAAAAAACGCAACGTCTCCCAAAAAATCCTGGTTACATATCTATACCATGCCGGATTATGCGTAAGTTTCCTGTCCATCTCAACAACTTCCCTGTTGGGAAGTTTGAACGAGGGATGGCCAAACCAGGAAGACCCTTCAGTTATTTTGTCCTTATCTGCCACGGTACAAATTCCAAGCAAAATATCGGACGGGAGCTTACTTCCAGGGGGAATAATTGCATGATTGCCAATAAAGGTATTTTGCGAAAGTTTTATCTCATCACACGAAACAACGCCACGATGAATTTCAGGCCCTCCAAGATAAATTCCATCGGCAAAAAAGACTTCATCTGAAATAGTCACAAGCTCTGGAACAACATCAATAATGGTACTGATTTCACAATTTTTTCCAATCTTCATACCTGCAAGACGCAGCCAGAAGGGCCAGTACATTGCTCCGCTTAACCGATTTCCTGCAAGTTCAACCAGTCTGTCCTTAAGCCAAATATGTATGAATTTCCTTCCAAATCTTGAATAATTTCCCGGTTTAATCTTGCCGAGGGCACGTGCAAAAAGTGCCTGCACCAAAAGACACATTACGGAAGCAAAAACAGTATAAGCACAAATGATAGCTATCAACGAACTATCAATTCCGGAATAAAAAAGCCACTGCAAAAGTGATTGCGCATCAACCCCCAAATAAAAAATCACTCCCAAAATAATTATTGGAACAGGAAGCGATGTAACTGTACCCATAAGGGTTCTATGCAAAATCAGAGATATTCCATGCCTTAAAGGTGACATTTCAGAATCCTTGTCCTCAGCTTCCGGGGGATTCTGACTTTTTTTCTTGTATACGGCTGGAACTCCCTCCCAAACCTCACCTTTTAAAATGGTTTTTCCAGAAGGAAGCATGGAAAGGCTGGTTAAAGATGATTCATCCTCCATTATAGTATTAGTGGTCACTGAGGCCCTGGTTTCAATAGTACAATTTTTTCCAATTTTAATTGTACCGAAAATCATCTCTCCATTATAAAAATCAAGTGCCCTTACTGCAGATTCCCTTCCTATCGTTGCATTATCACCTATTTCAATAAGATCCCATCCACCCGCCAGAATATTTACACCCTTGTGAATAAAAACATTTTTTCCGATTTTTACACCAAGCAGACGTAAAAACATATTTTTGAATTCGGTTCCATCAAACATTCCCATTGGAACAAGTCTGACACTCTGGCATAAAATCCAGTTTCTAAGATACATGCCTCCCCACACAGGATGCCTTCCCGGTTTGTATTTTCCGATTAGAATTTTTTTGATAACCATTACAAACGGAATTGAAAGTAAAATACGTAGAAACAATGCAATCAAAAAAAGCACCGGCATAATTAAACAAAACTTAACAATACCCAACGCATTCAACAGAAATGGAAAAATATGAAACATTATAAAAAACCCGACGCATCCACCAACAACTATTCCCGATAGTATAAAAAGAAGCTGGACGACAGAAACAAAAATGGCTGAGTCGTTTTTGTTTTCAGATGGATGTTGACTCTGTTTTACAACATTTTTTTTAATAGTCTGACATTTTGTTTTTTCAGCAAGTCCTGAGATTGTAGGAGTTTCATAAATATCACGAACTGTTAACATGGAGGTTTTTTCATTCTCCCTTAATTTGGAGACTGTTATTGCGGCACTAAGAGAGTCACCACCAATATCAAAAAAATTATCCTCCACCGATATTTCCGTTGAACCTGAACGATCAAGGGCCTCTTTTATTTTTGAGGCGATTATTTTTTCAACCTCGTTACGTGGAGCAATGATTTTCCGATTATCACAGATATTTTCTTTTTTATAATCCGGTAATGCCTTCCTATCAAGCTTTCCACTTGAAGCGATTACAGGAAAAACATCCATTGTCATAAAATATGCAGGGATCATATATTTCGGAAGTTGCTCTTCAAGCTGCCTGCGAATTTGTGGAACATCCAATTTTTGTACATCCTGCGATATGATACATGCAACTAGTGCCTGTCCAGTTTCCATGTCCTGGACCTTACAGGCAGCATCCTTGACTCCAATGCACTTGCACAAAACGGATTCAATATCTCCCAATTCAATACGGTATCCTCGAAGTTTTACCTGCAAATCAATCCTGCCAAGATATTCCAACTCATTCGAATCAAGCAATCTAACCAGATCTCCCGTACGATAAATTCGCCCGAACGTGGGATGTTCAATAAATTTTTCGCTGGTAAGTTCAGGACTGCCCAAATATTCCCTGGCAAGCCCCGCTCCCCCAATACACAACTCACCGGAATTTCCATGCGGAACCTCCGTAAGATTTTCATCAAGAACCCATGCGCTGTTATTGACAACAGGTTTTCCTATTGTAATTTTTTTATCGCAGTGAACTCTGCATCTGGTGACAGTAACAGTACATTCGGTCGGGCCATAACCGTTTTCAAGCCAACGTCCCGGGCCCCAGCGTTCCACTACTTCCGCAGGAAGAGCCTCTCCTCCAACATAGAGCAGACGCAAATCTGGCAAGTCTTTTTGTGGGTTTTCGCAAATCCCCATACGAAGAAGTGTCGGAGGGGGACAAAGAACGGATATTTTTTCCCGTTTAAGCCATGGCCCAAAATCGGGACCAAGCCGAATCACTTCATCGTTAACCACAACCATGGTGGCACCGGCACCAAATGCTAGCCATATTTCTTCAATGGACGAATCGTACGATGTTGATGAAGTCTGAGCGGCCCTGTCATTGGGGTTCAGATTAAAATATGTTATATCGGACAATACCAGATTTACGATACTATGATGCTCAATCATCACACCCTTTGGTTTTCCTGTCGTACCAGAAGTATAAATGACGTAGGCAAGAGACTCTTTTGATACCCATGAAGGACTCTTGAAAGCAGGCCTCATTTCCTTTTTCTTTTCCCACTGAATAACATCAATCATCCTGTCATTTGAAATAAGTTTTGAATCAAAGAAGTGGAAAAATTCGAAAGATCCCAAGAGCAAAACGGCTTTTGAATCCTGGACAATAAATCGTGCTCTTTCTCCCGGAAATGAGGTGTCAATACATGTGTAGGCAGCCCCGGCCTTTAATACGGCGAGCTGTGCCACATATGCGTGATGGGAATTACGCGGCAACATAATTGCCACAACAGATTCAGATGATACAAACGTGGAAATCTTATGTGCCAGGGCATTTGCCAGATTATTTATTTCCTCATAAGTAAATTGTCTTCTTTCCTGAAATTCCGAACTTGGAGGAATCTCAATTGCAATATTTTCAGGATGTTTACAGGCAGCCTTCTCAAAGATTTCGTGTAACAAGCTCGACTTTCGCATGGACAAGATACTCCAGAAACAGTGAGCTTCACTTATAGACTACTTGAAATAAAAATGCACATGGTAAAAACTTGTCGGCGATCATTTTATTCATGGAACATGCTGAAATTACAAACACATGGAAAGAATCCCTACATTGGGTTCTCTTCTATGGAAGATACGGAACCTATTCTTTTTAGTCTTTAAATGTTGATGCATATTCCTTTATATAAATATCAGTTCCCAAAAGTACAGGTAAATCTTTTTCGATGTAACCACAAACTTTGGCATTTGAGTTATATGCAAGCCGAATAATTTCCTTTATGTTCGCATCATTCACATTTACAAAACTAATTTTTTTATCCTTGGAAAATTCTACTTGGTAAACTCCATCATGCATCACTCGTATAGATAAAATTTTTCCTAGATACGATGAACCAGCAACGCACTCAGCCCCATATCTATTTGCCGAATAAGATCCTGATGTGAAAACAAGAATTGCTAGAACTATAAATAAATTCTTCATGATTTCTCCTATGAAAGAATGCAAGTTTTTAATGCATCTTTCGTTTATAATCTTCAGATAGTTACACCCCTTCAATCATTTAGTATGTAAAAATCCATTAGTAATTTCTAGTTACCCATCTCATATAATTAACTTATTATAAGCAAGTACGATGCCAATAAATTGGACGTTTTGAAATCAAATTACTGCTACTTATCTAACGTTATAATTATAATGACTTCATAACTGTGAAAAATGTAAACAATTTAAAGTAATCATTATAGGTCGTCTCAGGAAGAATTGTGGGGCCCCCTTAAAAGTGTTTATACTCCAAGAGTTCCTAGCTTTTGCTGTATTTTGCCTATTAATCTTCTATTCAAATTACTCCAGGTCAAATTCCATTTTTTGTGATCTTGACTGCGTTCCTCGTAATCATTGACAAATATGTCAATTACTATTTTAACTAATGCAGATGGGTCATTTGGAAATTTTTCTTGATAAGTTTTCCAAATGAAATTTCGCAGAGGACCGGTTGCCGAATATGCTGTACGAGTTTGATCGAGCCCCTGATAACCGTGAGAATGAGTAAAACTCCTTTTAAATGCTGGGGCCGTCTCAAAACCAGGGTCAAAATCTCCAGAAGCAGTTTGTAAAATTGATTTTACTACAATATCACCATCTTTGAAATATATAGAGGGCAGTAGGTCTGCAAAAAGCTCATGCATTGCTGTTTTGGACTTTTGGAATCTATTCCAATCATCGATTGTTTTTTGAGAACCAAGCAGAGACTGTGATTTTAAAATCTCATTTACAACCTTCACATTGACTGAATCTCCATGATTTTGTTTTTTAAGTTTTTCAATACATTTTGAAGGTCCCTCTCCTGGTTTACACCAAAAATGAAAATCCCAAAATTTTGATGCTTTCTCTGCATTACATTCCAATATTGAATGGCCATATTCATGACTTGTAATTACAGGATGATATTCAGCTTGAAAAATTCTTGCGGTATCAACAATAAAACCTCCACCACCACCAAAACCGGGAGGGGATAGATTCAAAATAAGGTTTTTAGGAATATTGATTTTGTCATGAAGCAGGTTATTGATATTTTTAAAATGAGACAGTGCTTCTTTTTCTTGTCCCTTGTAAGTCACTTCTCCATTTATCTCAACAAACTGAATACCTGTATCCTCCTTTAAATTTACAGGTATACAATGCGGACAATCTTCCCCATTAAACTTAATTTTCTTTTCAAATTGATAGGCTAAAATTTCATCCGGATGAACAAGTTCAAAAGGAGGCTTGAATCTGTTATCACCGGACATAAAATTTGTTTTGAATGGATCTATAATATCTGTCGGGTTGAAGTTTTCATCCAAAACCACAAGTTTTAATTCAGCTTCAAAAAGATCAAAGGGTCTCCCCGAAGGTTTTTCTGTAGTTAAAATTGGAACAACATTAATCAAACCATCAATGCATGTTTCATTAGAACAGTTCGAGTTCGCTGTAGTATAAAAACCATGAATCAGCCCATCTGGATTAATAAGCAATAATTCATCAACTAGCTCTCCAACATCTTTTCCTAAAGGGAAGTATCCTATTTTTTCATATTCTTTAAAGCGAAATTCTAAATTATTGCGACTGATAATATGGTATATTTCATGTGCCAAAATTTTGAATAAATAGCTTTTCTTGCTATACATAAGATGATCAGGTAGATAAATAGCATTTCCTCTGGTATAAGGCATATAAAACTCTTCCCTGCCTGTTGTTTTTATAATGTGAATTTTATCAGGTAAAAGTTTTTTTATACCCATTTCTGAAAGTTGGTTTTCAATATCTTTATAAAATGAACCAAGCATTAGTTTTTCAGTTGGCTTCCAGTTTAATGTCTGCTGTTCTATAAAATCTAAAAATTCTTCTTTCGATGGAGCAGTGGTTGTTTTCATGATTAATGACCGATTGTGATCATCCAATCTTCTTATGAACTCGTCCTTCTGTGTGATTATTTTAGATGCCTCTTCTTTGTTTGGAAGAACCAATCCAGCAAAACTGTAATAGCTGAAAATAAATAGAGATATCAGTATCGTAATGTATTGTTTTGTCATGACAAAAAATGTGCAAATAACAGACCAACCAATGTCAGTCTTGCCGGTATTTTTATCTAAAGATAGTTCACGATTCCAGCAAGTTAGGTAAGTTCTCAAATATATTCCAAGATTAATTTTTTATAGGCTGTTTATTATTTTAACAGTTGAACATAAACGAAGAGATTTTGTAGTATCTGTTCTATAACATAGCTTGGGCTATCTAGCTGGCGGTAATCCACAAAAGCCGCAGTATATTTATGCAGATGCCACACTGAAAACAAGCCACCTAGCGCATGGCCGTACCTAACTGTGTTCTATTAATTAGTCTTTGAACAGATTAAAAGCACTTGCATCATTTTTGATTTTCTTGGTTTTTTTGATTTGAAATCTTCATACAAAAGCAACTTAGCAGGATCTATTGCATAGTCATTTTTATTTTTCTTATTTATCAAACAAGAGGCAGAAGTCATAAAATAAGCTCGTGTTTTTAAATGAACACAGTTCATAAGCATGTCTTCTTTAAACATTCCTGACATATTTTCTTGCCCTATTTTGTCACTATGTACAAGACACCTCCACCCCGCCCCGTCTACAGTTACATTATTCTTGTCAGTTATTTTAATTACTTTATTAGGTTTTATAACTTTTTGCCCCTCAATAATATCAACTTCAACAGTCCAATCAAAATAAAGAGCATTAGCATTAAAAGAGAGTAGCAATAATAAAAAAATTAGATATTTCATAAAACCTACCTTCAGGATTTCTTCTTCTCTTTATATGAATACATTTGTTTTTCAAAGTCATCCTCTTCTTTTTTAGTTCTTAAAACTTCTTCCTTTGGTCGATCTTTATCATTTCAAACGACCGCAGTCCAGCTCGTGCCTTCTTGACTAGATTGGTTATAACTCAGCGCAAGCCACTCTCGACCGATAAGACCCAATATTTAAAAATTTTATTCGTTGTATTTTTCCTGTTATTAGTTGAATTCTTGGTTTTTAAGGTTGTTGGCCTGTTGCCGCAATTACAATTTCTCTTATACATACACCTTGAGGTTGTTGGTAAACGTAGAGTACTGTTCGTGCAATGTCATTGGGAACTAAAACACCGCCCATGCTTTTTTTCCAATTTTCGTAGCCATCTTTAATTTCATCTGATGTCGTATGGCTTAATAATTCCGTTTCAACTGCTCCGGGTGATATCGTTACTACTCTTACTCCAAAACCTGCAACTTCTTCACGAACATTCTCAGATATAGCGTGGACGGCAAACTTTGTTCCACAATAAGCAGCATGATTTGGAAATGTTTTTCTACCTGCAATAGAGCTGATATTGATAATGGTTCCACAATGACGTTCTTTCATCCCTGCTAAAACAATATGCATACCGTTAAGTAATCCTAGAACGTTGACATCAAACATATTTTTCCACTCAGATGTATCTTGTGTATCAATTTGGCCTAGTAACATCATACCTGCATTGTTCACAATACAGTCGGTGGGGCCATATTCTTTCTCAGCTTTTGTTACAGCATCTTCAAAGCTGGTTGAATTTGTAATGTCAACCTTTTCACATATAGTGTTGGGCAAATTAAACTTTTGGAGCTTTTCTACCCTTCGGGCCAATAACAAAAGTGGGTGGCCGAGGTTTGAAAATTGTTTTGCAATTTCTTCTCCAATTCCGGAACTTGCGCCAGTGACAACAATTAATTTCTTTTTCATACTCTAACTCCACGATCTTTTTTGAAAGATACTATTTTTTAACATCAGCACAATCAGTTAAAGAACTATCCAAATTTTCTATTGATTTACATTTTTGTTCTTCAGCAACTGACTCTATGAAAAGGATGCGTTCTTTTCCAGTAACATTTAATGACTGAATAATAAGCTCGGTTAATCTCATTGATAAAATTTGTTTGCGAGATAGAATTTTTGATAGGTGACTTGCATCAATATTGAGAGATTTAGCAAATGAACGTAAGGAATAATTTGAATTATTCGCCAACCTGTCGTCGAGGATATTGGACAAATACATTACATAAAATGGTGTTTTTTTTCCCACGTCTTACCCTTATTTCAATATATATTACAAAAGAATAATTTTTTTTACCAGAAAAGACTTAATTATCAGAGGGCTAAGTGTGGAATAATAATTCCACATAAACAAATTACATTTCATCTATTTTTTAAATGTTATTGGGTATATACGTTTTTGTCTAAGTGAGATTCAGCTGCTGCTCAATAACGAGAAAGTTAGCTAGTTGGTTTTATAAATATCCAAACCACAGGAGTTTGTAATGAAAAAAGTAACTAGTTTTTGTGTTTTATTATCATTATCTTCCGCTTTAGCTTCAGGTGGAGATTTTATTTTTAATGGAAATTCACTTGTCAATTAAAGTTAGAGTAAAGGCTCGGGTAGTTCGGGCATGGGCATAACCTATTACTTTTATTCTATTTTAAATTCAAATGCCCGAATTGATCAGTTCGAATGAATTATGCAACTTTCTTTCTTGCTTCCCAAAGATCATACTCTGCTTGCATTCTCACCCACATTTCTGCAGTAGTGCCAAGAACCCCTTCAAGAACAATTGCAAATGCTGGGGATATGCCACGCTTCTCATTTATAATTTCATTTATTTTTCGAGGAGAGCAATTACATAATCTGGCCAAAGATGATTGATTTAAATCCATTTCTACCATATAGACAGATTCTAGGACTTTTCCCGGATGTAGAGGCATTGGATTGTTGATCATAGCAAACTCCTATTTATCCCTTATGGTAGTTCTCTATTTTAATAGACAATTTATCTAGCTCGTGAAAAAATCAAGCTGTATCGATTTGGAAGGATCATGGAAAAAAAATGCACCCCTTTAATTACTCCTAAAAAGTTAAGAGGTAATAAAATTTTACCGAATTTCCTTGATGGATGCTCTGATGTTATTATTGGCTTTTGTAGCTTTAAAGATGAAGTGTTAAAAAAGTTAAACATACTAGAGAAACCAATAGTTTCCCATCTTGATGATAAACATCAATTTTGGGGAGAGTTTAATGGAAAAAGATTCCTTGCTTTTGATATGGCCTATGGAGGAGTGATAATATCCTCACTTCTTGAAGAATTAAAAGAGTTGTATGGAATAAAAAGAGCTTTTGGCTACGGTTATGCAGGTTCATTAAATCCCCAAATCAATATTGGAGATATTATTTTTGCTTCGAGAACATTAAATATCAATGGCGTTTCCAAAGAATATTACCCTAATGATAAATATTTTTATGCTAGCGAGTCACTTATAAATAAGTATCACGAAATCGCTAAATCTTTTGATATTAGATATAAGACGGCAACTGCCTGGACAACCGAGGCCATTTATAGAGAGTATCCTGAAGATATTGAAAGATGGATAGATTTGGGTTCAGAAATTGTTAATATGGAAGTTTCATCTTTTTACGCTGTTTGTAAAAAGGTAAAAATTGAAACAGGATATATTTGTTCAATATCTGACAGCTTAATCGATTCTTCCTGGGATGAAAATTTTGTAAATGCAAGGAGCCTAAACAAGCAACTTTTTGATATCTCTTTAAATTGTCTTTTGGCTTAATATATTAAGCTGTAATTAAAAGATTAAATCAATTGAATATTGGTTATATAATTTGTTACAAGTAAAAGTACATTATCCTATTTAGCCAACTTTATTCTTAATAATTTTTCCATATACTGATGAATATCATTTTGCCCATTTGTCGCAAGGGTTGCCAACGTTAGCTTTGAAAAATTACGCTTATTTTTAATGCTCTTGGAATTAATAATAAAGTATTTTCCACCTGCTTCTTCAACCAAGAGTAAACCAGCGGCTATTCCCCACCAATCAATATACAACTCCCAATAACCCTCAACTCTACCCGCAGACACAAATGCCAAGTCTAGTGCAGCTGATCCATGTCTTCTAACTCCATGGGTTTTGGATAATACATCTGTTACAATGGGGATATTTTCTTCTATTCTACTTTTTTTACC
>JAGLPP010000175.1 GCA_023137315.1 Bacteriovoracaceae bacterium
ACTCCAAAACAGGTCTGAACTGGCCGGATTAAAATCCGATTGACCTTTCGATAGCATAAAAATTATTGTTGACGCAATTCACATAGCTAAGACTGACTCCGTTCATATCGTCATTATAGCATGAATAGATAAAAACATTTGTATTCAAGCTGATTTTGATTTTTTGAAAGTTCTGATTAATACAATGTTCGAACATGTATGAAACGTCGGTATTACCAAAATTATTACAATCGGAAAGATAAACGGAATCGTCAATCTCTCGTTCAATTGTCCAGAAGTTGTCATTCACACAATACTCGAAAAGATTGCTAAATTCCTGTCCATGATTATAACAGTTCCGAAGATATATAGCACTTGCCGTTTGTGAGTAAGCAGTTAAAATCAAAGCAAGTAGTAGTATTTTTTTCATCGAATCTCCATGGTATTTATTATTGATCCGGCCAATAATATATGTAGAACCTAAAAAAACAAGCGCAAATACAAACGTGTGAGTTTTTCACAGCAACACAACGCGACATCGCCTTGAAAATGATTATTCTTTGACATGTTGGAAACTTTCCAAAGATAATGCCAAAATTAGAATATCGTCATTCAAGGATAAACCAATGAAGAAACTTATTGATTTTCTTGGTAAATGCGTACCAGGAAAAAAACTCATGCTTCCAGTTTTCATCGTACTGGCCATCCTCTATATAGGCACCGCAACCTGGTATTCATCCATACCCGATTTTCCACGTTATTCCAGAATAACAGATAAAAAATCATGGCAAGACGGATCTCACCCACCCGAAATCAGGCTTGTTCCAACTCTTATAGAACTTATAGATGATGAACTGGAACATTCATGGCTTCCAAACGATTTTCTTCTGTCACCAACAAGAGTCATTCTGGATAACAGGCCAAACTTTCAAGAAGGGATTCTTGTAATTATAAGGCACACGACAAGAATCCTCCGTGACAACCTTACTAGGCTCAGAACAACGGATGAAATCAACGCCGATATTGGAAAGGCCTTTTCCCTGGTCAGCAACGACCATCAACAATGGATTTTCCCTTCATTTGAAAGCAGACTTGAAAAAACCAAAAGGCATCTTACAAGGTTCCATCAGGATTATAATGATAACAATCCAAAAGCATCACACATTCCAAGAAGTGACAATCTAATCCAGCTTATCGAGCAATATGTTTCGGAGCTTGGCAACCTAAACAATAAACTCCTTTCCATGGAAATTGGTTTTTTCGAATCTGACAACATTTTCTTCAAGGTACAGGGAACCACCTACGCTCTGTACAAAATACTTCAGGCAGTCGAATTCGATTTTCATCACGTACTCATTAAAAAGCAGGCACATGGGCTGTTAAATGAAACAATTTTGCGACTTCAGCAATGCGATTTTCATCCGCTACTCATCGTAAGTGGAGACAGGGGAAGCCTTCTTGCCAACCATCTGATCCAGATGGCAGGCATTACGGCCGATGCCAGGCAAAAATTAAAATCGATCATTGTCATGCTTGATAAAAATTAGTTTCTTTCCAACACATATAATTCCAGATACAATCGCTCTGATTTATACCGTAACACTTTAAAAAATCGAGGTCGTCATGACTAATCCCGAAAATCCGTTTGATCTCATCAAGAGATTACTTGCACAAAAACAGATAAATCCAAGAGATCTTTTTAAAAATTATCTTGGTCTCATCATTATTGTTTCAATCATTGCCCTGTCGATCCTGTACAAAATGTTCTTTACCTATGTTGGGCCAAACGAATATGGCATCAAGGTCAAACAAGTTGGATTCAATGCCGGTGTCCAAAAGAAAGTATACGGTACAGGCTTGCATTTTCTCATCCCAACCATGCAATCCATGGAAAGACTTCCCCGGGATATACAAACACTGGAACTTACCGAAACCCCACGAATGTACCGCCGGATGAGAAATATAAAAACCGGTCGCCCTGCACATATCCAAACCAGCGACGGTTTTTACGTTGATGTGGATTGTACTATTCTTTATCGCATCAAGGACCCCTACAAGGTTATTACCACCTTGGGAAAAAAAGGTATCTATGAAAGTTCCATCCTTCCAAAAGTTGAACCGGCCATTAAAAGAACGCTTGGAAAACTTACCACCGAGGAATTTTACAACTCTCCACTAAGAGTTGAAAAAACCAACGACGCAAAAAAAATTCTACAAGTGGAATTTGAGGAAAAGGGACTTGAAGTCATAAATGTCCTGGTCCGTTATTTCCACTACTCTGAAGAAATACAAAAAAACATCGAAGAGAAAAAACTCAAAGACCAGCTGGTTTTTAAAAACAAAGCCGAGGCACGCGCCGCTTTCGAAGAGGCAAAACTCAAAAAAGTCATCGAGGAAGGCGAGGCTAACGTCAGTGTCGCTCTGGCTAAGGGAGAGGCTTACGTAACCATGAAAAATGCGGAAAGAGACAACTACGTTAGAAAAATACACGCCAGGGCGGATCTTCTGATAAAGGAAGCTGAAGCGGAAAAAACACGTCTGAAAAACATTGCGCTACGTATGGGTGGCTCCAATCAGATGGTTGGTATTGAAATGGCAAAAGTCCTAGGTGGCCTTGAAACCATCATCCTGTCCAGTGACGGAAAGAACGGACTTAATCCACTGGATCTTAAAAAAACACTTAACATGTTTGAAGTACGTTAAAGGAGCTTTTTATGAAGCATATATTTAAAATATTCTTGTCAATATTAATAATGATACACCTCATGTCCTGCGTGATAAAAACCAACGAAACCGAGATCGGTGTCAAAATTAGAAAATTCACTCTTTTTGGCAAGAGCGGTGTTCAGGACGAAATCTATCCTCCAGGACGATATCATTTTTATATTCCACTTTTTACCGAATTTCAGAAATTTGATACCCGCCTGAAAACCATGGATATGACTTACGATCCCAGGACTGGAGATTCACGGTATAAGGATGACCTTCTTTTTAAAACAATTGATGGCAACGATATTTCCCTGGATGTCATCATCCAATACCGGATCATTCCTGAAAAAGCACCTCACATACTCAAATTTGTCGCACAGAATGATGATGAATTGAAATACACCATAATAAGATCCATCGCAAGAAGCAAGCCCAGAGACATCTTCGGAGAACTTAAAACCGAAGAGTTCTATATTGCCCAGGCCCGTGAGGAGAAATCAGAACTCGTAAAAGAATCAATGAATAAAATTCTAGTCCCCAACGGTATACTGATTGAAAGTGTTCTGACCAAGGATTATCGTTTCAATAAGGCTTACCAGAAGGCCATCGAAGACAAAAAAGTTGCGGATCAACTCGCAGAAAAAAATAAATCCTCAACGGCAGCGGCAGTAGAAGAATACAAAAGAAAAATCCAGGAGGCACTTGGAAGGGTTAATCAGATGACAGCAAAGGCCAATGGAGAATTCAAGAAGGAAAAAATTGAAGCTGACGCCTATTTGAAAAAAATGCAATATCTGGCAAAGGCCATCAAGGTTGAAGGAATCAAAGAAGCACAAGGTATAAAAAAGATGAATGCTGCCCTCGCCGGAAGCGGTGGACGCACCATGGTCAAACTTGAAATTGCCCGCGCCATGCAGGGAAAAAAGATCATTCTTCTTCCACTTTCTGCCGGAGGGATGAATCTTAAAACCACAAACGTGAACGATCTTATTAATGTCTACGGGATAAAGGCACTTTCAGGAGAAGGCGACAAAAACGCAAAATAAGAAAATGATCTAATTACACACGAACTCATTAGTTACGAACACAGAAATGATTCTATGATTCAGCTTCGTAACACCGTTCTATTTCAAGGTGAATTTCCAGGCACAATGCCATTCATCGGGATGCTCATCCGGTGGACATCCTATACATTCACATTCAAATCTTTCATCTATCGCCTTGGCAAAGGTTGAATATTCAACAATCCCAACTTCCTTGCATGGAAAATCCGGCATTCCCTTTCTGTTTCTTGCTGCTTGAACACGACAAACATTCATGCGAAAAACAATTGAATTTTCAGTTTCATCTATCACTTCCTGCTTGTTTAGCAGGGCATATATCCGATGGCCCAAGGCTTTTTTAAGCCCGTCAATTCCGGGTCTGTCAGATAAATTTAATCTTTGCTTTATTTTTTTTGCTTCAAACGGGGAAAATCTGGCCCAGGCGTTTTTATCATGCTCAATGGCCTCATCAATTCCCCTCTTTTTTTCTATTGATTGGAACCACAATCCATCGTGAGCGAGCCAAAGCTTGGCATTATCCTCAAGCCAGCGAATAATTTCCTCTTTACTCATTTGTTCAAGTTCATGCATTTTATTCCTCCGAAACAAGTGATTTTGCACGTCAACGTTACGTCATACCCTCAAAGAAAACAAGCTATTATACCTCATGCCCATTTCCTAATGGACTTTTCCTTATCATGACTATTAAGCTATGGTATTTTAAAAATTATTCAGTTCAAGAGGGGCAAACATGGAAAAGCTACGTTTCGTTACTGCGGCCAGTCTTTTTGACGGCCATGATGTATCAATTAATATCATGAGACGTCTGTTGCAATCAAAAGGGGTTGAGGTCATCCATCTTGGACACAACCGCTCCGCCAGGGAAGTTGTAAATGCCGCCATTTGTGAAGATGCCCACGCTGTGGCCCTCTCATCATATCAGGGCGGACACATGGAATATTTCACTTATATCCGTCAAATGCTTGATGAAGCCAATGCACAAAACATCCGTATTTTTGGTGGCGGAGGAGGAGTGATTACCCCTGCCGAGATTAAACAGCTACATGAAAAGGGGATCACAAAGATCTACTCACCTGAAGACGGAATGAATATCGGTCTGGCAGGTATAATTGACGACATGATCGAAAAGGCAACCTGGAAAACCACTGAAAAAGTTGATTTTTCAAAGTACAATAACGATTCACTTTCCAATTACGAAATCTCCAAGGTCGTCTCACATATCGAAAATCTCCACGAAATTCCGCAACATTTTAAAGCAGGAAATAATATCCCAATTTGGGGAATCACAGGAACCGGTGGTGCAGGAAAATCGTCACTTATTGATGAGCTTCTACTGCGTTTCCAAAATTACTTTCCTGAAATAAAAATCGCACTCGTTTCCATTGACCCAACAAAAAGAAAAACCCAGGGTGCCCTTCTTGGTGACAGGATTCGTTTGGGAAGTGCCATCCATGAAAATTTTTATATCCGTTCCCTTGCCACACGTGACTCAAGGACAGAACTTTCCCCCGAAATTAAAAAGGTCACAACATTTTTAAAATCCCAAAATTTTGATCTCATCGTTGTAGAAACCTCAGGCATAGGACAGGCCTCCGACGCAATCACAGAAGTTGCCGATCATTGCATTTATGTGATGACACCTGAATACGGGGCACAAACACAACTTGAAAAAATCGAAATGCTTGAAGCAGCAGACATGATTGTCATAAACAAATTTGAAAAACAAAGAAGTGAAGATGCCCTTTTTGATATACGAAAACAATATCGAAGAAACCACCAGGAATTTGCAGGCCATCCCGGGGCACGGGAAGACCATGAGCTTCCAATATACGGTACAATAGCAAGCCAGTTTAATGATTCAGGAACAAATACCCTCTTTAGTGATATCTGCCAGGTCCTCAATTTTAAGACAAGCTCCATGAAAGAGATGATTTGTGAAAAAATTCCTTCAAAAAAATCAAAAATCATTCCTCCTGAACAGAACCTCTACCTGAGAGACATCTCTCAAACAGTGAGAAGCTACAACACAAAAGTTAAAAAGGAGACCAGAAAACTTCACGAATATGAAGCACTTCAAAAAACCCTGGAGCTTTTACCGGACAACAAGGAAGTTAGAAAGGTTTTTGAGCAGATTCGTGAAACAATCAATCCAGAGGTTTTTAAAGACATTGAATGTTTCAACGAAACAATCAAGCAATACGAATCAGGAACCTTCTCCTACATGGTAAGGGGAAAAGAGTTCAAGGTTCCCACCAAATACACCTCCATCGCAAGACAATCGATATCCAAGGTTGCATATCCAAAATACAACGCCATTTCTGAAAAATATAAATTCATTAAAATGCAAAACCTTCCAGGATTTTTTCCATTCGGTGCTGGAGTTTTTCCATTTAAAAGAACCGACGAGGAGCCAAAAAGAATGTTTGCAGGGGAAGGAGGTCCCGGCCGGACCAATAAAAGATTCCATTATCTTTCCAAGGATGATCCAGCAAAAAGACTTTCAACAGCATTTGATTCAGCCACTCTTTACGGGGAAGATCCAAACGAACGTCCCGATATCTACGGAAAGATTGGCGAATCCGGCGTATCCATCGCAACCCTTGATGACATGAAGATTCTATATGACGGTTTTGATCTCACTCATAAAAATACATCCGTTTCCATGACAATCAACGGGCCCGCTCCTGTAATGCTCGCCATGTTCATGAATACGGCCATAAGTCAGACGCTCTCAGGAAAAGATTTACTTGATCCCAAAAAGAGAATCGAGATCATGAGACAAGTAAGGGGAACAGTACAGGCCGATATCTTAAAAGAGGACCAGGCCCAAAATACATGCATCTTCTCCATGGACTTTGCCCTGAAACTCATGGGTGATGTACAGGAATTTTTCTCCCAAAATAAAATTAAAAACTACTATACCGTTTCCGTCTCCGGTTATCATATCGCCGAGGCCGGGGCAAATCCAATCAGCCAGATGGCGTTCACCATCTCGAACGGATTTACTTTTGTGGAGTATTACCTCTCCCGAGGAATACATATCGACGACATCTGCAATAACATTTCTTTTTTCTTCAGTAACGGCCTCGACCCCGAATATTCCGTCATGGGAAGAGTCGCCAGAAAAATCTGGGCCGTTGCCATGAAAGACAAATATGGCGCGTCGGAAAAATCCCAGCGTTTCAAATATCATTGCCAAACTTCCGGACGCTCTCTGCATGCACAGGAAATAAATTTCAACGACATAAGAACAACATTACAGGCATTTCTTGCGCTTTCCGATAATGCCAACTCACTTCACACCAACGCTTACGATGAGGCAATAACCACACCAACGGAAGAAAGTGTGAGAAGGGCGATGGCCATCCAACTTATCATCAACCGGGAATTTGGACTCAATAAAACAGACAATCCATGTCAGGGCTCATTCCTCTATGATGAACTTTCCGAACTCGTTGAAGAAGCAGTTCTTCAGGAATTTGAACGGATCTCCGATCGCGGTGGCGTTTTAGGAGCGATGGAAAGCATGTATCAAA
>JAGLPP010000176.1 GCA_023137315.1 Bacteriovoracaceae bacterium
GCCGGAATAAAAATCTTTGGAACAAACAAAATGAAGCGGCCCGGTCTACACGCGCCGGAGCGTGTACCAGAAAAAGCATCTCAAATATTTGAATGATAAAAGCTTAGAAAAGTATTAATAACCTTTTTAACACGTTTTGGAAGAGTTACTTCTTTTCTATGAATAATATGAATCACTCCTATTGCTGGTTTATAATTCTTTAGCAACTTTATTTGTTTCTTTTTAATTAAGTCTATTGCACAGTGCTCAGGTAGTATCGTTACACCAAGGCCACCAGAAACCATCGCAAGTGTTGCCGCAATTCTATTCGTATTTCCTGTAAAGTTAAGCCTTTTAAGATTGATAACTTTTTTTCTGGGGTATTGAGCTTGAAACCAAACATCAAAAAGTGACTGGAAATCGGGATGACCGACAAAATTGAGGTTTTCTAATTTGATATCACTCTTGGTTATTTGAGTAGAAGTTAAAAGAACATAATCTTCATTACAAAAATTGATATTATTTATATTAGAATGAGTAATTTCTTGGGTAATAAATCCAAAATCAACATCACCATTTAATACTTTTTGGACTACTGATTCAGAGTCATGCATTTCGACTTTGAGTTCAATTTTTGGAAATTCCTTTTTCTTAACACTTAGCATCATGCTAAAATGGGGAGACATTAAGCAACTCTCAGGCATAGCATAGCTAACAACACCAGTTAAAGAGTTTGTAGATACGGATAATGCTTCGAGAAGAGATTCCTCTTTTTGGTATATAGTTTCGAGGTAATCTTTAAGAAGTTTTCCTGTCTCTGTCATTTTAAGTCCACCTTGGGATCGTAAGAATAAGGTAGTGTTAAGTTCAGTTTCAAGTTTGGCTATGTGTTGACTAATCCCAGACTGGGTAATACCACTTCTGATAGCAGCTTTGGTGAAATTGAGTTCATTGGCGGCTACATAAAAAGATTTGAAGCTGCTTCTATCAAATCTGAAAAAAAAACTATTATCAATCATTTTTCCACCCATTAGTATATTTAATAGCTAACAGTATATATTATTATTTTACTTATGTCATTGTATGCTATAATTAATGCTCAGGTAAATTGTTTTTAGGAACGGTTATAAAGGCATTAAAATAAAATGGTTGCTATGATAAAAATAATTTTAATAATAATGATTTGCTCCCTTAATTCTATTGCTTTTGCCAAGCACTACTATCGTTTTTGGAGAGGGCATATTGCAGAGCAAATGAGTGATCTTGAATTTGAGAAAGCGATAAACAAAATCTTTATTCCTGAGACAGTAGAACAAGGCCGGGGGCATGGTTTGATTTCATACATGCCTGTCTTTATAACAAGAAATACATCTGCGAAAACATTTCCTGACGAATTAGCACTTGTTGTTTATGAAACAAAAGAAAAATATATGGCCATTAGAGAAATGCCTCGTGGTTCAAATTATCAAAAACTGCATTGGAAATATTTTGATAGAAGGAATAGTAAAAGCCGCGTACCTCAAATTTACAATGGAAAAATCAAGATTGAAACTGCTTATGATCTTTTACAAAGTGATTTGCATTGGCAAAATGGTAAAAGTCAATTTTTGATGAGAAAATTTAAAAATGGATTGAACAAGGAGTTGTTAAGTAATTTACAAAATTACTTAACAATGATTCAAACAAAATCAAAAAACTTTGGCATATTGTCTCATATTGTTTTAGTTGATCAACAAGGTATATATGAATATATCCTATATGATAAATCTATTGATCCACGAACTGAATACTTACTTTTTTCTAATGAAATACAAACATTGATGAATATTGTTCTGAAAAATAAAAATGGAAAAATTAATTTTGGAGAAGGGGCTAATCGTCAATTCTCTTTAGTTAAACCCAAGCAAGAGTGAAGAACCACTCTTACTATTATATAAGGTTAAAGGATGAATGAATTTGGTAATAGGTTGCAACGCTTTAGAAAAGAAAAACACTACTCTATAAGAGAGGTTTCAAATAAATTATGTGTTGCAGAGTCAACCTATAGAGATTGGGAACAAGGAAGAGAGATTAAAGGAGAACCTTATGTTAAAATGTCTCACTTCTTTGACATTAGTCTATATGAACTTATGACTGGAGATACTGGAAAGGTGAAACCTATTTTAGACAAAGTAAACCATGTAAAAATTATATTAAATAAAATTCAAACCGAGCTTGGCTCGTTGTTATAAGCGACGAACAGATTATATCTAGATAATAAAACTAAATTCGATTATGAATCTCTTAATTCAATAATTATAAAGAAATCAAAATACTGATTTCTAAAATATTGATACAGTAAAAAATTAGATGAATAAATATTCGAGGAGGAAAAAATGAGAAGAATAGTACAATTACTTATTGTTGCATCAGTGTCTTTTTCAGTATGTGCAAGTAATACATCTAAAATTGGATGTAGTGAAATATCAAAGGCCATGTGGGCCGAAAGAGATGATATTGTTCAATGGTGCATTACTGAAAATTATAAATATCTCAAAACGGTTAAAAAGTACGAAATATGTATGGCTCCCGATGGGGAAATGTGTGGATATTCTGAGTATATTAATTTTACAGTAGATATTGACTGCTTAGGAGGAAAAAATGATAACCATGAAATTGTAGGATTATGTAAATAACTGAAAAACTTTAGTAAGAATTATAGAATGACATAGAGATGTGCGCCTGTGCTATCATGGAAATCTTTCCGGAACAATTATCAACTTAAATTCAAAATCAGGATGATTTAAAATAAATTCCGTACAAATTCTCAAATTCTCTAAATTTGGTAACCAAACCAAATTATTGGCATCGTTATTGTATATATTAAAGGAGATAACAAAAATAGTGTCGGAATTTTAACAACTTGTTCAATTGCAGTCTGTGAAAATTTTTGACATTTGAATAAATTGACCTCAACAATTATTGGAGAATTTGAAATGCTGGACCTTGCGGATTTATGATTAAAAAATTATTACTACCAACATATTTTTTATTATTAACAAGTCTGTATGCACACCCCATTTGTAATAAGGCCATTTCAGAGATAATAAACAGGTCCATAACAAGAACCGAAAAAGCGCATATAAAAGCTTACTCGAAGGTTGATTATATGATTATCAATGAATACTTAAGATTTGGCCTTTCTTTCGTAAAAAAAGAATATCCGAAAAAAATAAGAGAAAAAGCCACTTCGAGAATACCATACATTAAATTTGCCTTAAAAAAACTACCAAATTATGAAGGCGTTGTTTTCAGAAACGTTGCCCTGGAAAATGAGATTATAGAAAATATCCTTGAGTCTGGAATCTATCAGGACAAGGCTTTTGTATCGACATCCAGAACAAAAAATCCTCGATTTGCCGGAAATGTTCGAATGACGATTTTAAGCAAAACAGGAAAAAATATTGAACAATTCACGGCAGCCGATGAATCAGAAGTCTTATTTCTTCCAAAAACAAAGTTCAAACTTACTGATTACAAAATTGAAAACGGTTTACATTATCTGGAACTTGAAGAATTTTAAAAACTGATTAAAATTTCAAAGTATTGTTTTCTAATTTTCTATCTCACTGGTGAATTAATACGACCATAATCTGGTTTATTTAGACGGCCCCTTGCCCGTCAATAAAAAATCTCTACGGAACAATTATCAACTTGAGTTCAAAATCAGAATGATTCAAAATAAATTCTGGATAAACAAATTCTCTAAACAAAAAGCTGCCGGGCCTTAAAAAGTTTAATTTCAACTTGCTTCCAGCGGTGTCAAAGAAATAAAACAACAAGTACACCATATATAGTAAAGGATTTCCGCTGGAGTATGATTTCATTATTGAAGAATACTCACCGATTGGTGGAAGTCCTCCATTCATATCTATCATTTCCTGCATACTGATAAAATCACACACCCTTATCCCAAGTTTTTTATAGGCAAGATAAACCTGTTCAAAACACAAAAGACTGCCAGGCAAATCATCACCACCTTTGCCGCTTTTGGCAAACATATCAAGTTTTACCTTCCTATCCAACACTGGTTCATCTTTTCTAAAAACATACCCCATATACTTAAATGCCCATTTCCCGACATCTTCTGCAAACTTTGGATTTTCATCGGCCTTTTTATGGCGCAAGACAAGTAGAAATCTTTTTAAATTCTCATCATGATTTTCATCAAAAAGCTCATTTCCAGACACAACCCTTTGTGGAAGCTCTCCTCGAAAAAGTTTACCGCCACACCGGGAAGCGGCAATCATTGATACATGCATGACACCACGAAGGAGCCTCTCACTGTATTTGTTTTTTATTCCTGGAAGAATTGGAATATAATGAAGAAAAATATCACCTGGTTTTAAGTATTGTGCGGCCTTATCCCTTTCAATAATCGGAACGTCCTTGAACAGCACTCCGTGGATTTCATCCTGTGAAAGTATTTTTCTCATCAATTTCATCTCTTTGGGCCGAGTCGTAAATCATTCATTTTTTGAAAACGCTCTACAAAATATTTCTGATTTAACTTATCAACAAGCGGTACCATCTTCTCCTTATCGACCCAATCAACATTTGGCATTGAAAGATCAACATTGTCCCAATCACAAAGATTTTCCGGCGGGGTAAAACCATGTTTCAAGGCCATCTTCCATCCCCTTGTACCAGGGTACGGGGCAAAATGACAAAGATGTATAAGCACCTTCTCATCAATTTCTGCCAAACGCTCCACTAGCTCAAGTGTCTCATTAAACTCTCTTTCCCCTTCGCCTGGAAGGCCTGCAATAAAGGACATATATATCATAATGTCCTGCTCACGAAGAACCTTCGCAGCTTCCAGAATATCCTCTGCCTTGAATCCCTTTCCAACAGATTTTAGAATGCTGTTTGAACCTGACTCCGCTCCAATTTTTGCAACCAGGCATTTCACCTTTTTGAACCACTTTGCCGACTCGGAATTAATTTTATCAACCCTCACGTGTCCAACCCATGGAACATTTATTTTTTCGAGGATTGCAAGTTTTGTAGGATCTGTTTTCCATCCAAAAAGATTGTCATCAATATAAAAAATACCATTAAACTCACAACGGGAACGGATATATTCCAATTGCTTTAAAAGATTTTTCTCATCATATGGACGCCATCCAGGTTTATTTCTCGATACCGAACAAAATGCACAGCCTCCATCGCAACCACGGGAAAGGGAAAAACGAATAAAGCGCATCCCTCTTTTGTACTCCCTGACATAATCATCCACATTGATAAAGTCCCACCCGGGTTCCAGATGCGCAACTTCTTCGGTGGAAAGTTTTAAAATCTCACCATGATCCGTTGATCCCATTGGGACAACTCCATGAATATTCACCTTCTGGTTTTTTGAAAGAACATTCGCAAGCTGAACAATAACCTTCTCACCCTCTCCACGCATGATGTAGTCGGCAGGACAATTATCAAGGCAATACTCCGGTGCCAGCGTAGGCATGGCACCACGCCATACAACAATCTTGTTTTTTCTTTGAAATCGCCCACTCAGATCAATTGATTCTCTCATTGCCGAACCTGTTGAAAGATTAAAGCATATAAGGAAGGGATCAAAATCCATCACCTGTAAAAATATCTCCTCAGCATGATCAATCAGGATATCAAAAACCCTGACATCGTATCCGGCATCTTTTAACAATTTACCAAAAAACAAAAGCCCTTCCGGCGGAGATGCCGCAGATATAACCCTGTGTTTTCTAACTGTACAAAGAGCGACTTTCTTTTTATCCGTCATAAAACATCCGTTCTATTTTCCTTTAAGTAATCTTTTGAATATTTTTAACATTGTCCAAAGATTCATATCAAAAATAAGATTGTTCTCCGTAAAACAAATTCCCCAGCAGGCCACACAGGAATCACCCCTTGAATTTGAAAGCAAAGCAAAAGACTTTGCCAGTCCATCCTCATACACGTTCCTGGAATTGATACGATTTACAAGCTGTGGACATGGATACACATTTCCGTCGTAATTGATATACAACTGCGTTTTTCCAAGATAACAATCCACATGATTTTTAATTTGATGGGCCTCATATTTCAAGGCCCTGGTTTTTTTATACCCAAAAGGCCAGTTCAAGGCATACTTGAGAGATCTCAAGGTGGGCTCAACTGGTCTTCCCTGCCTTTTAAACTCAATCAATCTCCCGATGGTTTCCTTAATCTGTGCATCATCCATAACAATATCTTTTAATCCACTAAGACCGCCATCATAAGTATCATGCATAAAATTAAAATCAATCTGAACCTTGTAATCCTCCGCAACTTTCAGGATTTCATCAATTTGAGCGAAATTATTAATAGTTAAAATCGTCGAAAATTTAAACTTCTTACCGGCCTTTTTCAGGGCATCGGCACCTGCGATAACCTGATCATGGTTTTGTCCACGATTCAAATTATGGCAATCTCCGGGGCCATCATAACTAATGCAAACCATATCAAAACGCAACACAAGATCCAGCCTTTTCTCCACCAGGGAACCGTTGGTCACTATTCCAATCTGCATTTTCAAGCGCTTTATCTCGTCAACAATCTCATCCAGATCATCACGCACCAGCGGCTCTCCTCCGGTTATCTGAATAAACGTACACCCGGCCTCGGCAAGCTCTTTCAACAATATTTTTATTTTACTCAATTGCGGATCAACGGTTTTGTTTTCACCGAACATACCGTAACAATAAACACAATTAAAATTGCATCTTCCTGTCACACACAAAACAGCAACCAGTGGCGTCTGTTTTCCAGTCAGTTTGAACTTGAGTATGGAACCATATAAATGAATTAGTTTTTTTATAGCTTTCAAATCACACCCTATCCTTACTTCTTGGCACCAAAATACCTGGCAGCAAAAACAAATCAGCAAAAAGCGCCACCACCATGGCAGTCATTATAAACAAGGCAAGTTTAATAAACATTATCATACTCGTAAAAAAGTAAATAGGCAGCGAAAAGACAAAAATGAGCGTTGTTCCAATCAAGGCACCGGCCACCTTGCTGTAGGTTTTGCCAACAGCATCCTTGAAACTTCCTCCGTTTTTAATCTCTTTTTGCAGGGCAAATAAAAAATGGATTGTATCGTCTATCGCTATCCCCAAAACCATACATACGGCAATCACCATATTATGGTTGGCATCCACACTGAGAAGTCCCATCATCCCGGATACGGCAAGTATGGGAAAAATATTTGGAATCATGGCAATAACGCCCCACTTAAGCGAGCGGAATAATATAATGAAAATGATAAAAATCATAAGGAGACTCATCCCGAACGACTGAATAAAATTTTTGGTTGTAAGATCGTTGATAATTGTTCGTATTACCGCAAATCCCTCAATACCAATATCAAGAGAACCGTCAAACACCGTCATTTTTATAATTTTTTTAATCTCACTCATGGTTTCCATAAGTTTATCCGGTGCAAGTGTCCTCATAAAAACCGTCAACTTCATGGCCTTCTGATCATTTGAAAAACGTCCATCAAGAACCCCATAGTCCCTCATCATTCTGAAAATCGCATTCATCTGAGGATCTTTTCCGAAACTATGGGCCGATACATCACTTTTTTCAGGCAAAACCGATCTTAGATGCTTTTGGAAATTATAAAAGGAATGAATATGACTTACATGCGAAAGTTTCCCAAGCTCCTCATGAAGCCTGGATTGTTTTAATTCGTGCTCCGAACTTAAAAATGTTTCCGGTGTCCCCCTTGCCACAAGATCTATTGATCCAACAAAATTAAAATAATCCATAAATGAATCAACCGCTTTCGTCAGAGGATGGTCAGAAACAAATTGCCTGTAAACATCATCCTGAAATTTAAGTCTCGTTGAAGCAATTGCAAACAAAACGGAAACTGCTGCAAAGCAGGTGATTATCTTTTTTTTGTGATATAAAACAGGGCCCGAAATCCTGAAAAATTCCCACGGAATCTGTCTCAGCTTCAAATCAATCGAATAAACCCGTATCACCGGCGGAATCGCATAAAATGTCAAAAGAAAACAAATAATGGAACCAAAGGAACAATAAAGCCCGAGATTTGACACAATTTCCAGTTCACTCAACATCAGCGAGGAAAAACAAAGTGCCGTTGTAATTGAAGTGAAAAAACATGGTTTTAAAATTCCACGCCTTACCTTTTCCAACCTGACCTTGATATCAGTACCTTCTGTTCCGGCATAACGACTGAAAAAATGAACGATATCCGATGTGGCAATAATTAAAATAAGGTACAGGGAATTCATGCTAAACGGTTCGGCTCCCTTCTCCCGTAAAATAATAAATATCACCGTTATGGAGAACGCAAGAAGCATTAAACCGTAGGATAGCAATATAACCTTGTAACTTCTAAAAAGAAAAAAGAGCATCACCCCCATCAGAAACAACAGCAGTGGAGTCAGGAGCGTCAGTGCCCTGTTGGATTCCAACTGGGCATAGTAGAGGGTTATCTTTTCGCCAAGCAAATGAATTTTAATATCCGGAAAACGTGACTCAATCCTCTTTAATTTTGCAAGTATTTCAGTGAAAAAATCAAGCTCCCCCATAAGTCCAAGATTTTTTTTAAATTCGACTGTCAAAAGAGACGCTTTTTTATCCGACGAAAGATATGTATTTTTCCAGAATATATCACCAGTCAGAAGTTTGAGTCCACTGGAAGTCAGCTTTCCACCTTGAAAAAACGGCACTTTCTCAATGCGCTTTCCGGCCTTCTTCAGATGTCCAACCTCGGTAAGAACTCCCCTATCCACTATCTGAGGCATCATTGAAAGTTCATTGTAAACGTGTTTATTGATCTCAAAAAGTCCTGTTCCCTCACTGAAATCACGAGAAGAAACCATAATCAAATACAGATAATGTTGATCATCAAAGTCCCCGGAATACTTCTCATAGGAAATTCTGGCCGGATGATTTTTGGAAAGCAGGGCCTGAACGTTGACCTCATATGGAGTTGTGGCCGCTAAATAGGCGGCCACAACAATCGTTAAAATACTTATTAGCGGAATAAAAATTTTCACTACAAATTACAGCGCAACCGCCTTGATTATCATATTAAAGATTCTGTTTGTAGACGGCGTCAACCACAGGTCCC
>JAGLPP010000177.1 GCA_023137315.1 Bacteriovoracaceae bacterium
CGTGATACTTTTCATGAGCAGTTGGAGTACTTATTTGCAAATAGAAAGAAAAAATATTCTAAATTGAGAAAAATAAAAGGCCAAAAAGACTTTGGACAATATGATGAGATGATTCAATTTTGGTTAGATTACTGGGAAGATAAAAAGGAAATTAATTTTACTATCGATCCAATGCTTATTAAGTCCATAATTACTGTAGAATCAAGTTTTAGAGAAAAAGTTGTTACAAAAATTTCTGGTAGTTCTGCAACAGGCTTAATGCAAGTAACAAAAAGCACGATGAAGTGGCTTGCGGGCAAGCCTAAAAAAGATGGGTATGTTCAAGTAAAAAAGAACCAAGTTGATATCAATCAAGAAGAAGCAAAACTTGCAAATCCAAATATTGCAGCATGAACTCGTTGGTTGATATTTAAAATAAATAAATCACCAGATCGAAATTCAAAATCGAATAAAAAAAGATTACATGGTGGAATTAAATATTATTATGGATGGACAGAAGATGGTGCACTTGAGTTTGCATTAGTGAATTATGGAACGGATCGAAATCGGTACACAAAAGCAAAAATTTATTCTTTACAGAAAGATGGAAAATTAGAGTTATATGGAAGAGGAACTTATAACAAAGATCTTGGCGAACATGTCTTATTTGGTTGTCCAGATTGTCATACTATAAATTTAGATGCATGCAAAAGTTGTTATTGATAGTTAGAGACTTCCTCTATGGGGTACAGGTTTTCAGGAAACATCAGAACGAAAAATCAACATCAATCTTATTTATCTTCTTCTTTACGTTTAAATAAACAACTATATTCGTAAACAACTGGAATTGGATTGATACCCCTAAAATCGTATTCTTTGTAGCTGTGAAGTAAGTCGCCATTTGCTTGTATTTCAAATTTATAAGTTTTAGAGTCTGCTCCTTCCAGAAATTCTCCCCTCATCAAACTGTTTTCTGTTAAATTTCTCTTACTCTTGGAAAGCAAACCATCTTCACTCCATTTAGTTTTATAATCATACTGATCATTTGATGGAAGATCCAAACGAAATTCCACAGGATGATCGGGCCTGAAATCGTGTTCTTGCAGGGTAAACCCAGATACTATTACTTTTGACCTGTCCTCATTTATCTCAATCTTAAAATCTGTTCCATCTACAACCCCATATCTCATAGGGAAGGCCATAATCATATCCGAATAATTATCGAAACAATCATCACTATTAAAAGTATAGGTACCAGAAAAGTCACCGGGAAATGCAGGTTCCACTGCAAAAGTATTTGACATTAATGCTATTGAAAATAATAAAAACGTTAGTATTGATTTCACGCTGACTCCATTTTTATAAAAATTCGATGTTTCCATATATTATTAATTGTTTATAATGCTATCCGGCATCAGACACCAGATAATTTCATCTCTTTGAACTTTTTACATGAAAAAGATAAGCTCTTGGAACCTGCCATGGTTATTTTAAAGACTTGGTATCCGTTTACTTTTTGTGCAAAAATATCTGGTATCTCAGCAACGAGGTTGATGCAAGTAACAAAAAGCACGATGAAATGGCTCTCGGGTAAAAGGATTTGACCCTTTTTTTTGTATTTTTAGGAATCTTTCTCAAATAATACAAGAAACTCCTCTTGCGAAATAAAACCAAGATTATCCCTGACCAATTTTTTCTGGTAGCGCGAAGAACTGCGAATCAATTTTATTTCCTCTTCCAGAGATCTGTTCTCTCTGATAATCTCATTCAGCATTCTCTCCTTTCTTAAATAAGCCGATCTTCCTGAATAATAATCAAGAACCCCACGCTCGGCAAAAACAAGTCTGAGAAGTAAAATTCCGCAAAAACACCAACCGGCAATCACCAGATATTTTATACACTTCTTCTTCAAGGAAAAATTCTTATTCACAGAAGAACGTCCTGTTGTTCTTTTTGATGGAGAAGAAAGTCCATTGGTAAATTTAAAATCACCTGGTCTGGCAACCGATTGTCTGGCACTTGACCGATTGTTCGAAGCCTTGGGCATATCATGAAATGTTTTGTTTTTTGAAGAAGACATACCGGATTTAAAATCTTTTTTTGAAAAAATATCAGACGACGCAATACCCCCTCTTCCTTCCACTTGCCCACTTCTTTTGGTCTGTTTGGATCGGTTTCGTTCAATGGCCTTCCTTAGCCGATTACTTCCTAAAGAATTTGAATGGTTCTCATGTCGAAAAAAATCCAAAATACAATCCTTTGTAATGCAGATAACTTCCTGTTATTACTATTATTGTATCATGGTCATGGCAAGGCTCAAGAAAAAAAGAAAAAGAGTTTATTGTAGATAATTTTGCTCGGATTTATCAGTCAGATTCTTTTCAATTTCCAACCAAAAATTGCGAAACAGGGCCAATTCATCAAGATAATGCCAAAACTCATTAAATATTTGGCCTGTAAACGGGTATTCACGATCAAACTTGTTCAATCCATTAAGAAAAATATCCCTGAACATCTGAAAAGTTTCAGACATTGGGTCATTTGTGGAAATTTTCATTGCCTTTGAGGTACATGAAAACTCCTTGACCGGAAACAGAAGTCCGAAAAGTTTAAAGACCTGATTAAAATAAATCCTGGCCTTCTTGCCGTCCCCTATCGGACCAAGTTGCCTCAATTTTTCAACACGTTCAATTCCGTGGGATTTGAAATAAACCGTAAAACTTTCGTCATCTTCATCCATCCACCAGCTAAAACCTGGATCGGAAAGATTGCAAAGGACATCCTCATGAAGTGGAAAACGGCGATTGATCAAATTTTTTTGAAGACTCACGGCCTGATCAACATTTCTGGTAATGTAGAAAAAAAGATCATCTCCATCATCCTCTTCGGTGATTTTTAGCTTTTTTAAAAGCTCCAAATCACTTCTTCTTTCAACCTGATTTGCACGAAATTTCAAATTTGAAGTGGAAATTCCCCTTACACAAAACGTATGCCCGCCTTCCTCAATACGATAAAGAAGTCCCGGAGCTGTTGGAAGTTCATTTTTTTTTCGCAGTTGTTTGTCAAAGATAAAACAAGGATCACTCGAATCCATATCTGAATTATTTCCTTCACGAAGCCTTACTGAAAGTTTCAAGGTCTCGCGGGCAAGCAGTTCAAAATCCATAGACATGAAAATCCTTTTCTTTTTCCAAGTTTCATTTCCATATGAAATAAGTACATCTTTTATTTTGAAGGAAAATCAATCAGTTGACAAGTAAGACCATTCAGGAAGCTACCACAAGATTCTTATAAAAAAGACGATAACAAACAAAATAACCGGTGAGACGTCAAATTGAAGATCTGGTGAAAAAAACTTTCGCACGATAAATTTTCTTATTGGATTTAACGTAAAATCGGCAATCATCTTTATTTTTTGCGCCCACATACTATTACGATATTCGGGAAAATAGCTGACTATCGCGTCTATAAAAACAATAAGAAGATAAATATCCAAAAAATGTCTTAACATAATCCGCCTCCTAAAGCCTGGAAAGGATTCCAGTAAAAAAATCCCAGAATTTCAAAGCTGAATCTATCTCTAATCTTTCCGTCGGGGAATGGGCACCGGTTATATTGGGCCCTATGGAGATAACATCCATTTTCCCAAGCTTATCAAGCAGAATTCCACATTCAAGTCCTGCATGAACGGCCTTAACACTGGCGTTTTTGCCAAACATTTCACGGTATTGTCCCTTTACCAGTTCAAGAAGAGCGTTATCGTGATCCGGTTTCCAACCTGGATAACCACCACCACGCTTGTATTTCAAGTTAAAATTGTACGCAAGACCTTCAAGTTTTTGTTCCAGCCCCCTGATCTGTGCCTCGTCAACAAAACGCAGAGAGGTCTCAATATAAATTTCACCTTTTTCAAATTTAACAACGGCAAGATTGGAGCTATTACTTACAAGAGGCTCCTCCAATTTCCAATCATAATTGAAAGCACCATGTGGAAAAAGATTAACCAGATTTAAAAGTCTGTCACTCTCTCTTTTGGAAAACACCTCCGAGACATTTTCATCCGTTTCATAAAACCTGATCTCAATTTCACGATCCTCGTCCAAACAATGTTTTTCAAATTCGGCGAGCTTTGAAAGACAAAGTTCCGTCACATAACTCACATCCGATGGATTTATCATAATATCCACGCAGGCATCACGTGGAATAATATTATGAGCCTTTCCTCCAATAAATCCGGCCAAGCGATAATCACATTTTCTAATATCCCAAAGAATTTCATTCGCAATCTTTATCGCATTTGCACGTCCACGATGAATATCAAGCCCTGAATGCCCACCTTTAAGACCAATGATTTCAAGTCTGGCTGAAACATAATCCACAGGCGGCGTAACCATTTTTGATTTTCCAAAAAATTCCCAATCCACTCCACCGGCACATCCTATATAGATTGTTTCCCAATCCTCTGTATCGAGATTGATCATTCTTTTGCCTTTAAACATTGTTCCATCAAGATTCAGGGCACCGTTCAACCCTGTTTCCTCGTCAACTGTAAAAAGAAGTTCAAGCGAAGGATGAGAGACACTCTTATCATGAATCAATGCCAACGCGGCAGCACAACCAAAACCATTATCCGCACCCAACGTAGTACCATTGGCACTAATCCAGCCATCTTTCACAAAAAGATCAATTGGATCATTATCAAAATCAAATTCCAGCTCAGGAGTTTTATCACAAACCATGTCCATATGATTTTGAATAATAACGGCCGGTCTGGCTTCAAAACCTGATGTTGCCGGAAGATAAATTACAACATTACCAACATTATCCACCTTATAATCCAGGTTTTCATTTTCCGCCAAATGAACCAGATATTGCCTGATCTTATCTTCTTTCTTGGACGGCCTTGGAACCTGCGTGATTTCATAAAACTTGTTCCAAAGATGTTCGGGATTCGTTGGATAATCTACTGGACGTTGCATAGTAAATCCTTAATTTGTGGGTGTTTTTCTTGCATTCACACCATACAAAATCAAATAAATTTTGCACATTCGCACCGCAAAATAGATTAAAATACCCGACTATTTTAATCTATTCAATCTTTCCTTGTAATTACGGCATCTTTAATTTACAAATTAGTTTGTACGGCCCCATAGTTAAGTGGATATAACGAAGCATTCCTAATGCTTAATCGGAGGTTCGATTCCCCCTGGGGCCACCA
>JAGLPP010000178.1 GCA_023137315.1 Bacteriovoracaceae bacterium
ATAAATTTTCCTTATAAAAACATATATTATAATTTAACTGATCTAAACTGATCTACTTTAATGGTGTTGAGACTTGGAAATTTATTTTTCAAATCTGAAATAAGATAAAAACGTCCTTGTTTTTGGATAACAAAAACTCGTCCTCCTGGATTCGCCCCACAGGGCGCTACGCGCTTTTTGGCATCAAATTATCCTTTGCCTGATTATGTATACAAATCGTCGCATAGGACAATTATTATTTCTAAGAATTTTAATAATTTCAAAAGAGTTCATTGGATTTTGATTTGGTTTAATTTGAATCAACAAATGAGTTCTAAAAGTTAACTACAAAACTTTTTCCATCTCAGCACTCTTCTTTCCCTTCTTAGTTTCGATGTGGTAAAAATAAAAAGTACGTGGCTACTTTCTCTGAGCAGTGCTGCTTAATCTCAATATAATATATATTATTAATAATTATGACTGGGGAAAAACATCCAAGAAATTGAAATATTCGGAAAGGCTGTTTTATACATGAAAATTGACTTTGATTTTCTTCAAGGTCTGTAAGGTCTTGTATTGGTCATCTGTATCACCCACCAAATTTTCCAGTTTTTTATCTATATCATCAATATTTCCAATACATTTTCTGGCAATGTTTTTTCCTTTTGAAGTGCAAAGAATATTAATTCTCCTGGCATCGTTTTGGTCAATAGATCTTTGAAGATAATTACTTGCCTCCAGCTTTGATATAATTTGGGCCAAGGAAGATTTCGAGATATCAAATGTATAGAGAAGATCCTTTAAATTATACTCTCTTTTCTCAATTTGGTTTTCAACGTAAATCGCTATTAGAACAAGTGATTGAATTAAATTCAGTCCATGAGTGGAAAGTTGACGACTTGTTTCTTTCAAAATTTTTGAATGGCATCGGTGGATTAAGAATGTCAACGATTCTTCAGTATATCTTTTAATCTTCATCGTAAATAGTTTACGTTATGAACTATTTACCTGCAAACTAATATTTCTTTCGATTATTTTACAGTTATATTTTGAGTATGCTTCGATTTTTATTAATTAAGGAGTATCGAAAATGAATTCAATCTTAAAGCAAAATAATAATATATTAACGATTCTGTTGCCTGATGAGTATTCTGGAGTAAAAAGTGATGTTCTGGTCGCACTTTTAGGAAGCCTGGCCTTGGCGTTAATGGCCCAAATTCGTCTTCCCCTTTCCTTTACGCCAGTTCCAATAACCGCTCAATCCATGGCTATTTTAATTATCGGTAGCTCCTTTGGGGCCAAAAGAGCATTTTTAGCAACTCTTTTCTATTTAATAGAAGGAGTTGCAGGACTTCCCTTTTTTTCAGGGGGGAAGTTTGGTATGGCCGTACTTTTAGGACCGACAGGAGGATACCTTATCGGCTTTATTTTAGCCTCCACCACAATGGGGTATCTTTCAGACAAAATGCATGATCGCTCATACAAAACTTCTTTCCCCCTATTTGCTTTAGGCCATCTTTTAATTTTCTTGCCTGGCTGTCTTTGGCTTGGAAAATTTGTAGGTGTCGAAAATATTTTAACAAAGGGCTTTTATCCATTCATTCCTGGTCTTCTGATAAAAACCATTATTGCAGGAAGTATAACTCCATCACTGTGGAAATTTTTTCACTTAGATCAAAGAAGACAAGTTGATCCTTAATGATATTAACCCAATCAAAAAATATGAATTTACAGGAATTATTTTTGGCATTTTATACAAAATGGTGCTTCTGGTTTGGCGATTAATCTTTTCTCATCAATTTCCTCTTCACATGAAAGGCAAATCCCATAATCACCTCTTTTAAGCCTTTGTATGGCCTGATCCACCAAGAGGAGATTGGTTTCGAGCTGTTTTTTTGCATTAAGGGCCATTTGTTGCTGCTGAATTGCATCCACCCGGGACAATCGACCGATAGGTTCTTTTAAATCCACCGGTCTGGCCACTGCTTCAATTGATTTAAGGCCATCAAGAATTTCTTTTTTCCTGTTATTAAGGAGTTCTTCAAAATTAAACATGGAATAATTCTACTACAAGTTAAAGAAATTACAAACATTGAGGTGGCATGGCTTGTCAGACGAAGAAATATCTAAAATTTGTAGTCAAAAAAAAGGCCTCCATATTTCAAGAGGCCCTTTTTGTTTCTTTTTTTCAACACAAGATGAATTTACTGAATATTCTCTTTTAACATTTCAATTATTCTATTCTTTTTGATCTTTTCAAGACTATTTCCAGTATCAATACCTTCTGCTACCTGTAACATATTATATGTTTTAGGAGAAAATTTGAAACCATTAATTGTGTTGCTTGCACTAAATCCATCCTTCTCAAGCAGGAATTCAACCAATTTAGCATTAAGTTCTCTTATGGCCATAGATAGAATTGTCTCTGTCAAAACAGTTGACCTGTCTCCAAAAATCCCTGTCATATATCTAAAATTTCTTTCTTTGATTACATGATCTTTTACAATTTCATACTCTACCCCTTCAGAAACACTGGAATCATTATACGCAAGCTTGATTTCTTCAATGTCACTTGATTCTAAAAGTCTACCTGATATATTTTTCATAAAATGATCAGGAGAATAAGGATAAATAAAGCTTCTTGAACTTGCATAACTCACAGAAACATTCACGGCCCCTCTGTCTATAATGGTTTTAAAAACCTCATTAAATTTACTATAAAGCAGTTCATTTTCACTTTCTGAAAATAAAAGGGCCACTACATCAGCAACCAAATCACTATTATTAGCAAGACCGGTAAAACGCACAATCTTGTAGATTGCTTCATGGACATAAAGAGCGGCAAGGTCTGTATTTGTCTCAAAATTCTTAATCACCTTGGTATAAATATCAATAGTGTCTTTCTGCAAGAGCTTTTTTTCCAAGTAGTAAAGATTCTTGGCCGGCCTGTTATAAGAATCAATAATTTCCTTATACAGCTCATAATTAATCCTTCTCAAATAACGAAGGCTACTATCCTGGCTAACATCGACATGTGTCCCCGATTCCACATTTAAAGAATCATAATAGATTGCTGCCGTCTCATACTCAGGAAGGATTTTTGCTCCAGGGCAAAACACCTCTTCTGGAAGAGATCTTGGATTAAAGTCATTCTTTGTTGGCAGTCTTTTACTTCTTGCTCCACTCAATTCTGAATCAATTTTTTTAATAACAGTATCAAGGACCATTTTAAATGGTTTTGCCAATTCTGAATTAAACTGTGCAAACCGTTCAATTGCCTTATGTGCCTGACGTTTCGCTGATTCCCTATTATTGCGGTTGATATCAAGATAATGGACTCTATCCTCTATCAGAACTCCATCATTTTCCCCACTCCACAAATCATAGCTGACGGATCTTGTAATTTTTGCATTCTCCCTGCAGACAATTGCTCCACCGCCATTTCCAACTTCATGGCCGG
>JAGLPP010000179.1 GCA_023137315.1 Bacteriovoracaceae bacterium
ACTTCCTTTACTCCTTTTTATTTAAAAATATTTTTCCCTCCATCCATTGGTGAGAGAGAAAAATATTCTAAAATAAAAAGGAGATCAGTCGTGAACAACTTTCGAACCCTAACACTTGCAATAGAATTACATCAAAAGTGTCGAAAACTTAAGGCCCCAGTCTATCTTAAAGATCAGCTAAATCGTGCTTCCAGCAGTGTAGCATTAAATCTTGGAGAAGGACGTGGAAAGAGAACTATTAAAGATCAAGGGCGTTTCTTTTTTAATGCGTTTGGAAGTTTGAAAGAAACACAAGTTATTCTTAAGCTTGTTGATGATTGTCCATCCTCAACTATTAAGTTGGCCGATATTACTGGTGCCCATCTTTATCGATTACTTCAATCAATGGGCCTTCTATGATTTGGGTCATGTATGAAAAATGTGCGTGACTCTCTTTACGAACACTGCATTCTTTATCAAGAATTTAGCAGCAGCTTTTAGCTACTTTTGTGATACCTTTTATGAACGTTGCGTAAGTGAATTCAGTAGTATTGGGATTTATATGCCAACGCAACTGGTAGATTCTGAATACGAACAAGTGAAACAAGCTCTCCTTTAAAAATATAATTATCCCGGTCAACCAGACGAAAGCAGTTTTCGTACATAACGAAAAGTCATGTGGTACCTCTTGTGAAATAGTTCAAAGCTGGATAAACTATTTTATCTATCAAAAAAAATTCTTCCTAAGAAAATTTCGGAGAAACTCTCATGGAAATAATTATATCAAAAGCAGAATATATAGCTCCATACAAAATAAAAATTAATTTCAAAGATGGAACAAAGCAAATAGTTGATTTTGATCCGTTCCTCTCAAAATCGAAAAATCCAGAAATTAAAAAGTATTTGGATGTTGATTTATTCAAAACTTTTAAAATTATCGATGGCGATTTAAATTGGAACGACTTTGATCTCATTTTTCCAATATATGATTTATACACAAATCAAATCTGCAAACATTCAAATAGTAATGCTGCTTAATGTGGAAATTGCTATAAATGATAAAAAAATATTTCATTTTTGAAAAATTTATGAATACATTGACCAGTTATCGGTTGGTTATGCCCACGAAAATATTTTGTATAAATGCAATAATTTGCCAAAAATGGCAAGTTTTAATAAGTTAATGAGAGTATTATTGATAGAAGGTTGAATTATGAGTTTTCCAAATAAAAAAGAAATTCAAAAAGTACTTAATAAATTGGAAAAAATAGAAGGTACTTTGGCCCTACCAGGCAATGCTACTACTTTGGATAAATTCAGATGGGAAATTTGTCAGAAATTCATTGCATACAAACAGGAACACAACATCACCCAGAGAGATATGGCAGAACAGATAGGTGTTGATGAGGCAAAAACCAGTAAGATTCTTCATCACCGAATTGATGAGTTTTCCACTGATCGACTTGTTAATTTGTATCTCTCCTTAGATAATCAACTGATTCTCAAGGTGTGGTAAAATTTGTCGTGTGAACTTATCTCCCCAAAACCACCATACAATTTTGTCAATTTAAAATTGTATTTTGAAATAACAACATTTCTAACACTGTAATTAACTGTTTTTTCTGAAATAGGACATAATTTGGCACGTCTGTTTTTGCCGACTATGGGTGTTCAACTTAATTGTAGTGGTCAGTTGAGAGTTTCAAAAAATTTCCCAATCTCCTGTTGGGAATCTGAATGTCGCAGCATGATTCCTATGGAATTTAGTGTTTTTATGGATATAAATTTATTTTGATCCAATTCAACTGCCGGAGAGAGATAAAATCTGCAAACACCGTCTGTTGGTGTTTTTGCAAGAGCGCAGGGACGGCCGGAGGAATCCCGGATCAACCAAATTTCGTATTGATTTGTTTTTTTCCATGGAGACATTTGATCGAGTATTTTTTCAAGTTGTTTGTGGGATGCCCTTCCCTGTTTATAATTTTTAATCAATTCTTCCTGTTCTTTTGTCAGCATGGTCAACATTTTTTGTGAAATTTTTGCGATTGGTTGATGACCAGTAATGTTGCCATCCTTGTCGAAGACAGGCTTGATTAATACGGGTAAACCGTTGTTAAAAGTTAGAAACGGTTTTGAAATATCAACACCGAGTTTTTTGGAAATGTTTGAAAAATCAGATTTTTCAATTTTTCCGTTTTTATCAAGTTTGTTTTGGATAAGGTTGCGATAGACCTTTGCGGTTGCAATATTTTTCTTGTTTGCAAGACTGCTGATAATTGCACTTGTGTTCGGTATTCCGTTTTGAACAAGATCACCTTGAGATATGTTGGTATTTCTTAAGGCGTTTCGCATCTGTTGACTGCTGATCGAAGGTACGTTGGCAATGCCGGTATTACTTCCAAAAAACGCCCTGTTACTTGTATCAGGGGTATATATTTCACGGATCTCATTGGTAGGGATTCTTCTTTTTTGATACTTGGCAAATGTCTTGTCAATGGCGTTATTAAGATCACTATACTTGCTATTTTTTTCAAATGATTTATTTGAAGTTCCGCTACCAAACGCCAAACTTTCTCTGACGGGGGAAAAATGAGTAGTCTCCGTTCCAGGCGAACGAACAAACTTGTTTGCGGATGAGCTTGCTACAGGTGGTTGAATTATTTCATTTCCGGTTTTCCGGGTAGGCAATCTCTGAAACTTCTGTCCAGTATCTACAATTCGCCTGCTGCCTTTTGGCATCACTGTTTGAGTCAAACTTGTTTGCGTACGGCCAGTGTCCATACCCTTTTTTGATGTAGTGGTATGGATTACCTGTTCTTTTACATTGCCATCTTTTATCTGATTTTGGGCCACTACTTTTCGCTCCGGAATATTCACTGGTTCCACGGGTTCCGGTAGCGGAAGGTCAAACAAGTGTGAAATTAAATCATATGACTCGGAGTTGTCAGAATCACGCTCTAAAACATATTTCCCCGCACCAGAATCACCTTCAGGATTGTCAGCAATTTCAGTTTTTTCAGATATCCGTTCGTTGGTATCACCACTTCGAGCAGATTTTTCGCTGGATGTTTGTTGATGTCTTCCAATCAGTTTTAAAACCTTGAAATATGTATCATTGCATCGGGCATCATCCTTGCTGCTTCCAGTACAGGCAATATTCGCCAGTTCAGATAGCTCTCCTGTATTTTCCTTTTTATAATTACAAAGCTTTTGAAATGAGTGTTGGATTTTACCACCTCGAAACATACCGTATCCAGAGATTGAATTAAATACATCTTCGGGAGTCGTATCAAGCAAGTCGTCTATATCCGGGTCAATATTTAGTGGACCTCTACCAATTGCCTCGCAATAGCTTTCAAAATCCCCGGGAAGAACCACCTTTTTGGTTTGAGCACAAATCTGACTTTGACAAAATGCGATCAAATCATCCGAATTTTTATCC
>JAGLPP010000018.1 GCA_023137315.1 Bacteriovoracaceae bacterium
ATGTGGATAAGATTTGAGAAGAATTGGATATTATAAATTACTTTCTATGGCCACAACATCCCGTGAAAGTTGTGAGTCATTTTGAAGACCTGTTTTAATTCTTTCAATTGCGTGGATGACAGATGTGTGATCCCTTCCGCCGTAAAAATGTCCTATTTCTTTAAGTGTGGATTTAATGATTTTTTGAGACAGGTACATTGCAATATGTCTTGCTCTGGTGATCTCCGCTTTTCGGGCCTTTGATTTTAGATTTGCCAAAGGGATTTTAAAATAATTGGAAGTGGTTTTAGCGATGTTTTCCAGGGTGGGGACTTCGTTTGCGGTGTGGTTGTCCATTTTTAGTAAATTTCTTACCATTTCAATATCTATTTCAATGCGCATAACATCGGAAAAGGCAGAGAGCTTTATCAGGGCACCCTCCAGCTCTCTAATGCTTGTTTTAACTGAACTTGCAATTAAAGTAATAATATCATCATGTAAAAAGAGATCGAGTTGTTTTGCCTTCTTTTTTAGTATGGCAATACGTGTTTCAAGATCAGGTTTTTGAATGTCAATAACCAAACCCCATTGAAGCCTGGTTTTTATCCTTTCGGCTATACCATCTATTTCTTTTGGGGATTTGTCTGAAGTAAAAATTAACTGCTTGCCCCTGGCATGGAGTTCGTTAAAAATATGAAAAAACTCGTTTTGAGTACCTTCTCTGCCTTTTAGCTCATGTATGTCATCAATCATGAGAATATCAATTTTTTCTGTATATTTTTTCTGGAAATCACCGATCTTTTTTTCCTGGATGTAATAAATCATTTCCTTCATGAAGTCGCGGGCAGTTGTGAGGCAGATAACCATGGATGGAAAGCGATCGTTTATTTCGTTGGCGACAGCATGAAGCAAGTGGGTTTTTCCGAGGCCGGAATTGCTGTAAATGTACAGAGATGGGTACTTTCCTCTTTTGCCAGGGTTTTCAGCAACAGCTTTTGCCGTGGCAAATGCCATATTGTTTGATGGGCCAATTATAAAATCATTAAACGTCTTGGATGAGTCGATTAGGTTTTCATGGATTAAATTTTTATTCATGTGTTTAATATAGGTTGATTCAGCATTAAGTCTCAAATCCTCTTTGGTTTGAGTGAGTGTGAATTTTGCCTTTTTTGCACTTTTTATTTCAGAACTGGTGTGGTTGTTCGATGGTGTGGTTGAGATGGATTTAAGAATATTGCTATTATTTGAGCTTAGCGAAGTTCTGTTATCCATAATAATGATATTAATTGCATACTTTTTTCCAAGTAGATTAAAAATAGTTTCTTCAATTCGTTCAATGAAGTGGTCTTCAATCATTACCTTAATGAATGGGGTGTTTACGGAAAAGTGAATAGTATCAATTCCAAGCTCTTCCAACAGAAAGTTTTTTTCAAAGTAAGCACTGTATTTTTGAGGGGTTACGGTGTTTTTTAGGGAGACATGGATCTCATTATTAATTTTTTGAATTTCTTCCTGTGTGAAAGATTCTTCGGCTTTTGGTTCTTGTGGGATATTGCTTTCAAGGGGGATTGGTATTTCGGTGCTTGTGTGTTGTGAGTTTTGGTCTGATTTCAAGAAGTGGCGATAAGGAAAGTCTTGACTCATTGCGAAACCTTTTTTTGTTATGGTTTAAAAATGATAATCCGTAACAGGAAATACGAATAAAAGCAATACCGGCGGTAGTAATGTGTCGTTACCCCAAAAGTTTTTCATATCAGTTAAAGCGCGAATATTGACCTTTTGAATATACCTATGTAAATGTATACAAACTTATCCCCATGGATTGATAAATATTATTTACAAGAGGTCGAGATGAAGCGTACATGGCAACCAAAGAGAAAGAAAAGACTAAGAGTTCATGGATTCTTAAAAAGAATGTCAACTCCAGGTGGCAAGAATATAATAAGCCGACGTCGCGCTAAGGGAAGGAAAAATCTAACGGTTTCCGTGGGTGAAAAATAAGAAATTATTAAAAAACAGCGAAACCTACGGAAAGGAGCACAGACTACTTCGGTCTGGGGATTTCAATAATCTAAAATACAAAAGATCTTTAATTAGGAAAAAGTATTTAATTGTTTACTACAAGGACACTCTTGTCAGCGCAAACAATACAAGAATTGGAATTAGTGTTTCAAAAAAAGTCGGAAAAGCTTGTTTTAGAAATCGTCTAAAGAGGATAATAAGAGAGGGATTTCGTTTGTCTGATTGCAAGTTTTCAGGAAAGGATGTTCTTTTTGTTGTTTCAACAAGGAATAAAATAAAAGAAATTGGTGAATTTAAACGAATGTTACAGGAAATATTGAGGGAAGTGGCTTCATAATGTTAATTAAAAAAACCTTCATATTTTTTATCAGGCTGTATCAAGTAACAATTTCTCCTGTAATCGGGCCACGATGTCGTTTTTATCCAACATGTTCGGAATATGCATTGGAATGTTTCAGGAATTTTTCCTTTTTGGAAGCCTTGTGGTACTCCATTAGGAGAATTTTGAAATGTCATCCATATAATGAGGGAGGGATTGATCCCGTACCCAAAATGGAGAGAGTAAATGAAGTCTGATCAAATGAGATTAATAGTAGCTGTAGTGTTGTCGGGAATTGTACTTATTGGTTGGCAAATGTTTTTTGCACCAAAAGAAATAAAAACCAATCAAACAACAATATTTCAACAAAAGGAATCCGATTCAAAAACGGTGTACCATGAAACACCCAATAATATGACAAGTGTTGTATCAGAGAGGACGCGGGATACAAGAGATCCAGAAGCAAGAAAATTCACGCTTGAATCAAACGGCACAGTATTTGAGTTTACAAATGATCTCAAGATTTTGGCATCAGGTGGAGAAAATATAAACGAAAAACTAAGTGATGTTTTTGAGAATGAAATACCGTTTGAAATTTTTATTATAAGAGAAAATAAACAAGAATCCATCAGGTTCGATCTTTCTGAAAATCATAAAAACAATTCAATAAGTGGAAAAAATGAAAAGTATAATATTGTATTAAATATGCAGTATTCAGAAAATGGAAAACTTCATTTTTCCCTCAATTCGACAAAGCCTTATCATTATAGAATGGTGATGAACTCGAAGGAGAAATCCGAAAGAAATCGCATTAGGGAATACGTTTTATACAGGAAGGATATTGATAGAATTGCCGTTGGGGATGGTGAAAGTGGAGATGGAAATATTAAATGGATAGGATTGGATTATAACTATCATCTATTTGCATTTGTTTTCGAAGAAAAGAAAACCTTGAAGTTTCAATCTTTCGAGTCGGGGCAAATGGTAATAGATACCGTAAATCCAAACAGTTCTTTTTCTGGATACATGGTTTTCAAGAGAAAAAATTACGATGAGTTAATGGCACTTGGTGACAAGCTTGGTCTCTCTGTGGATTTTGGAATTTTTGGGATAATAGCGGTGCCAATGCTGAGAGGTCTTCAATATTTGTACAAGCATATTCCAAATTATGGAGTGGCCATAATTCTTCTAACATTGATTATCAGATTGGTATTGTTTCCGCTAAATTATAAATCATTCAAAAGCATGAAAAAAATGCAGCAGATACAGCCTGAACTTAATAAAATCAAAGAGAAGTTTAAGGGTGATCCTCAAAGAATGCAAAAGGAGACAATGGCAGCATTTAAAAAAGGTGGGGCGAATCCCCTGGGTGGATGTCTGCCAATGTTGTTACAAATCCCGATATTTTTTGCTTTCTACAGAGTCTTGTTTTCTTCAGTTGAATTAGTGGGGGCACCTTTTTTTGGTTGGATACATGATTTATCTATTAAAGATCCATATTATGTTTTGCCTGTGTTAATGACGGCGACCATGTTTATTCAACAAAAATTCATGCCAAGCGCATCAACAGATCCAACACAAAAGAAAATAATGTTAATAATGCCATTGGTATTCGGTGTTATTATGAAAGATCTTCCTGCCGGTCTTGCGTTATACATATTTGTTTCAACGCTTGTAGGAATTGTTCAGCAGGTATATGTCAATAAAACAGTCAGGTAGTAAGTGGATGCCTTGTATGATGAGAAGACAATTATTGCTTGCAGTACTGGCTCGGGGATAAATTCTGCGATTGCGGTATTGCGACTAACTGGATTTTCAGACATAAGACATCTTCAAAAGTTTTTTAGCAAAAATCTACAAAAAATATCTCCACGAAAAGCATACATGTCTGATGTTCTTGATGAAAACGAGGTTTTGGACAAGGCGGTTATAACCTATTACAAGGCCCCATTGAGTTATACAGGGGAAAATATTATTGAGATATCGGTTCATGGAAATCGTCTCAATGTTAGAAAAATTTTGGATTTATTCGCGAAAGAAAAGAATATTAGGATTGCTCTTCCTGGTGAATTTACATACAGGGCCATGAAAAACAAAAAAATGAGCCTGTCTCAAGTGGAAGGATTGGATTTGTTTCTAAACGCAACAACAGGATTTATGCTCAAGCAGGGAATTAATGTAATTCAAGGTGAGTTGAATCAGAAATATCATGAATTGTATGAGGCACTGAAAATATTTAAGGCATCACTGGAGATATTAATAGATTTTTCTGAGGATGTTGGGGAAGAGGATGGAAAAAAGAATTTTATTACTTCGTTTGAATCCTTTGAAAATATTTTGGAGTTTTTATACAAAAGAACACAGGGCGATCATTCACAACTTTTAACTCCAAGTGTGGTTATTGTCGGGCAGGCCAATGCTGGTAAAAGTACATTGTTTAATGCGCTTTTGGATGAAAACAGGGCCATTGTGTCGAAAATTTCGGGAACAACAAGGGATTACATTACAGAGTATATAAATATTTTTGGGAATGAATACAAGCTGATTGATACTGCAGGAATTAGAAAAACAGAGGATGTCATTGAGAGAGAAGGCATTAGAAGAACTGTAGACATTATAAGCAAGGCATTTTTTAAGATTCTTGTTATTAATCCTTTTGAGACATCGGAAGAAGACTTTGAAAAAATCAAGGAGATAGATTTTGATTTGACATTGATTGCTCACATTGACAAGAAAGGGTGGCGAGAAAAATTTAACAAGATTCAAAATCTTCCAAAAACAAAAACAAGTATTGAACTATCTCTGGCGAATATAGGTGGTTCTATAGAACCAGGAAAAAGTGGT
>JAGLPP010000180.1 GCA_023137315.1 Bacteriovoracaceae bacterium
TCTTCTCTGGCACAAAGAAGTTTTTTGGCAAACTTAAATACTTTTTCACAGTTTTGATCCATGCCCTTTGCTATTAATTTTTGTAGCTTTTTATCCTTTAAAATGCTGGTAAGGGTTTGAACCGAATCTCGTTTTTGCAATCCTTGCCTTGTCTTGTTTTTTATCTTTTTTCTGAAATATTCAAGCGAATCCCAATTTGAAAAGATAGCCACTACTATTGGATTTTTGTTAATCATTGTTCCAATATTTCTAATGCCATCATATTCGTTAAAACGTTTCAACTGACTGACAGGAGTACTGCCTTTTTTAAATACCCCGTTAAATTTTTTATCGTTTTTTAAAAATTTAAAAAGTGATGAAAGGTTCTTTCCGGAATACATATCAAAAATGGTCGACAGAAGTGGGGTTTCAAGGCCCTCCTTTGAATCCCAGGCACTAAAATGAATATTTTGATCTTGAAGACATTGATGATTATTTTTTCTGGAATCTTCCAAAAAACGCTTATAGCTCATATTCCTAAAATCATTTAAATCAATTGATCTTCCGTTTTGAGGAGGAAAATATCGGGTCAGGTTTTTGTTTATAAGATCCAAAGAACAACCAAGCTTTTCTGGCGAAATGTTTTTAATAGAGCAGCCTGGATAATCTTTTGGAGTGATATTTGATGAAGCAAATTTATTTAAAAACTGAGTGGTGGTTATGATTGTTTTCGCTTTATGTAAAAAAAGTGTATTTAACTTGTCGCCAATTTTGTATTGATTGTCCCTGGTTTTTTTCTCCAGGGCCTTTTTAATTCGTTCAGGGGATTTATCAATCAAGGTACAATCACATTGCTCAATTAATGAAATGTCACTGTCCTCTTTTTCAAATTCATCGGCCATGAATAGATCTGAAATATCCAAATTCTCCTCTTGTGGAAGGGACAATTCTCTGCACTTTTCCAAAATAAGTGCCTTGCTCAGAGGAATCAGATGTTTTTCAATTTCAGGTCTGCCGACGAAACAGCCCGGGCAGGAGTCATCCGCATAACTGACAATATTTATACAGAACAACACTACAGCAATAAAAACTGATGAATTTCTCATTTTTAAATCCACTCATTTTATGAGATTCCTAAATGTTTTTCGGTGGTTAGCTTGTAAAACTGTAGGGGTTTTTTATCGTGACTGGATATTTTTACTATGCTTTAAACTCTGATGCCTTTTTGCCGCCAACTGCTTCAATTTTTGCTCTATAGGATTCAAACAATTTCATTCCCTCTTGAGAATAGTTTCCAGAATTAATGGCAGATTCAATCATTTCATCTATGTAATCAATAAGTGTTCTGCCTTTTATATCCTGTGTGTTGTAAAAGTGAGCATGATAATTTTTTCCAGCTATTTTGGAATATTTCGCCAGAATTTCATGCATCCTGTCGAAACTATTCCAAGCACTAGAATTAATCATAACAACCATAAGAGTGCTTTCATCACCATCAATTGGACAGCTTACAGAGGCATATTCCTTATCAAATGCCTTTCCACTATGTTTAAAATGTCTGATTAATTCCCCGGCTGTACCATTTTCAGAGGCAATACCGCAGGCATCTATTTCAAAGGCTGATCTTTCTATTTTGGAAGCTATTGATCTTGACATACTGGCAAGTTCCATCGCTTTATCTCCACCACAGTTACCAGTCATACAATCATTGGCGACGGTGCTGTTTATGGTAACGATAGTGATGATGATTGCGATAAGTTTTTTCATTGTGACCTCTATTTTATTTTTTATACCCAATAACACATTCAAGTTAAGTGCCAAATATGACGGCCTAACTTTTTGAAATCTCGTAAGAAATAACAGAATAAATGCCTTAAAAAGTAACAGAATGGACGGTTCGTACAAAAAATTTACGATGTTAGATATTGCCTAACTATTTGAAATAGTTTCGGAGAGATTCGAATAGTATTTCGTGAAGTTGATTTCACAGCAGCGGCAACAGAAATCAGCAACAGTAGCCGAGACTGCAGCAGATCGCAGAAAGCTGCTGCTAAAAGCACATTCATACGTGGCCACCTTTTAAGCGCGGCTGCTCAGGAAAATTTAATCTGGCCACATACTTTTTACTTAAAACTTCTTCATCAATTCTTTTCTTTCTTTTTCGATTAAATTATTGATTTCTTTTTTGTTCAGTCCATTTTTTAATTTTATCACATCTTTTAGGTCATAACCTCCACCATCAGTGGAATTTGAATCAAGCATCTCCGTAGGATTTAATGTAAAGACAAACTTAACATTTCCTTTTTCTGCACGAACAACATGTTTACCACCATTTTTCCTGTCAACGTCGTTATATAGGAAATACAGCCTGTATCCATCAATGTTGTGAAAACTGGGCAGTGGTGTTTTAGATTCAAGATACAAAACCTTTACAAGTTCATTTGCCCTCATTACAGGATCAGTTTGTTTTTGAGATTCCCTGAATTTTTCGTAGAGCTTTTTACTGATTGCAAGTGCCTTGTGAAAACTTATAATTTCCCCGTTATTAATTTCCGGTTTGTATAGAGCAAGTCCGCTTTCACCTTCATCCACAACAAATGGTTTTGTTGGATCAAATTTCATATTAAATTTTTCCGCAAGATTTTTTGCCTGTTCCAGCGTTATGAAACCCTTGTTTCTAATAACAGTAAGAAGCTGATCCAAATTTTCAGATTCTCCCAACAGCTTTGGATATTTCATTGCAAGCGCCAGCACCGCCGCTTTATCGGGTATTCCATTTGAATCAAGTAATTTATTCTGGGCAATTTTCCCATTGAAATATCTAATTTTTTTCTTCAACTTTTCAAGTTCTTTTTTACCAAGCTTTTTGGCCCCGTGTTTATTCGTGATATAGTCATAAATACTGTTAAGTTCTTCTTTTTCCTTCTTATCAAGCTTCCTGCCAAAACCGTCATTTTTAAGAGAATCATACATTTTATTGGTATCCTGCCAGGAAAAATCTGAAAATGAATTCAGCATTTCCGGTTGATTCGATATTCCGCCACCGGAATTTGAAAAACCGCCTGATGAATAGTTACCAATATCTCCTCTTCTTTGATCATTATTATTGCTTTGATAAGTTTTTCCTGAAGGTTTCCTTTTCTGATCGTAACTTCTGTTTTTCGATTGAACATTCGTCCTATCATCAATTTTTCCGCCTTGGCCTGGCGGCGTATATGATTCTTTTTTCTCACTTGAAGAAGGCGCAGAACCGGGCCCGGGTAATTGGCCGGAATTATATTCAGAAGATTTCTTTGGAGTTTTGTTGCGTACTAATCTTTTTTGATCTTTCTGTGGTGTTTTATCGCTGGATGAATCCTTGGGGACGGTTTCCATGTTGTTTGTTTTTTCAATGACAAGATAAGGAACCTTGACTGTTTCAAGAAGGGTGCCTTTAAAAACAAAATCCATAATATCGTCTTTGTGGAGTCCGTCATATATTTCATTTTTTCTATTTGTGACATATTCTTCTTGTTCTTCCCCACTCATCTGAGCGTTTTCAGAAGAACTCTCTTGTAGTTTTTTAAGATCGGCCAGTGCTTGATTATGAATATTTTTTAAAACTTGTCCATAGGCCCTCTTGTAACTTTGGCAGTCTCCTGTCTCTGTATCACATTTAATGTCATCCACAGCACTTTCAAATGATTCAAAAGTTGGATATTCCTTTTTAAAAAGGCAAAATTTTGAAATGTTCTTCTCATCAAATTCAACATCAACTGCATTTTCGTAGTTCACCTTGTAAGCGTTTGAAGTAATGTCTTCAAGAATGTTTATGGTTGTATCAAGATTATAGATATTACCTGCATACTCAGCACAGTATTTTCCAAGATTATTATTTTTATCAGAGCAGTGAATGTTTAAACAATATCCAATTGATTCATTTGATGAAAATTTAAGCCCCTCATCGGAGCTACCATTTATTTCACGGCCAATCTTGAAGTTTTCCAGTTTTGGAAGCGCCTTCGGATCACTACAAAGAACGTCTGCAAATGAGTTAACAATGCTGCCACACTCATCATCAATGTTTTTAATCATTTCATTCGTGTTGTTGTTATTACTCATTACTTCGTTGATAAAATCCAGCATATTATCATTTGCTGCTCTCAAATCAGTCAATCCCCTTGCCTTATTGGTAAAAAGATTAGCAGTATTTTTCGATGAGAAAATTGCTTTTAAAATGTGACTTGCTTCAATTCTTCTGGCCAGGTTCTGAAATTTTTTATTTTTATGCTTTTTCATGGCAAGCAAAGGGTTTTTCGCGGACAAAACATCCTCAAACAATTTTTTATATCTCCTACCTTTCAGCAATTTTTTTGATCTTAAAACCACCGATTCCAGGGTTCCATTTTTTAAAAGACGGGCATAATCATCAATAACCAATGCTTCATTTGATTTATCATCAAAACAGGATTTTCCAAATTTATCATCCTTGAATTTTGAATATAGTTGTTCAAAGCTTTTTTCAAAATCCTCATAATTTTGCTCCTCCGGAACACCAAAATAATCCATCAGATTCTGCTTGATGCGATCTTCAGAGCAACCACTTTTTGCAAAGGCCATTTTTTTTACGTTAGTAATCGAACACATTTTAATGTCAGGTATTTCTGTACTACGTAGCTGATTGAATTTAAAAACCCTGTTCAAGGTCATTGTTTTGCCAAAGAATGCCGCTTTTAAACTTTTTCCAACAATTCGCTTATTTTTCTTATTGGTAGCTTCAATAGCAGACAATAGATCAGTCTCTTTTTTCCCCTTCAGGCCACAAAGACAATGATTTTTAAAATCAATCTCCTTTAAATCTGGGACAGCTCCACCTTCAAATTCTTTCATGGCGAAATTACATTTCATCTCTTCAACCTTTCCTTGCAGATTGTAAATGTGGCCATCATCGGCCGGCTTTCCTGTAATGCAATCATTGTTGGGACAACTTGAGATAAAAGCAGTGGAGGTTTTTACATGTGTAATTAAAAATAAAATGGCAGCGGC
>JAGLPP010000181.1 GCA_023137315.1 Bacteriovoracaceae bacterium
CACTCTGAAAATCAGAACAGGGTGGTGTGCCAACGATATTGTAGCTGAAGACATAGTTAAAATGGCCCAGAACGAGGGCATTGAATTTGTGGCAATCCACGGGCGCACAAGGGCACAAAAATACAATGGGCTGGCGAACTGGCCTCTTATTAATGATATTGCGGGAAAATACGAAATCCCAATTATTGGAAACGGGGATCTTCATTCGTCCGTGTTTGTAAAAAAAGAGTTGAAAAAAACAAACTGTAAGGCACTAATGCTTGGAAGAGGGCCTTTACGTTTTCCTTTTATTTTTCTTGAATCAATGACAGAAGAACCTGTGGATTTTTTTCCAAGTGATCACATGGAAATCATCAAACGTCTGCACGGTTACATGTGTGATTATTTCGACCATCCTAAGTTTATTGAAATTCAACTTAAAAAGCACATTCTGTGGATGAGTGCCGGATACCCAGGCGCCAAGGCATTTCGCAGACTGCTCTTTGAACTCAGAGGACACGAACAGGTTGTAAACTACGCCTGCAAATATCTGGATGAAATTGGGGATATACAGAAGAACATTAATCTTCAGGAACCATTTTTGAGTGGTGGAGAGGGGTAACCCTTTGTAAAGTGCATTTTGGCATTGGTGCCATTTTGAAATTTTACTGGATTATATCACTCCCCTATTGCGTCACGCATCAAGTCTTTGTATTTTTTATACACCACAAACAAATCTTCTGACCCGCCGAAGTATCTTTAAAAAATTATTATGGCATTGCTATTGCACAATGTTCATTAAAATAACTTTTCAAAACGGATTTTGAAAAATCATTGTTAACCATCTTGCCTGTGGAAAGGTAAAAAGGAATGCAGATCATGAAAACAAGACTCACCACCATGCTAAACTTACTCGCTTTATTAACCGTTGTACTCGGATTGACTCTCGCCAAGTCTCATGCCAATCCAAACTGGGCACGGGACTTTCACGGCCAGGTGAATTTTACACTTGATCAGGACCCACAAATCAACGGATATAGACGACAGATTAATCAACTCGAACAAAGAATCAGAGCGCTTTCCAAAAAACTTAAAGATCTGGAACGACAGATTGCCCCACATCAAAAACGTGAAAACGAACTGACCAAGAAAGTTGCCGGTCTGCAAAAGGCCCTTGAAACACTCATAAAGGAGCAACAAGCTGCCAATAAAAAGAAAAATCAACTTGTAATCCAAAAGGGGAAAAATGCCGAGGCACAGCTTACTGTCATAGCTGAAACTGAAACAATCAAGCAACAACTTGCAAAGTCACGCAAGGCGGCCCAAAAGGCAAAGACGGCCTTGGAAACAGCAAACAGTATTGTAAAAAATGCCCAGAACGCATTCAATACAGCGAAAACAAATTACCAGACAAAGAAGGATGAATGTGTTGCCGGCGGTTCAACCCCGGATGTCTGCGAAACCAAACCTCCTGTAAAAAAAGCAAAACAAAGAATGAACAACATGATGTCAAAACTTAATGAAGCAAAAAGTCTTCAACAAGTTGCCAAAAATAACTTTGATGCTAAAAATAAGATAGTTCAGCAAAATGCCAAGGCATTAAAGCAAAAACAACAACGACTAAGTACCCTTAAACAAAAACATCAACAGCTTAAAACTCAAATTGCAAATCTTACCAACGCAATCGCAGGTAGAAAAAACAAGATAGCTAACACAAGAACAAAACTACAAAACAGCAAACAAACTCTTGCTCAGGTCAGACAAACCATCAAACCATTAAGACAAAAAAGGCAGGAACTTGCCAATAAACGAAAAAATGTGAAAGCAAGGCTTGCTGAAACAACTGACGAATTACAAAGAGAAAGAAGAAAACTTGTTCGCAGGATTCTAAACGTAAATGACGAATCCTACCGTTATGCCATATCCTACGACGGCCAGCGTGATGGACACGATGTTGCCCAGGACCAGGGCGAATATCACGGCCAAAACGATGGACGCATGGACGGACTTGATGAAGGAGAAAGAATAGGACGTGAACGTGAATACGATTCAGGATACGCACAGGGACTTCTTGACGGTAAAGCTCGCGCCGACAGTGAGGGAAATGCCAGTGGTTTTCCTGAAGGTCGCTCACTCGGTAACAGCGATGCTGGAACGAGAGAAGGGTCAGTGGCAGGGGCCGAACGTGCAGAACAAAACCGTCCAAACGCAGAAGAACTTGGAAAAAACCAGGGGATTTATGCCGGTGGAAAACGCGCAAAAGCTGTTGGACGTGAACGTGGACGTCCTGTCGGTCAGCAGCAGGGAATAGATAAGTTTGAAAACCGTGATCTGGAAGTAAAAGAGGTTCCTGGAAAATTTGCCGCAACCTTCAGCTACTACGCACCTTCCTTTCCCGGACCGTCAAATAGATTTTTCAACGCCTACTACTGCAACAACTACCCAAGAGAACTCGTTCGAATGGCATGCGAGGAAGGTTATCGCGTGGGATATTTTCATGGTGCGGAACAATCCTACTATGACGTAATCGAATCCATCTATGACGACTACTACACCTCGGCGTTTGATGAAGCAAAAGCAGAAGCACTGGCCGTTTACTACAGAGACTCTTATGACAGAGGACAGGTTGATGGTGACGCCCACAACTTCAACGAATGGTACCGTCATTTTCACAATCAATACAGGGATGAAGCGAGAGAACAATTCTCGAATAATCCAGAACGTAATTCCCAGGATTACAAACAATCGTGGACAATCGCTGAACAGTCGACCTTTGCAAGAATCACTGAATCATACAGGCTCGCCTCCTTCAATAAATGGGAAGAGGCCACCTTTGCTGCAAACATTGCAAATGAAACCGAATTTTTCAGAAAGGAAAGGCTGGCACAGGTTGAAAATCTTTACAACACAAGTCCGGTTGTCTCCTATGTTGGAAGCAAAATCACTGATGCAGGAATCGGAACAGTTGCCGCTCTGGATGGTATCTATCAACCAGGCGAAACAGTTGTATATAATGTAACACTTAAAAACTTCGCCACCGTCGCCGCCAAGGGTGTTCAGGTATTTCTAAACAGCGGTGAAGCTGTAACACTTCCCGATTTACCGGCCGGCACAGTAACAACTGTTCGTGGTGCAATAAAAACCAGCATCCAGAAAAATGTCGGTTCACGTGAATCAAGGGATTTGATTTCCAGGCTTGCACTCAGCGCGAATACTGCAGAGGATCTCAAGGTCCAGGGACGCCACTACCACAGCAGATCAAGCGGTCAGATCAACCCAAAAGACAAAAAGGTGGTTAACGTAGAATACCCACTGGTTGCAACATCCATTTCATCACAAGACGAATTGATTCTCGGAAAGAAAACCGGACTTACAATCAACGTCAAAAACAAATCACTGAGAAAGTATACAGGCCCGATCGAAATAGAGCTGTCAAACACTCTTGGAAACTCGACCATCATAAAAGGTTTCTCAAACATCGACGTCATTTTAACAACAAATGGAGTTTCCAAATCCGACGCCATGATTGAAATATCGAATGAAGAAGATGCCTACTCAACGATGGTTGTTACGGCGAACATTTACAAGGGTGATGTTCTTCTTGGAACAACCATGGCCCCACTAAGGACATTTGCCAAAATCAAGTACATCGAAAAGCAGAAGGCACCTGTAGTCGTAGCTGACGGCAATCAGTCACTCAGAGAGCTTCAATCGGTTATAGCACAACTTGGAGGCCCGACAAGTATCAGCATTCTTGACCTGTCGGTTGCAGAACAAAACTCAGACTCAATTCTTGCTGAAGGTTTCGAAAACAAACGTATAATGATAATTGGAAAAGGCGATCTTTCAAAGCTTGTCAAGCTTGCCGGTCAGGGAATCAAAAAGTCAAAGTACTCATTTTTTGCCTTTACCAGCGATAACGATGATTTTGCGGAGAAGGTAAGAACTTCAATCAAGGAGATCAACAAGGCATACTCCGGCAGGAAAAAGGACGAACCATACAACACATGGTTTCCTGTTGAATTTCCAGGATACGAGAACATTCTTGTGGCATCAACAAACGAATTTGTATTCAAAAAAACAGTTCAGGCAACAACAACAATCACCCCGTTTGATATACGTGATGCCGGAAAGATTGCAGAAATCGGAACTTATTTCACAATGAATCCGCAAATGCTGGCAAACGAAATAAAAAAACAGATAACCCCGGAAAGCTACTTAAACCCAACCGTTAAAATCAAAAAACTCATGTCCATAATGAATTTCAGAATTATGGAAGACATCATGAAACTCAACACCGGATGGGTACTCTCCAAAAAGGGAAGATTCATTTTTTCAAGATTCAACAAAAAATGGTCAAAGGCACTCACAGATGGCAAGGAAAAAAGGCTATTTGTAAGAAAGCTTGAAGAAAATATGGACAGTGTTGGAATCCTTCTGGCATCCCACGGTTCCTTGAAAACATTGTCCCACCTTGCTAACGACTACGATCAGGTTGACAAGAACATTCAGTGGAATTTTGAATCGAAGGTAACAGGTTATCTAAAAAAACGTTACTCAAAAGCGATGAAAGAACTCAAGAATAAGAACAAAGACCTCTATAAGAAAGTGAAAAAAACAAGTAAGTACCGTTTTGTACCATTCAACGTCAACACTAATGGATGGGACTACGATGACGAAAATCCAGAAGAATAACACTGGAAGAATAGAAATTTATCCGTAATCAAAAATCACCACAGGGCAGCGGCCAACAACATAAGGCCGTCGCCCTGTCTTTTGTTAATGCCAAAGCTATACTCAGTGCACCAAAACATCTGTAATAAAAAGTAATAAATTAATATTTGCCGAACTTTTAATTATGGCCCAAACTTATAGTAGAATTATTGTTTAGTTTTCCAGGGAGGGAATATGCTGAAAAAGTTTGGATTTCTATTTATATCTATTGCAGTTTGCGCTGTCTTTTTATCAACGAATTATCAAAACCACACCTTTGTAGAAGAAAATGATCTGTGGATGGAAGATGGAAAAAGTGATAACAGCATAGTAACGGAAGAGATGTTTAATCGTATTATTGATATCGGGTATGAGATATACAAGCCGTTTGCCGATGCCAACAATGAGTCTTTAAGAATTAACAATAAATGGAGTGACTCCACGGTTAACGCCAACTGTTCCAGATTCTTCGGAAGCGTTACTATAAACATGTTTGGAGGGCTTGCAAGACGTCCTGAAGTAAATCCAGAAGGATTTGCTCTTGTGCTTTGTCATGAGCTGGCACATGCTTACGGAGGCAGACCTTATATCAGTGCCTGGAGAAAAATGTCAGCAGAGGGACAGGCCGATTATTATGGTGCCATGGAATGTCATCATCAAGTCATGGATGCCCTGGAATTGGAAGGATATGATATTGAGCCAACGGCGTATATGGAAGCTACCTGTGAGGAAAATTTTGAAGGTGATCGTGCCGGGATATGTATAAGAGATCTCGTTGGAGGACAATCACTTGGACATCTTCTTTCGGTAATAAAAGAAGAAGCAATTCCAAATTACGAAACTCCAGATCCAACTGTTGTAGACAGGACTTTAACATCTTATCCAGAAACAGTTCAATGCCGTCTTGATACATACTTTAACGGGTCTCTTGGAAAAAACAGACCTGCTTGTTGGTTTAAAGACTAGAGCGTATTCAAAAATCTAATACTTAAGACCTTGAAATTGTGCGAGATAACTACCAGAAACCGTTGACTTCATTGTAAGTTATACAAAGAGGAAGAATATTCTCGCACATCCTAGCTCTGTGCGTTACAATCTGTGAAAGATGGCGATTTTCGCTTGGAGGATTCATAATGAAATATATTTTTATCTTATCTTTAATTTTTTCGTTACCTTGTTTTGCCATTCAGGAAAATGAAGGAAGTCGCTGCGTACTTGAAACAAGAGTTGCTTTTAGCAAATTCATAAGTAACAACTACTATCCACCAGTCATTATTACGGACATCTCAAAAGAAGATTGTTTTAAAAGTGCCATTGAAAAATCAAACTATTATAAAAATGACTACGACAACTTTACAGCAGTTGTTTTCTCTCCAAATCCTTTAACAGGAAAAAAATATCGTCATGCTGCAGTTTATGTTTCCTGGAAATATTTCAAATCAAAGACAAAATACTTTAGCGATGCCTCCGGCAAAGTTACAAAATTTACTCCACATGATGAATATCTGGAAAAAGATCAAAGAAAAGATTATGATGGATATAATTTATTTGACTAATTTCATGTCCGCAGACTCTTACAAAGACCTTCCCTTCTGTCCGGTAACAAAAGTAAGTTCACTGGAATTTTCAGAAATACACTCCTTAAAACCATTTTTATTACCCAAATATTTATGACAGGAATTTATGGCCCTGGCCGCAAAAATGGAAGCGGCCATGCTTGAACCGCCAAAACGGCGTTTATGAGAACGTTTAAGAGGAATGAAAAAGTCGATTTTTTCCTTGTTTAGAAGGGAACTATTATACAAAAATCCCTTTCCGCTGGTAAGGGATGATATGATGGCATCCCCAACAAGAATCATATTCCCGGTTTTATTTATCTGGGGCCAGAGTCTCACGCCATACGGAAGGCCCGTACCCCAGCTACCTGCAGCGAATATTGAAATTATATCTTCCGGATATGGATCATCAAGATTCTCACCTGGCGACAGCGAGTATCCTGAAGCGGAAAGAATAATATCAGCATTTTTCTCACTCGAAAGGGCCAATCCCTGTTTCCATCTTTTCAAGCTTCTTTCTCCCCCATCAAAAACATTCCACGAAACTATCTCAACCCTGATTTTTGTGTTTAATTCCCTTAAAAATGAATCAAGCACAAAATGCGCATGAACCATCCGGTTTCTTTCATTCACTTTTTGATCGCATGGAAAAAAAGTCCGTGCGTCATCAACCTTTGTGAAAGTAAGATTTTTAAATTTCCTGTAATGATCTTCATGACAAGTCATTGAATCGAGAAGAAAAATTCTGATCCCATTTGATTTTACGACCTTCGTCGACGTGACCTTTCTGGAATCACAGGACAAAAGGGAAAAGACCATCAATATAAGCAATGTTAGACGCATCATTGCAAGTATATCACCATTTGACGAAAAATCACCCATCCGTTATCCTCCATTTTTGCGCGGAGGTGAATATTTTTGATTTAAGCGGATTAAACCATCCACAGCGCCAGGCGGCAGAAACCATCGATGGCCCCGTCCTTATCCTCGCAGGCGCAGGAAGTGGAAAAACAAGAACAATCACTTATCGCATTGCCCACATGGTCACAAACCTCCAAATTCCGTCCGAAAACATTCTGGCAGTCAGCTTCACCAACAAGGCGGCCATGGAAATGCGTGAACGAACAAAGGCACTCCTTAAAAACACCAACTCCACCGGACTCACACTCGCCACTTTTCATTCACTCGGAGTCAGAATTCTAAGAAGTGAAATCACAAAGCTCGGTTACAGTCGTTTTTTTTCCATCTATGATACCTCGGACCAGCTATCCATCGTAAGAGAGGCCCTGAGGCGGTATAAATCAGGAAAAAGCTACGACAGAAAACAAATCCTGTCCAAAATAGGTCTGTTGAAAAACAATGGAATAAGTGAAGTCGACTTCAGCTCCTCACCATTTTTCGACCACGAAGAACCAAATGATCTGGCAACGGAATATGTCTATCATTACTACCAGAACAAATTGAGATTTTATAACGCAATTGATTTTGACGACATACTCTTTTTAACCTTGAAACTTTTTCGGGAAAACAACGACATCGCAAGAAAATACTCAAAAAGATTCAAGTACATTATGGTTGATGAATACCAGGACACAAACCATCTTCAATTCGAACTCATCCTCTTTCTGACATCAACACACGACAACCTTTGTGTTGTAGGCGATGACGATCAGGCGATCTACTCCTTCAGAGGGGCCGATATCAGCAACATCCTTGATTTCGAAAAAAACTTTAAAAAAGCAAAGGTTATAAAGCTTGAGGAAAACTACCGCTCAACAGAAAATATCCTTAATCTGGCAAACCGTGTGATCAAGGAAAATAAAAAAAGAAAGCCAAAAACCCTGTGGTCCAGAAAAAAAACAGATTCCATTCCATACCTTTGGAAAATGGCCGATCCCGAACATGAATCCCAGATAGTCATTGAAGAAATCAAAAAGGCAGGACAATCCGGACATCCACTTCATGAGATGGCCATTTTATATCGAAGCAATCAGCAGGCCGTCCCATTTGAAGACCAGCTTAGAATGGCCGATATCCCCTACACTGTTATTGGTGGCCAGAAATTTTACGAAAAAAAGGAAGTCAAGGATCTCATGGCATATCTCATGGCCATCTTGAATCCAAATGACGAACTATCACTAAGAAGAATTCTCAACATTCCAAATCGTGGCATAGGTAATGTCACCTTGAAAAAATATCTGGACGAATCACAACAGAACAAAATGTCACTTTTTTCGGCCATGGAAAAAAACCCCGCGATAGACCGTAACCGTGAAAAACATATCAGAACATTTGTCACACTTATCAGAAAATACCAGGGAGTATTCAAAAATTCCCCATTGCCTGAGGCCGTTGCAAGGTTTATCGATGAAATCGATTATATGAGTTTCGTAGAAAAACAGTATGACAACGCCAAACAGATTGATATGAGAAAAAAAGATGTCCTCTCATTTGTTGAATCGGCTGAGCGTTTTTTTAATTTCAAGCAAAAAGAGGCCACTTTGGAAAACTTCGTGGAGAAGGTCCTTCTTCAGGATTCCCAGGATAAAAAGGACGAATCGGATGATGCGGACGCTGCCACAGGAGTCCAGCTTCTCACTCTTCATTCGTCAAAAGGCCTGGAATTCAATACTGTCTATCTTGTCGGAGTGGAAGAGGAGCTTCTTCCACATAAAAGAACCATCGTACAGGGAGAGGATATCTCCGAGGAAAGAAGACTTTGCTACGTTGGTATCACCCGTGCCCGTGATAGACTCGTAATGAGTTACTGCTGCAAAAGAAAAATGTACGGGCAGGAGATTACAAGACACAAAAGCAGATTTCTTACCGGATTTGAAGAAGACAATATGTATATTGAGCAAAACCGTGAGGCCATGGATCACCTGACCGGCGAGGAAAAAGAGCAATTCAAGAAAAACTTTTTTGATAACCTTCTAAAGTCCCTGGATTAAGAACCTGTCTGTAAATCATTCATCCTTGATAAAAGATTCATTCAAGGTTCCACTTAAATGTATGGTTTTCGTGGACATAAACGGAATAAAACCCAAAAAGACATCAAACCAATCTGCTTCGACCTTGTATTCAAGCGTACGCAACTGGCGACAAGGAAATTCCTCCTCCAATAAAAGCTCTCTTAGTTCAATCTCGGTCTTCTTAAAGATTCCAAGCGGCGTCCACACCCTTTTTTTGATATAGAATGCCGGATTTTTTCCATGATCATGGTGTTTTATTTCACCATCAACCGATCCACTGACTCCCCAGATTCCCCTGTTCCAACATTCATCTGGCGTTAGAACAATATGACTTGAACCACACGACACAAGAATCAGACAGAGTATAAGTAAAATCCCACACGCAAATTTATTTGTCATAATATCCCTTTACAGTTTCTCCCGGACGAAGAGCAAGTCCCTTTATCCGAAAATTTCTGGGAATATAAATTCCAAGGGTGAAAATACTTATCAAAAAATTCTTTGTGGTTTGAAAATCCTCAATTTCAATATGTGCAGGTTTGATAAAACCAGTGGTCTTTTCAATTTCACGATCAATAAAAACCGTAATTTCCTCCGGATAAATTCCCCAGAGATAAAACTTTTTTTCACCCATGATCGAAAATGCCGAATAGTTCTCCCCTCCGTCAAACACACGAACATTTTCAATTCCAGACGAACGATAACTCATTCTGGTGCATGAAACGACGGTCAATAAAAGAAAAATAATACATACATTGGATAAATTCACTGGAGTTTTTCCTTGATAAAACTGGAGGCTATCCTGAGTTTATCAGGTTCAATACCGCAATCAACACCCAACGTTTGCGCCAGATGAACCATCTCCTCGGTGGAGATATTACCCTTTGCCCCCTTGGCAAATGGACATCCTCCCAATCCACCCGTTGACGAATCGAATATGGTTACTCCGTTTTCAAGTGATGTAATTGTATTTGAAAGTGCCTGGCCGGTGGTATCATGAAAATGCATACCGATTCCATTCAAATCAAAATTTTCCTTTAATCTTTGGATCATTTTTTGAACCTGGGACGGAGTTGCATGTCCGATGGTATCGGCCAGAACTATTTCATAACACCCCATATCCCTCATTTTTTCTGCAATCCTTATAACATTTTCCTCCAGCACTTCCCCCTCATAAGGACAACCAAATGCCATTCCAACATAACCACGAACCCTTGCGTTTTTCGCTCCGGCAATCCTTGTAATCGCCCCCACCCTTTTCATACCCTCTTCAGTGGTGCAACCGATGTTTTTGTTATTGAAGGTTTCACTGGCGGCTACCAGAACAGAAACCTCCCCTATCCCGGCCTGAACGGCCTCTTTCATCCCTTCAGGTGTAAAAACCAGGGCAAAAAAATTTGACGTGCTTTTTAGTGGAGCAAGCTGTTTTATCAATTCCTTTGTGCCTTCCATCTGGGGAACCTTTTGTGGATTTGCAAAACTTCCAACTTCAATATGCTTGATTCCCGCATCAACAAGTTTTTCAACAAACTCCCTTCTGACTTCCATGGAAAGCTTCTTTTCATTTTGAAGCCCGTCCCTCGGGGCGACCTCCTTGATCACGATTTCTTTTATTTTTTTGTCAAACATCACTACTTCACGGAAAGAAATTTTCCGACCTCGACGAGTTCATTACAAAGTCTTGAGGCATTGTTTAAAAATTCATCCGACATAATTGTCTGCTTGTTTTTAATTGTTTTTTTCACCAGCGGAAAAAGCATCTTTGCGTAGACATTTACCCAGGGATTGATACTCCACTGACGGTGAAGTTCAAAATTCTTCCTGTTTTTTGTCTCGGAGACCATTATGTTTCCAAAAATATATGCCAGAGGTTTTTCCAGAATATCACGTGGAGGAAAATAGTCCCTGGGATCACAGACACTGAAAACCCTGGAACTTACAACAGTATTTTGTCCACTGGATTGATTTCTAGACACAAAACGCATGATCTCACGACTGATCCTTTCCATGCTAAAAGAACTCTCAATTGAAGGATGCATCCTTACGATCACTGTTTGATGGGAAAAAGAAACACTTGGTTCCATTGATTTCGGATACCAGACCAGGGCAACACGGACTTTTTTTAATCTGTTTGACGGAATGGCGTAGAACTTCACGGCCTTGCGAAAGAGATTTTTGATCTTCGCCTTCTTGAGTTCCGTTGTCCAATCCTTGGCCCTTGACGCATGCGTGGCACTAACACGAACAAGCTCTGCAATACGTGAGTTAAAATGTTCGTAAAATTTTCCAAGAGCTACATAATCATCTTTTTTAAGTTTTCTCTTGATTTTTTTCAGGGCCTCCATTGGGCGTGTCGATGTATGAAAATTAACTGAAAAAGCATCTGGTTTTATCTCCCATGCGCTTCCGAAAAGGGACTTGTCATTAACTTTTCTGACTTTTTCACTGTGCATTTTTTGACGAAATGAAACATACCACTCAAGCCAATGTTCATCCTTATCCGTTTTAATAAATTTTTCCTTGAGAGTTTTCCTGTAAACCGGATCACATCCTGGATGCCAGGCGGACAAATTCTCCATAATCTCAAAGTAATCAACAGCTTCGGCGTAAACAATCTCAACCCCTGATGAAGAGGCGGCGCAGGCAATCCTGACTGATATTGTCAAAAATATCCCAAAAAGCAATATCCATTTTTTCATTTATAAATCCTCTCTATAAAATTATGCCACAGCACATATTATAAATCATCCGACCCAAAAATTCGCTGCAAACTTTCCTATGACGCAAAAAGAAAGGATATTGATGCAATGGGCCCATCAAAAAGAGTTGCCACCAATCGGACCTATATGTTAAAAATGAATCGATTTTTTACACGTAGCTGTACTGTTATTAACCTACTAAAGCAAAGGATAGAACAATGAGTAGAATTCGTTCAATGGCCGAGTATGAAAAGGCACACAAAGAATCCATGGATAATCAGGAAAAATTTTGGGGAGACTATGCGGAACAGTTTACCTGGCACAAAAAATGGGACAAGGTTTACTCTGGCGACCTTAACAAACTCGATTATAAGTGGTTTGAAGGCGCAAAGCTAAACATGTCTGAAAACTGTCTTGACCGTCACCTCGCAACCAAAGGCGACAAGACTGCACTGATTTTCGAAGCGAATGATCCAAAAGAAGATGTGAAGAGATACACCTATAAGGAACTTCACCATGAAGTTAACAAGTTCGCAAACGTCCTCAAGGACCAAGGCGTAAAAAAAGGTGATATCGTAACTTTTTACATGGGAATGGTTCCTGAACTTCTGATTGGTATCGTTGCATGTACAAGAATTGGTGCCATCCACTCTGTTGTCTTCGGTGGTTTTTCCGCTGTTGCACTATCAGACAGAATGATAGACGCCGAGTCAAAAATTCTTATAACAAATGACGGTTCCTACCGTGGAACAAAAATAATACCTCTAAAAGAAACTGCAGATGAGGCCGTTGCAAAATGTCCTACAGTTAAAAGTGTTATTGTTTGCAAACGTACCGGCAATGACGTCAACATGGCTTCAGGCCGCGATGTTTGGTATCACGATGCTTATAACAAAGCTGCGGACAATTGCGCTCCTGAATCAATGGATTCGGAAGATCCGCTATTTATTCTTTATACTTCCGGTTCAACCGGAAAACCAAAAGGCCAGGTTCACACAACTGCAGGCTATATGAACTGGGCAAAATTCACCTTTGAAAATGTTTTTCAGGTTGAAGAAAATGACATGTACTGGTGTACTGCTGATATCGGTTGGGTTACAGGCCACACTTACATCACTTATGGCCCACTTCTTTCAGGTGCAACGACAATCATGTTTGAAGGCGTTCCAACATGGCCGGATGCTGGAAGATTCTGGGAAGTTTGTGACAAGCACAAGGTTACCCACTTCTATACAGCTCCAACTGCAATTCGTGCACTTCAAGCTCAAGGCCTTGAACATGTAACAAAACACAGTCTTGCTACATTAAAGGTTCTTGGAACAGTTGGTGAACCAATAAATGAAGAAGCATGGGAATGGTATTACAAAAATATTGGAAAAGAAAAATGTCCAATTGCCGACACTTGGTGGCAAACAGAAACAGGTGGAATCATGATCTCCAACCTGGCAGGTGTAACTCCTCACAAAACAAGTTTTGCAACCCGTCCTCTTCCAGGCGTTGAACCATCACTCGTGGATGCCGATGGCAAAGAAATCAAGGGAAATCCTGCCGACGGTAATCTCTGTATCAACAGACATTGGCCAGGTATGACACGTGGAATCTGGGGCGACATGGATCGTTTCAGGCAAACATATTTCACCACTTATCCAGGCAAATATTTTACCGGTGACGGTGCAAAACGTGACGAGAACGGACTCTATAGAATCACCGGTCGTGTTGATGACGTTATCAATGTTTCCGGCCATAGAATCGGAACAGCTGAAGTTGAAGACGCACTCAACCAACACGAAAAAGTTGTTGAATCTGCTGTTGTAGGATACCCACACGAAATCAAGGGTGCCGGCATTTACGCTTACGTAATCTGCACAGAAAAACCTGCCGATATTAATGCTTTCAAAAAAGAACTGGCACAGCTTGTAACAAAGTTGATCGGACCTATTGCCAGACCGGACAAAATTCAAATGTCTTCAGGTCTTCCAAAAACACGTTCCGGAAAGATCATGAGAAGAATCCTCAGAAAAGTTGCCGAAGGCGAAAACGACAAACTGGGTGACATTTCAACTCTTCTTAACCCTGACGTGGTCGCTGAGATCATCGAAGGTGCAAAAAAAATCTAATTTGAGTTATTTTTTACCAAAGTAATTCTCAAGGCCGAAACGAATGTTTCGGCCTTTTTTTGTACTGGTTTTACAACTATTACTTTTAATTTTTATTTAGTATTTTGTCATTACTCTGCTTGAGAATACAGTTACCAACATTAAATGTTCTTAAGAGTTTATTCTGACATCTGTCTGCAAAAACATCACATTTGAATTTTAATTGACCTTGGTTGAAATGGAGTTCACCATAAAATGAATCTTCATAATTTCTACCGAGAAGAGTATCATCTGCACGTAAAAGTTTTGTTCCTATTTTTGTTCTTATTGTTTCCACGATAACTGTATTTTCTGGTTGAAATCCCAACTCTTCCAAACTTTTTATTCCTTCATCTAAAATATCATTTTTTTGTGCAAATATTGAAATTGAAGTTAGAAATAATAAAACAATTAGTAATTTTTTCATAACATTCTCCTATCAAAAAAATTTAGTCTGAACTATTTTTGAATTTACCAATTTATACCACTAATTTGGACCGGGTTTGGAAAGAGTGTTCAAAATTGTAATTTTTACCGCACCGCGTCACTATGTCGTCAAAATATAAATCTATTGCGTCCTCGTTCAGTTTTTTTCCATTCTTGGATACAACTATTTGTGACAGTTACTATTTTCAAAA
>JAGLPP010000182.1 GCA_023137315.1 Bacteriovoracaceae bacterium
TTCTTTTTCAAGTCGTTCCATGATGGGGTTGGAATAATTGGTTCCTTTTTCGAAAACCCCGTCAAGCCCTCTGCCGCCATCCAGAGGTCGTTTTATGTCGGCAAAGCGTCCATCAGATATTGCCTTCATTAGTCCTGTTTTGGATATTTCCTCAAGAAAGGTTTCTGTTTCATCAAGAACCTTCCTTGCTCGTGTTTCAATAAAACCGCCTTCTTTAAACTCGATTTCATCTCCAAGGTTTCTGGCAATATTGAAAGTATAGTTGATTGATTCCATTGCCTGAAATCTGTCCTGCATGAGTGGAGTGTGAATTGCTTCGGTCGGCATGCCTGACAGGTGTATCCCTTGTTTTGTTGTGATGGAAGCAAGGTTGAACATCGTATCCATTGCATGTGAATAGAAAATATCCGTTTGCTTGTATTTTGTAGGTGGCATGTATTTTAGTGGAGCATCAGGAAAAAGCTCGCGGGCAAGTTGTGCGTGTGCCAGCTCGTAAAGAAAGGCGTTTTCCACCTGTGGATTTATTTCAAAGGCGTGTCCAAGTCCCAGAAGTTTGTCCGTGAGATTTGCGGTTTTTCCCATTGCCTCATTGATAAGCTGGCTTGCCGTTACAGTGTGCGCGTTTTCCACTGCATCAGATGTTGTAAGATAGTTGTCTTCGCCGGTATTGATGATAATTTCCGACCGTGCACAAATAAGCCGGCTTATATACTGATCAATGAAGGTTCTTTTCATGTTGATATCACGAAATAAAATTCCGTACATTGAGTCGTTAAGAAGCATGTCAAGATCGCAAATTGCAGCAGATGCGGCAATCTCTGCCATGCACAGTCCTGAAGAATAATTGACGAGACGGACATAGCGCTTTTCTTTTTCCATGGCCTTGTCCAGTGCTTCCCTCATAATACGGAAATTTTCCTGGGTGGCGTAGGTTCCACCAAAACCTTCTGTGGTGGCACCGAATGGAACATAATCAAGAAGGGATTGTGCTGTGGAACGTATAACAGCAATAATGTCGGCACCGGCCATTACTGCCGATTGTGCCTGCGTCCTGTCCTCATAAATGTTTCCTGTAGCGACAATCAGATATTTCCATGGCATTGGGGAAACAGGAACATTTTTTTGTTTTTCCCTTTTTTTCCTTCGTGTTCCATCGAGTATGTCGATTGCATTTTGGGTCAGCTCCGTTTCTTTTTTTGTGATTTCATCAGGGGACAGGGACGAAATGTCCGTGAAACTGATTTTACCGGAGTCCAGAAGTTCTGCTGTTGTTTGCGCATCCCGTCCGGACAGTAGCATTGCTCCAGAGAATGGGCGCGAGATTCCACCCTCAAGACCGATCTCTTCCCGGCATTTTTGGATCAACTTGTTTGGAATCGGAGTATCGTGCTCATCTACACCATCAACACCATAAAGTCTGACAATTGTCCGCTCCACGGATTCACTTGAGTGACCGTTAATGAATTGCTGGACGTCGTCGGCAATCTTTTTTGCAAGTGTTTTAACCCTTTTAATTTTTTTTCTGTCGAGATTGATTTTGGCCATGTTATTTTATCCCTTTAATCGTTTTTCGATTTTGTTTTTAATACTTTCGCTTAAAGGAAAGTGAAGTGCAATATACAGCGGTTTTTTACTTTCTTTTATTGTTTTTACGATATCATGTTCCTTGATGCGTTCAACCTCGTATGGCATTTTTTTAAGAAGGTCCGTAATACTCTTTTTTCCCTTTTTAAGGTTTTCCATGTCAAGGTCCTTCATTGAGTAAAGTTGAAGGCCTTCGGAAAAAAGAATTTCAGGATACTGGGTTGTACAAAAAAGGATATGTTTTTTGCCTCTGAAGTGTTCAAGAAATATTTTAGAGAGTTCCTGGCCTGCAATCGGATTTGTTGACTGAAAGAGTTCATCAACCAGAATAAGGCTTGGTGTTTTCCAATTGTGGCAAAAGAAATCAAGCTCTTCGCCAAAACCCGAAAGATTATCCGATAGTGTGCCGGACGACTTGAGATGAAGATTTATTTCCTTTGGAAAATGAAGTTTGAATTTTTTTGCTGGTACTGGAAGTCCGAAACGTGCAAGTGTTGTGAGGAAGAAAATGGTTTTAAGCACGGTAGTCTTTCCGGCCATATTGGCACCAAAGAGAACATTCGGCCCTGATTTCAATGAGAGCTTTAGTGGTACGTATTCTTTTTCCCTGTTTCTTGCGAGAATTGGAAGTCGGCCGCCTGTTACATTAAGTTCAATGGATTCCGATAATTCAGGAAGGCAAAGTTTGTTTGTTTTCATGGCAAAGACAAGAGCGTACTGGAAAAATCTTTGCTTTCTTGAATTATAATAATTTTTGAATTTATCGTGGAATTTATTCAGATCGTTTGTGATCCGGTTTAACTTTTCTCTGGAGGATGTGTTAAGTTCACCAACCAGCTTTTCCATGTCGTCTCTGATTTTTCTTATATGGTCGGGGAGTATGTATTCAATATTCATAAGTCCGCGCAGAATTTTTACGTCGACAAGTTTGGATTTTCGGGCAAGTACCAGCGTTTTTTCATTCGTTGGCATTTCTTTCGGCCATGGATAGATCATCCGAATACCGGTATCATCGTGGATATCTTTTTCGTATTCAACAAGCTCCATGGAAAGTTTCTTTTCAAGTTTTCCAATTTCGTTCTGAAGAGTCTTTTCTTTTTGGGAACGAATAAAACTTCCGAGACCTGGTGTCAGATACGTTTTTAAAATCCTGATCATGGCCGGACACGGATTGTTCTTTATTATAAGGCCGTGTTCAAGCCCGGTGATCTTTTTATCGATCTCAAGAAATTTACCAAGATTGAACAATTGGTGCGGGTCCAGCTTCTTTTTGGAAATATTGTCGGCAATGCAGTCAAGGTTTGGAAGTTCTTCGGCATATTTAAAAAGCTGTTTGAAGTTGGTCTTATGGTCGCTTGTTATTTTTACAAGATTGGAAAGCTCGTTAAAATGTATGTCCGCCTCTTTCGAATTCATGGGAGAAAGAATTGAACGCGGAAAAATTGGAAGATTGAAATCAAAAAGATCAAGGTATTCCAGGAATCCCAGTTCAGAGAGTTGTTGTTCAGGAATGATGCTTTCTCTAAATTCCAATTTCAATGGTATCCTCCCTGAAAATATTATAAACCGGGATGTTATCTGGTAGCGCAGGGATATGGATTGTTCCTCCTGAAGTCGGGCCAGCGGCATTTTGAATGAATATTGCCCTTACCTTTACCGGATGAAAGAGCTTTATATTATTTGGAATGGTTTCTCCGTTCATAATGTCCATGCCTGGATATAGCGTGAAGTTGTTAAGAATTATATTGAGATTACTCATATGTGACAAATTACCGTAAAGTGTGCGTGATAGGGCACCTCCAAGATAGAGCGTGAGCTTCGATTTTTTTTCATGTCCAAGTTTATCCAGAAGTTTGCTGTCACAGAACGGAATTTCAGTTCCCTTGTGTATGATTTTTCCATCTTTATCAAAAAGAAGACTTTTGGTGTTTTCATCAATGTGTCTGCTTATGAATTTAAATTCGTTTTTGGAGATTACTTTCAGGTTTAATGGTTGAAGGAGGGCTGCAAGCTTTTTGCGTTGTTGTTTTCTGTCGGTCAAAAGTACGGAAAAATAAAATTCATCGCTGATGCCCGGATGAGCTACAAACTGCCTGTCTATGGAGCCGTCAATGAGAAGTGTGGCATTTTTAAACCTGGTTTTCAGGTTATTCTTGATCATTTGAAGGCCGGCCTTGTCGTTTGGGCCTTCGAGGATCAGTGGAAGATTCACCAGGGTTTTTCCAAGCACAAAATTTTTACGAAAATGTGGTGGGGAATAAAGATGCTTTATTTCATAAAGTCCGGTACTTCCCTTGAGATGATGGACCTCTGTTATGAAGAAATCACCCGCATTAATTGTTATTTCAGGTTTTGGATGAACCTCAAGGGAATCGTATGATTCACCGTTGATGCCGATTGATGACACAATAAGATTTTGCACTCCCTCTGCATGCATTTTTTTATAAACGAAATTTAAAGCAGTGGTTTTGCCTGCATTTTTATCGGAGCCGACAAATGAGAAGGTACTGATTCCTGTTCTCAAACGACCTCAGACGTATTGCTCTTCAAAAAGTTTTCGAAGTTTTGGGTGGTTCCTTACAACATCAAGAGCGATCTGGTCGTGGTTGGGAGCGTATCCGTTACCAATGATTAAAAGTGCGTCAGATCCGATGCCTTCAGCTCCAAGGGCCGCCTTGGTAAAACTTGTTGCCATTGTAAAAAAGTAAACCGTTCCTGAATCCTTGCAACAGATAATGGAAGACATTTCAGTGTCGGCAACGGGGGCGCAATTGATTACCAGATCGGCCATTTCACCGTCGGTGCTCTTTTTGATGGCATTGTAGCAGTCAACCGGGCTTTGGGCATTCACCTGGAGAATTTCATCGCAGTGGCCAAGGGATTTGATACGCTTGACACCTCTCTCGGATGGTTGAATGGCCATTAGTTTTCCGGAGTTTCCAAGAATTTCACGTGCAACAGCACAACATATTGAACCTGATTTGCCGCCGGCACCGATGATCACAACATTCATGCCTGGTTTTACAAGATTGCGGGCCTGCGCAGGAGCACCGGCCACGTCCAAAACAGCAAGGGCCAGTGTTTCAGGCATATCCTCAGGGATTTTTGTAAGTATTCCGGTGTCAAATAAAATGGCATGCCCTTTTATTTTAACCTGGTCTCTTTCAGGGAAGATTTCGATGATTTCGTCAATATGAAGCGGTGTCAGGGATAATGAGACAAGGCAGGCAATTTTGTCTCCAACCTTGAGGTTTCTTTTGTTGGTGTAGTCTGGTCCGATTTCCTTGACTGTTCCAAGTAGCATTCCGCCGGAACCTGTTACGGGATTTTGTTGTTTGCCGCGTTCTGCGACTATTGAGAGTATCATGTTTTTGACGCCGTCAATATTGCCATTGTTGGCATCCTTCATTTGTCGAAATGATGCTGAATCAATGTTCAGGATGTCAACGTCGATGAGTAATTCGTTGTTGTATATTGGAAGACTGTTATCCACCTTCTGAGCGTTCTGAGGCAGTGCGTTTTCCGGTGAAATGACTCTGTGTGTACCAAACCTACAACCCTTTTTCATGTTGACCTCCATGGACTAATAGTTAGCTATTCATTATATGAAAATTGCCAATAACGTACACTAAAAATGGATGGGTGCCAACCGTATTTATTTTGTATGCGCGCCGGGTCTTTTTATTGGCACCTTGTCTTTTACACCGTAAAATATTGAGTGAGAGGGAAATGATATGAATAATAAGAAAGTACTAAAAAAAAGAAAAAAGCGTGAAGAAAAGAAACGATTGGGAAAGGGAAATACCGATCTCAAAAAGGGGTTTACGAATCAGGAAAAGAAGAAGGGTAGACTTGGATTGTATTTAATTGGCGGTATGGCCATTTTGGCAGCATTATTTGCCTTTTTTCAGCTTAATCAGTGGAATTAACCGGTACCGGTAAAACAAATTTTTGCAGATCGTTTTTTGTAAAACATCCTGCAACGTTGTCACCGTATTTATTTTTTACGTTCTTTAGGTTTCCCGAAGAGATTAGTTCTCCGAGAGCGCGCTGACAGACTTCATGGGTATATTTGATTTTCATATTGGTGCAATATTTTTTAAATTTATGAGCGTCATTCGGGATTCCCCTGTATGAACCCTGGGAAAGTTTTTCGCAGTCCTCTTTTGTGTATTCCTTTGAGCATCCTGCAAAAATGATAATAAAAACAATTA
>JAGLPP010000183.1 GCA_023137315.1 Bacteriovoracaceae bacterium
GTATTGATCAGCTCAAGATTATAATTTCCAAGTTCGTTTATTTGAAAATCCTTGATTGCATCTTTTGGAGACATGTTCTGACAGATTATTTTTTTATCGTAGCAGTTAATCATGGAGAGGATTTCATCCTCCTTCGTCAGATTTGTTTTTTTCTGGGGGCCTTTTCCTGTGAGGTTTTCGCTGTAAAAAAAGATGTGATCGAGAATTTCAACATTGACGTATTTTTTGTCCTTTAAAAGATCTGTTGAAAGTTGTGGATGTGAATTGTAGGTCCGAAGTTCATCAACTGAGAAATCTTTTCTGGGTTTTTCAAATAATTTCTGGTCATTAGCGGAAAGCTGGGTGATTCCGAGATCATGAAGGAGAGCGGCGACGATGAGATTGTCAAGAGCGTCCTCAACGATGTTTTCAGCTTCAGCCATCTTGATTACAAGCATGCAAACATTTAGTGAGTGCTTGATAATTTTTTCATTTTCGCCTGCCTTTTTTGAGAATATTAATTTCAAGGCATCAGGATTTTTTGTAACGACATCACGAAGATTTTTTGCTGCGGTTTTTACCACGTTAAATGAGGCCTTTGAAGTTGGATCTCTCTGCATCTTTTCAACAGCATTGGAGGTGACTCCTTCTGTGATTTCGGCCTTGTTTTCAATTGAGATATCTTGATTGTCGGCAAGATTATTCAGTATTTCATCGAGATATTTTTGGTATTTGGGTTCCTCGTTATCAGTAATGAAGAAACGTGCTATTTTTTGCTCTTTAAGTTTTTGCAGGAGGACTTGATCGAGGGAGATGCCGTTATCCTTGTATTTTAGATAGACTTCCCTGTAGAAAATATAAAGATCAAATGGCAGCACCTTGTCAGGTGTGATGGTATTTATTCTTAAGGGAGTATAACCCATCGTCTGTCCTTTTTGCGCTATGCGTAAGGTAGTTAATCAAAATATTACTTAATTGTATGAATTTATTAAATTTTTTTCAACAAGGAAGATAGTGATGTGGTGCTATATCCTAAATTTTTTTTCGAACGCTTATGGCGAATCGGCGTGGGGCAGGGTGGCCCTCGATTGTTTTTGATGGATCAGACGGGTCAAGGAAGTCGTGGAGTGATTTATGTGGACACCATTTTGTGACACGCTGCTCTTGCGCTGTTAAAAGCGTATCGGAGATGATTTTAATGTCAATAAATTTGACTTTACTCATCCAGTTTATAAGACATGGAAGGGTTGGTATGAACCAGATGTTTTTCATGCTGGCATAACGTCCGCTTGGAAACAGTGCCATCTCACTGTCACCGGGGATGCCTATGGTTTCCAAAATCATTTGTCCACCGGGTTTCAGGGCCCTTATGCAATCTTCAAGCTGGGCAATTGGATTCTTGTGGTGATAGATGATTCCCATGTTGAAAATCAGATCGAACATCTCATCAAAAAGATGAACATGTTCAATACCAAGCATTTCAAACTTTAGATTGGATAAGTTCGTGTAGCTTTGAACAAGGTCAAATTGATAGCGGCATCTGAGGACAGGATCAATTCCCAATACCAGTGCGGGATTATTTTTTGCCATTTTGAACATGTAATAACCGTTGTTACAACCTATGTCCAAAACGGTTTTTCCATCCAGATTATCAAGATGATTTTCGATTCGCTTCCATTTTAAATCAGACCTCCATTCAGCATCGAGATCAATTCCGAAAAAATCGAAGGGCCCTTTTCTCCATGGAATCATCGTATGTATGGCATTTGTCAGCTTTTCAAGCTGGTCCTCATCAAGATCCTGTGGATTTCCAATGCGGATTTTATCACCTGAAAGATCCATCATCGTGGAGCTTGTTTTTGGAAGGTTTGTAAGGGCCTCCTTGAACGGAATTGAACCTTTTGACTCAAGCAATTTTTCGTTTTTTTGAATTGCTTTTTTCAAAGCATCAATATCGCATGAGTTGTGATGGTCGTTCAAATATTCAAGCATTATTTGATTCCGATAAAACAGGCAAAATTATACCATCTGAAAATCTCTTCCACCTTTTTAAAACCGGCCTTTCTTAAAAGAGTCAGTTGTTTTGAGGATGGAATTGGAATGAGTACATTTTCAAGGGCATTTCTTTTGCGGGCAATTTCGAGTTCAGAATAACCATTTCTTTTTTTGAAGTCATGATACAGGTTGATAAGAAGGTTATTGACTGTCCTGTTGGTTGAAGTGATTTTTTCACTCATAATCAGGATACCGTTTTTTCGAAGTGATTTGTGGATATTTTTAAGCAATTTTTCCCTTTTATGTGTGGGAATAAATTGCAATGTGTAGTTCATGATGACCATGCCTGATTTTTCCATATCAAGCTCGCAAATGTCCTGGTGAAAAAGTTCAACATCCGTAACATTTTTTCTTTTGAGTTTTGTCCTGCATTTTTTCAGCATGCTTTCTGAGCTGTCGACACCAACGAATCGCACAGGTTTTTTTTGTGCCTTCATGTGTTTATCCATGAGTGCGATAGTGGTTCCCGTGGAACATCCGAGGTCGTGGACGAGATCATTTTTTTGAAGAATACGTCCACTCAGATCGAGAATGATCCGGTGAATTTCGTTATAAAATGGAACCGATCTGGACACCATATCATCAAATACGGATGCAACCTGATCGTTGAATTCGAACTTGTGAATTTTGGGATTTTTTAAAAAGAGTTTGTCCTTTGTCGGTGCCATATTCGTCATCTGTTTAGCAATTGCTAAATAATTTAGCAAGTGCTAAACAACAGTGGTATATACCCTTGGAGATAAATGAAAATGATTTACCTGGATCACGCAGCATCCACACCCGTTAAAAGAAAGGCATTGGAGGTTTTGAATATTTCCATGAAGGAGGATTTTGCCAATCCTTCCGCATCCCATAAATTCGGAAAATCCATTATGAAAAGAGTGAATGAGTGTCGTAGTGGTTTTTTGAAGATGTTAAATGTCTCAAAAGGGGATAATCTCGTTTTTACCTCGTCTGCGACCGAGGCCAATAATCTGGCCATTAATGGTTTGGATTTAAAGGAAGGTGATGCCGTTTTATTTACTCCGTCAGATCATCCGAGCCTGGTTGAACCGGTGCGGGGTTTTGAAAAGATCGGAGTCAGGGCCCGGGACTTTGCTTGTAGAAAAAATGGAGAGTTGGATTTCAATGCAATTTACGAGGCGTTGGATGAAAATGTGAAGCTTGTTGTATTGGCACATGTTAATAATCAATCAGGTGTTATTTTTCAAGTTATGGAGATTTCTGAAAAAATAAAAAAGAAAAATCCAGGTATTCATATTCATGTTGATGCGGTTCAGAGTTTTACCAAGATGGATATTGATCTGAAAAAGGGAGTAATTGATACACTTTCTTTTTCATCACACAAGCTTGGTGGCCCAAAGGGCATAGCTGCACTTTATGTGAAAAAGGGAACGCATCTTGTGCCTGTTTTTTCAGGCGGGGGACAGGAGGGGGGGCTTCGACCGTCAACCCTGGCCGCTCCATTGATTTTTTCATTTTATGAGGCTTCTTGTGAGGGAATATCAAAGCTTTCCAGGAATCTCGAAAAAATGGAGGAGCTGAAGGAAAGAACAAAATGTCTTTTGCATGAAAAGATTGCCGGCATTATTTTTCCTTTTGAAAAAATGCCGACGAGTCCGTACATTCTTAATGTAATAATACCGGGTATTTCAAGTGATATTCTTTTAAGACATCTCGAACAAAAAGATATTTATGTTTCCAGTACCTCGGCCTGTTCCTCAAGGGTGAAGGGGGAAAACGCGGTTTTTACCGCTCTTGGAATAGAACAGAAATATCATAAAAATGTTCTTAGAATATCTTTTTCGCCTGACACGTTTTTTGAGGAGATAGCGGAGTTTGTCCGGGAGCTTTCAAGCATACATAATGATCTTTCAAGATTGATGAAATAGGAGTCGTTTGATGTACCACGTTTTGGTGATTAGTGTTGATGAATTATGGCTGAAGGGAAAAAACAGGCCTTTGTATTACAAGGCCATGAAACAACATCTCCGTGATGTTTTTGAGGCATATCAGAGTGAAAAAGTGAATCTTCAAAATGAGGATCAGAGGCTTGTGGCCCGATCAGTTGAAGGATTTCCCCCGGAAACAATGGATGCTCTTTTGAAAGTTCCGGGAATCAATTGTATTTCCCCGGCCAGAAGTATTAAAGTGGACATGGATTTAATTGTGCCTGAGGTTTTGAAAGAGCTTGAAGATTTTGAAAACCTGCCCTCAACTTTCAAGGTGTACACAAAAAGAACAAATAAACAGTTTCCAAAAAATTCCATGGAGGTTTCACGCGAGGTCGGACATTTGGTGCTTGAAAAATATCAATCAACAGGACTGAGAGTTGATGTTCATAATCCGGAACTTTTAATTCAGATAAAGATTGGAAACGGCCACATCTACATTTCAACAAAAACATATCCTGGAATCGGCGGACAGCCTTTTGGAACAAGTGGACATCTGGTGACTCTTCTTTCCGGAGGATTTGATTCACCTGTTGCAAGTTTTCTCATGGGCAAGAGGGGATGCCGTCAGAGCTATATCTTTTTTTATGCATACCCATTTGTTGGAGAAGAGGTTAAGGAGAAGATCGTTGAGCTTGCGAGAACCCTTGGACAATATCAAAATGGATCAAAGCTCTATATTATCCCCTTTGGCGATTTTCAGAAGGTCCTGTCAGATAAGATCAGACCTGAATACAAGACACTCTTTTTTAGAAAATACATGCTTGAAACTGCTGAGATTCTGGCCGGAAGAATTGGAGGAGATGCCCTTCTTACCGGAGATGCCCTGTCACAGGTTTCAAGCCAGACAATTGGAAATATCACATTGCTTGATGCTATGATGGATATATCTGTTTTAAGACCGCTTATTGGTTTTAATAAAAGAGAGATACTTGATATTTCCAAAAAAATTAAAACACATGATATTTCTGTTCTCCCACATGATGATGCATGTTCACTCTTCGCTCCAAAACATCCAATAATTAAACCTGATCGCGGTTATTTCAAAAAGTTTTCCAGGGAAAACGATTTCAATGAATTATTAAACCAGTGTATTGATGACGCTGAAATCCTTGAGATTGATCTCAAGGGAGAGATTGTTTAGGTATAATTGCATGCGGTTGTCTGTAATTGATGAGTTATACTTGCCTGAAAGATTTTCACGGCGCATGGTGTTGTTTGCAACGTTATGATACAAACAATTTTAAGTGCTTAAGTTTTTTAAAGGCTTTTATAATGTCAAACAGTATAGTAATTACAAAATGTAACTTGTGTAACAGTACAATTCAACTTGCTGATAATGAAAACTGCACTGTATGTGGTCATGACTTAGGAACAATTAAATCTCATTCTCAATCAAACCATATCTCAATTAATTCTTACAATAAACCTGTGACTCGTATCCGGTTAGGCTGGACTTTTTGGCCGGTCTTTGCACTTGCTCTGGTCATGGGGAAATATGAAATTTGCGTCATGATTATAGGATTATTTTTCATATTAAAAGCTATCTCCTGCAATAATAATTAAAAATTTTAACTATCTATCTTAGAGTGAAGGATTGAGTTTGTTGGTCAAAATTTGTAAATTCA
>JAGLPP010000184.1 GCA_023137315.1 Bacteriovoracaceae bacterium
TGGAAAAAGAAAAATAAACAAAATGGTACATTATTAATTCATGGCATTCATAACGACTGTTAAAGCATTTTGGCAACCAATTGAAATGGTCTATAGACGCATAAACGCAAGTTGAAACCAGTTTCTTACATTTTTAAAACCGTCTTGTTTTTGATATATACTTTTTTAAAGGAGAATATCTCAATGAAATCATCCCACCTTGCAAACATCAGCGACACCGTTCTGCTTTCAAATATAAAAACACTGGTTAACAAAGAACGTGAACTTGCGGCAAGAATTATTGATCACCTGGCGGAGATAGAGAAGCGCAAACTTTATTCGGAATTAAAATACCGTTCCCTTTTTGAATACTGTGTAAAGGAACTTTTTCTAAGTGAAGATCAAGCGGGTAGAAAAATTACGGCCATGCGGGTTTCATTGCGTGTTCCGGCCATCAAAAACAAGATTGATAATGGTGAACTAAGTATCAGTAATGCCAATTTACTAAGTAGTTTTTTCAATCAGGCTAAAACAAGTCCCATGGAGAAAAAAGATGTTGTCAACAGAGTGGCCGGCACCAGCAAAAGAGAATGTGAAAATATTTTAAACAGCATTAAGAATGAAAAGGGACTTTCGAATTCACCCAAAGCACCTCACATAAGAAATGAAACATCGGATACCGTCCGTCTTTCGCTTTCAATCTCCAAAAAAACCATGGCAAAAATAAAAAGACTTAAAGGAATTTATGCCCATAAACAGGACATGGATCTTACAAAAATAATTGACCTGATGGCCGATGCTCTTTTGGAACAAGAGGAGGCAAAACAGATTCCCAAGCAAAAACAGGAGTCTATAAAAACTCCCATTAAAAAGGGACGATATATTCCAAAAAATATTCGGACACAGGTATTCAAACGTGCCAAAAACAAATGTGAGTTATGTGGTTCCATCCATGCTCTCCAGATGGACCATCGCAAACCTTTTGCGTTTGGAGGTGATAACTCCATATCCAATCTCAGACTTATTTGTAGAAATTGCAACATCCGGGCCGGAATAAAAATCTTTGGAACGAACAAAATGAAACGATCCAATCTGCACGCACTGGAGCGTGTAAAATTACATGATTTATAAAAAGGATAAAAATGTAAGCATCGTACAGACGGCTTTTGTGTAAATTAAAAAAAGTGAGTCTCTGGACAAAATTATATATACTTTTAAAAAAGAGACACCGTATAATGCCTTAACTGATGAGTATCTATACTATTCGCGTTTTAATTTTCCATACAGGAAAATTAAAACTGCCAATGGGGTATGCCCGCCGTTCACTTGAAAAGTGAACCGGCATGGGTATAAAAAGATTGAGAGAAAAAAATGCTTTGTAAACCAGGTTATTACTATGTAAAAAAACATATAAGAATAAGCAAGAATGGAATTCGGCATATAGTTGAAGCTTATTGTAGAAAGAATTCAAACTCGAAAAAAGATTTTCTATATTCTTCCAATCTGAATTATCTATTTGAGAAATTTAGAAATAAATATAAATATAAGAAACTTAAAAAAATCAGAGGATACAGGGACGATGGCCAGTACGATGTAATGATTCAATTTTGGCTAAAATATTGGAAAGGGAAAGATTTGATAAAATTTGATATTGATCCGCTCCTTATAAAAGCTATGATTGCTGCAGAATCCAGTTTTAGAGAAAGAGTTATAACAAAGCTACCGGGAAGTACTGCCACTGGTCTTATGCAGATTACGACAACTACCATGAGGATATTGGCCGGAAAATATGGTAAAGAAATTCGAAAATGCAGGATTGAAATTACCCAGCAAGAAGCCAGATCAGCTAATTCGAATATTGCAGCAGGAGTTCGTTGGATTATTTATAAAATTACCACGTCACCAGGAAAGAGAGCAAAAACACTAAAGGAGAAAATTTATGCAGGTGTTAAATATTATCATTCTTGGGATAAAGAAGGTGAAGAATATGCCAGGAAAGTATGGAAAATATATGAATTATCCAACAAGAATTAGCTTATCCCTGTTTGTTTTAATTGTATCGCTGGCCTGTTCCAGTGAAATGTACGAGAGCGAATTGGAGCAAAAGTCTGATTTAAAATTTACTTACTGTACTGAAAAAGATCGGCAAAAAGACAAGAAAACCATTTATGGGAATGGAGGAATTGTATGTGCTAAAGACTTGTTGAAGCATGAGTCAGGCGATTTACTTAGAATTGAGTACAAAACAATAAATGTCGAAAGCACTGATCCTTATGAACGAGGGTATCAGGTATTAAGAAGGTATTCTAAAAATAAAAAAATTGACGAGATAAGGTTAAGAAGAGAAGAGGATGCTTGTTGGATGGAAACTCCTTTTGTCAGGATAAGAAAGGAAAAATATTTCTCTGACTTGGATGGAGATGGTTACGATGAATTTGCAATTTTCCCGTTCAGCTCAGGTAGTGCAATATTTGGTACAGTAAGAATATTTTCCTTGAGGGATAAGATAATACTTTGGGGTGAGGGGAGATATCTTGTAGAGGGAGACGGAAACGTACTCTTGAATTGTCCACGCTGTTCAAAGTTTAATTTGGATATTTGTAAAAAGTGTGAATAAAATTTCAAAAAAGTCCAGATGTGGCGGTTTGTTGACGTATATTCAGGCCGCTGCTTTATCTGCAAGATCAATGATATCTGGAGTTGGTTGAAGAACCAAAATTTGTATCTGCCCATGATAAAACCACCATGGCAGGCTTTTGTATTAAATTTAGGGCCAGGAGCAAATAAGATGTATACTTGGGAAATCAAACATAACAACTGAGGGGGTAAGCATGACAAATCAATATCCAAGAACATTTTCTCATATTGGTATTTCTGTTCCAGATCTGGATGCTGCAGTAAAGTTTTATACCGAGGTGCTTGGTTGGTATCTCATTATGAAACCAACCGATGTAACTGAAGACAAGAGTCCTATTGGAGAGATGTGTACTGATGTTTTTGGTGCTGGGTGGGATCATTTTCGTATTGCCCATCTGTCAACAGGAGATCGAATTGGTGTAGAACTATTTGAGTTTAAAAACCAGAAACAACCGGAAAATAATTTTGAATACTGGAAAACAGGAGTATTTCATTTTTCGGTACAAGACCCAAATGTTGAAGAACTTGCAGAGAAGATTGTGGCGGCAGGAGGCAAACGGCGTATGAAAGCACCACGCTACTATTACCCTGATGAAAAACCATATCGTATGATTTACATGGAAGACCCATTTGGAAATATTTTGGAAATTTACAGTCACAGCTATGAGCTTCACTACTCAAGTGGTGCTTATTAATAATCGCACACAGGGCCTCATGAAATCATCCGACCAACGGAACTAGTCAACTAACGCCAGGCATTCAAATGAAATTATTTCGTTGTTTTTGCATCTTAATGGATAATGGACAAAGTTTTACCCTTTATCCTTCATCCATTACCACTTATTATTGATTAATAGGTTGTTGTTATTAGATGGCGCCCTGTTTTTACGGGGAAGCGAGGAGTTGGTTTATGATTTCAAGGTTAAGATTATTGTCTAAAAGAATTGTATTTTTTTGTTTACTTGGTGTCGTTGCAACCAATTTGGCCGTAGGTGCTGTATCTTCAGTCGGAAAGAGTAAGGCCGAGACAAAAAAATTACGTCTTATTGGAAATCTCATAAAAAGTGCTCTTGAAAGTTATCACTATAATAAAATTGAATTTGATGATGCTCTTTCGAGAAAATCGTTTGATTTGTATATAAAGAAAATTGATTATGGGAAACATTTTTTTCTAAAAAGTGATATTCATTCTCTGAAAAAGTATCGTCAGACAATGGATGATCAGATCATCTCGGGCAATGTTCCAATTGTGGACGAATCCATGAGACTTTTCAAGAAGAGAATTTCAAGTGTCGCGTCCTTTCGGGATGAGTTCTTTTCAAAAAAATTCAAATTTGATTTTGAAAAAAATGAATATCTTGAGCTTGATCCCGATAAAAGGGATTTTATGGAAACGCAGAGTGCTTTGAGGGATTATTGGCGTAAAAGTTTCAAGCAGGCCGTTGTTGGTAGATATCTTTCTCTTCTTTCGGAGCAGGAAGAGATGATAAAAAGGGAAAAAGAGGCACGGAAAAACAAGGATAAAAAGAAAAATAAAAAGAAAAAAGAAAAAAAACAACAGATTCTCACCAAGAGACAATTGAGGAAAAAGGCCCTTGACGGAATTTCAAAGAGGTATAAGAAATTTTTTGAAAGATTGCTTACGGAAAAAAGGTCAATCTATGTGGAAAACTTTTTTAATTCCATTACCAACTCCTTTGATCCACACACTGTTTATCTTCCTCCTAAACGAAAGGAGGATTTCGATATAGACATTTCAGGAAGTCTGGAGGGAATCGGTGCGGTTTTGCAGGAAGATGAAAGTTATATCAAGGTTGTGAAGATAATACCCGGTGGCCCGGCATGGAGAGGAAAGCAGCTTGTTGCGGAGGATAAGATTATTGCGGTGGCACAGGGAAATGACAGTCCTGTTGATCTGGTTGATATGAAAGTTGATGAGGCCGTGCGCTATATTCGCGGCCCAAAGGGAACGGAGGTGAGGTTGACACTGAAGAGGGTTAATGGATCAATCGAGACCATTTCCATTATAAGGGACAAGGTTCAGATAGCTGAATCATATGCAAAATCATCGCTGATCGTGGATAAAAAACTCGGGCTCAGGGTTGGATATATCCAGGTTCCAAAATTTTATCGAGATTTTGGAAACGGTGAGAGAAATTGCACCGATGATGTGAAAAAGGAGCTTGTTGCCCTCAAGAAAATTGGTATTGATGGGTTAATTCTTGATCTTCGCAATAATGGTGGAGGTGCCCTGGAGGATGCGAGGAAAATGTCAGGTCTTTTTATTGAACAGGGGCCGATTGTCCAGGTAAGAAACCATGATGGAAATGTCGAAATTTTGAAGGATAATGATAAGTCTGTTATTTATGACGGACCGATGATTGTGATGGTAAATATTTTTTCCGCTTCGGCATCCGAAATTCTTGCAGGGGCCATGCAGGATTATGGCAGGGCCGTGATTGTAGGGGGACGCAATTCCCACGGAAAAGGAACTGTTCAGGCGGTGCTAAACCTCAATCAAGCTCCCATTTTTTCCATGCTTGGAGAGACAATTGGTGCGCTGAAGGTGACCATTCAGAAATTTTATCGTGTTACCGGTGCTTCGACACAGTATAAAGGTATTATTCCTGACATTCTTCTGCCGGACCCATACAGCTACGCTAAAAACAGAGAGATGGATCTGGATAACACACTTCCATGGGATGAAATCCCCGGACTTGATTTCAAACCGTGGAAAAAACAGAACATCAATATAGGGACGCTTCGAAAAAGGGGACAAGCGAGGATAAAAAAGGACAAGAGATTTAGCAAGGTGAAAAGTAGTATTGAGCACCTTACTAAAAGAAGAGAGGAAACAAAAGTTCCACTGAAGATGGCAAAAATATTGCGACAGGACGAGAGCAATAAAAAGTTGGCGAAAAAACTCAAACTCGAAAAAGAAAATAAGAATCTTGAAATTTCACACTTTGATGAATCAATAAAAATTTCGGTAAAAAAATTCAAGGCAAGCGATAGAAAGAAATGGAAGGAGGATTTAAAGCAAAGAAAGGATGAATGGATTTCAACCAACAGAAAAGATCCGGTTCTTTCTGAAACGATTAATATTCTTGGTGATATGGTGGCCATGTACGCAGGTAAAAAACTGTAGGTTTGTGAATATGGATGACGATACAAAGGGAAAAAGAAATGTTGACGAGAATTGGGACTTCAAGCTGGATTCTGAAAAATTGGAACAGCATAAAAGGGAGAGGGAAAAAAGAGAGCTTGAAAAAGAGGCCAGTGGGGGCCTGAAAAGAAATAAATTTGAAAAGATGGAACTCGATCATGAAAGTCTGTCCACAGTCAGAACAAGAAGAGAGCAGGCACTTGAATTAAAGGAAGATGGACCTGAACAGGATTATTCTGAAATAGCTCCGCTTGTCAGACGAATGGCGGCCTGGTTGTGTGATCTTTTTGGGTGTGTTTTGGTTCTTATAATCCTGTATTATGGGAAATTCCCACATCTTGTCAGCAGGGTTTTAAAAATTGAATTTGGTTTTAATTATGAGGTTTTTGACAAGTCTCTGAAAGGTATTTTGGAAAAGATGTTACACCATCCAACGGTTGGAGACATCCTGAAAAATGATATACCAATTGATGTAAGTTTTATGTTTTGTTGGGATTTTGTTTTTGGGGCGGTTTTATTTGTTATCATCTATCTGGTTATTTTTGTTTTTCCTGTCATAATCTGGGGAAAAACTTTTGGAAAGAAGTTGATGAGATTGGAGATTGTTCATATTAATGGTGGATATATGGACAGTTTTTCAGTCATCAAACGTGAAATGATCGGGAAGACAATATTATTTTTTGGAATCGTGACTGTTTTTTTCAATAAGCGAAGAAGAGCACTTCATGATTTTCTTTTTGGTTCCCTTGTTGTGAGATATGATGATCGTGTTTTTAATCCCGACAAGAAGGCCACTTTCAGATAATACAGATTATTCAACTTCAAGACTGAGAATAAAGTCTGATTGTGATGTGGCAGATTCCAGTGCCGTGGATCTGGATATGGTTCCTGCCTTGTAAAGCTCCATAATATGCTGGTCAAAGCTCTGGCTTTTTATATCGCTTTTGTTTTTTCCGTCACGGATGATTTGAATTAATCTACCCATATCATCCTTGCCTTCAATACAATCCTTTATTCCGGGAGTCGTAATCATGATTTCCATGGCCACGGCAACTCCTTTGTCTTTTGTTTTGAGCATTCTCTGGCCGATGGTTGCATAAAGATTCTCGGAAAGTCTTTTTCTGACCTCTTTTTGCTCTTCGACGGGAAACATGGCGATTATTCTGCCGATGGTTTTTATGGCATCGGTTGTGTGAACAGTTGAAAAAACA
>JAGLPP010000185.1 GCA_023137315.1 Bacteriovoracaceae bacterium
TGTTGGCCAGGTGAAAATCGACAGATGAGGTAACTACTGTAACAGAAGGGGACTACGTTCTGTCGGTAAAATCCATTGAAAGTAAAACCAAGCTGGAAAAGAATAATTTTAGAGCTGTTTATTTGTGGGCACGAGTTTGGACAAGACAAACGACGCCCTCTGGAGCTTTGAACTATAACTCTATTCACGATTTTTATTACGGAGCATTTGATCTGGCGCTTCCTGATGATTATGTTTATCTTACAACAGAACTTTCGGTGGGAGGATTCAAACGAGGGTTACCGAAATTTCTTTACCTGCCCAAGTATAAAAATGCTACTTACGATATTCTGGGTAACGTTTTAAGCGGGGAAGAAATGGTTGAAGAGTTGAAGATTTTTATACCTCAAGAACCTAAAACAGAAACCATTTTGTTTAATGTACAGTCAGGAGTAAAAACAAATATTCTTGTTAATACTAAAAAATATCTTAATTGCTTAAAGGATGGTGTTCAAAAAAATGCTCCTATTCTTAAGTAACACAATAGAGTCGCTACGGTTACTGTTCTTGTGTTTTTAGAAATTTTCTGACTTCTATCAAGATAAAACCAATTAAGTTTCATGCTTTAAAAGCGTGCTTGTTTGTGCTAAAGCAGCTTTCAAACACGGTCCATACCGGACACATCCTTTACATTTTTACGTTATTTTGGTGAACTCGACAGACTCCATCTCATTCCATTTTTTTAAGACTAAACTTCTGATATGGCATTATTCTTGTACATAGATAAGTCAACAACAAAGATTGTTTTTAGATTTTAGCAACTTGCCTATATGTAAACTGCATAAACTTTTGACATATGGATAAGTTGGAAACCAAAAAAGTATCAGGAGTAGTAAATTTCAAAGAGCAGGAGTGTTAATAATTAAATCAATAATGTTACTTTCCATTATTTTGTATTCTCAGACCATTTTCTGCGCCACTTCCAGTGATAAGTGTTTTTCGTCTTCCATAAGGGAAGTGTCAGTTCCTTACTCTTATAAAGCTCCTAACCCTGGAGATGATTTTAAATTAAAGTATGAATATAGAAAAGGTACAGATACTGCGAAGACAATAATTTATCTAGGAGGAGGGCCTGGCGCGAAAATAGGCCAGGATCATTTCAAGGGCATTGTTAGATCACAAGATTATAATTTAGTAATTATAGATTATAGAGGAACAGGCTGTAACAAGCTAACGAATTACAATGTACAAAAATTTGGCAAAAAAATATTCAATCGCAACTATTTTGCCAATGATACCGCAAGGATCATAACAGATCTTGCTTTAAGAGCTAAAGACTATATTATCTATGCTCATAGCTATGGCACAACCGTGGCCCCTGAATTAAGTACAATTATTCAAGCTCAAGGCTTACCTGGTCCTGCAGCTATTTTTATGACTGGTACCGTTGAAAACACGAATAGCATAAAATATCTAAACTGTGATGGGAATTGTCGTTTCGAAAAAAACTTTAAACAATTCTTGGAGTTAATGCCTCAGGAGGAAGAACGTTTTTTTCATAATATATTTAAAAATGATTACAAAAATTTTCCAAACCTACTAGGTGTTGATGGAAAATTTTGGAGACTGTATTTCTGGACACAATTAGCAAACAACCCTCACGAGTCTAGCTTGCAGCTAATGTCTAATATAAAAAGAGTACTTGATGATCCTGACTCAACTTATAATGCTCGTTTGACAAAGTGGGCAAAAGAGACCCGAAAGATATACTATCCTGAACAACTCCCTTCTGCTTCCTTGAAGAAGAAAACTTCAGATATTGAAGAGTTCTTTTCAAGCCGTGTGATTAGAGATTTCGTACTGGAAACGGAACTAAACTGGGGCAATGGAAACAAATATCCCAACCATCCTAATGAGTATAATTCAAATGCATTAAGACTTAAGCACCCTACAATATTCATGCATGGTTCTTCCGATTTCTTGACTCCAATAGAAATGGCAGAAAACAGCTTTTCTAATCAACTGGACATTGAAAATAAAATATTAGTTACCTTAAATGCCGGTCATTCCTATTCAGCAACTCATCTAAGCTGCTTGAATAATGTAGTGGATGCTGTTTTTAAAGGTGTAGTCATTAACAAGCAAAATTATAATCAGATGTTTCAAAGTTGTTCTACGATCAAAATAAAATAGAAAAAAAGTGCCCAGCATTCGTGCCAGCCGATATTTGGCACTGCGTGCTTAAACTTATGCACGTAAAGGGGCGTTGCTGGAGTGTGTGAATAGCTTTGAGGTGCCAAATTGTTACCTCAAAGCTATGATTTATAAGAACTGTACTTCAATATAAATTAGTGAATACGAGATGCCAGGTCCGACAACATTCTATCCAGGTCATATTTCATTCCATCTTCCAGATTGTACATACAAGTTGCACCATGCCTTTTAATCTTTGAACCTTTTACATGAATTTGTCTTATGGCATAAGAACAGTCGATTGATGGGTCAAATAGTTTAGTTACCACGTAGATTACATTTTTGTTACCACGATCTCGAGTTATGGTTACTGCTTCTATTTTTTCTTTGTCTATTAAGGCGATATCTTTAATCGCTCTCATGAGTCTTTTGGTGGCATTTGATTGGCACTTTGCTCCCTGATGATGTGTGTTATTTCCTTTGGTTTCTACTTCAGTGTGAGTTGTTTTTATAGCTTCTTGAGTACTTGCCAAGGCGACATAACCACTTCGAAGAGAATTGCAAGATTTTAAAGCATTACCAGTATCATACAGATAACCGACTTCAGGTACACCTGTCTTTGTTTTAAGTTCAAATCTCTCGATAGTTTTTGTCGTTCCTTCTACTGCCTCGATTACTGAATAGATTACGTGAAACTTACCTGTATAGGTATGGCCATTGTAGCTGCTACCCAAGGTACTTTGAATTCCTGATGGATTAGAGTAAGTAACAACACATGGTGTGACCTTTACAACTTTTCTGCTTATCTCACTACTGAACTGCTGTTGTGGTTGGGCAAAAACATTAATAGATGCTAAAAATGCAATAATAATTAATTTCTTCACGATGACCTCCGGTTTCGTTTTTTGATAGCTGAACTATAAATGAATCAGATAATTTTTCAACAAGTGATTGAATAAAGTGTTTCAAGGCGATTGTGAAACGGTAAAAATTACATGGCTGTTCTTATACGAGAAAAAGAAAAAAAGTGCCAGCCGAGATTTGGGACTGCGTGCGTAGACTTGATAGGATCTTTTGTAGACAGGAGAGAAAATTTATTTCTACGCTCTATTGTTGATGAACTTTTGAACTGTCCGGTGGTTTAGAGGAAAAGCATTATTTTAATATAAGTACAATAGTTGAGCTTTTTAATATACTAAATCCGACTTTTTGAGAAAACGATAAGATGTCACATTGAACATTGGAATAATTATTTATATTCTATATATCCCTGAATGGAGAGGAATATGAATTCAGAAAACATAAATAATCAATTGGAAATATCAAATTATGAAACAGAAACAAGCATCCTTACATTAAATACTTTAATCGAGATATTGGGAAAAATTGTTGAATCTGAATCAATAGATTTGGCCATCGGCAACATGTTAATAAAAATATGCAACTATATAAACTTCCCAAAAGGAATTTTTTTAATTAACAAGGGAGATTCTTTTGAAGTAATTTCAAGTTACGGATTTGAAAAAGAAATTGAATTTGGAAAATCCCATGAAAATGAAGGTTCGCTTGTCTGGTGTACAAATGATCTGGGTTCATCTCTTGTCGTTGCTGACATTAAAAAAGATAGAAGATTTGACGAGAATGAATTATTCGCCATTGATAGTGAAACCAGTGTTATTTCTTACTGTTTAAATACTGATTCAGGCATATATGGAATGTTTCTTTTTTATATAGAGGCCAGGGATCAATTGTTTTTGCGTGGAACACTTGAAAAAATTAACAGGATAATAAAAATCATAATTCCACATCTGGAGGCGAGACAAAAAAACGAAATTGAGCTTGGGAAGGCCTATAAAAAGGTGGAAAATGAAAAAGAAAATGCACACAAACTTTTACAGATTGTAGGGCACGATATTAGTAATGCGCTGGCAATTATCATTGGAAAAGGTTTTATAAGTGCCGAAAGGAACAAGAATAATCCCGATGAACTGCGATCATGGAAAACCATACAAAGGGCCTCTCAAACAATTGCTGAAATAATTGAGACAGTGAGGACAATTCAAATTCTGGAAAAAGAAAAATCAAACATGGTTCTTGAAAAAATCAGCTTGAATGAAATGGTTGAAAAAGCTAAGTTTATTTTTGAATCTCAATTGGAAACAAAAAAAATACAACTGGTTTATGATTCAAAAAACGACTTTTTCTTTTTGGCGGAAAAGAAGAGCTTTAGTAATCAGGTTTTTAATAATCTTGTTTCCAACGCGATCAAGTTTTCAAATCCCAAAAGTGATATAAAAATCCTGGCGGAAGAAATTAATGGTGAGATTCATATTCAAATTAAAGACGATGGAATAGGGATGCCAGAGGAAATTTTAAATGAACTGTTTTTCTCAAGACGAAAAACTTCAAGAAAGGGAACACAAGGCGAATCTGGAACGGGTTTTGGCGTTCCGCTGGTTAAAAGTTATATGGAAATGTATGGAGGAAGAGTTGAAGTTGAGAGTAAAGACATTGACAAATACCCGGATAATCATGGAACGACCTTTCACCTTTATCTGAAAAAATAAACCTGAGAGTAATATATGAACGAAAATTACAAGGCCATAAATGTTTTTTACCTTACACCCAATCAGATACTGGAATTTGATATTTATATTCATCTTCCCGTTAATAATAAATTTATAAAGTATCTCCCTGCAGAAGAGCCGTTGGATGAAACTCAAATATTGAAATTAAAATTAAAAAGTGTGAATGAGCTTTTTATTAATGAGAATGACCTGGAAAAATACAACAGGTTTTTAAGCAGTTCCATCCAGGCAAAAATAAGGAATGGGCAAATTTCAGACAGCGAGAAAACCAAAATAATCAGAGATGCAGCAGTTAACGTAATGGAGTCTATTTCTTCGATCAATGGTGATGGTGATGCAATATCGTGGACAAACCATTGTATAGAAACTACAAAAACCCTCGTTACTCATATTACTGATGAGAGTACATCCACCATGTATGACAAATTAATGGAATTAACCTCAGACCGGCCAAGCTTGATAAATCATTCATTACTAGTAAGTTCATTGTCAGTCATATTTGGAATGGCACTGGGAATATTTGATTCAAAAACAATTTCGGAGCTTTCCATTGGTGGCCTGTTACATGATATTGGCCTTTCAAAAATATCAGACGATATTGTTGAAAAATATCTTAGAATGGATGTTCTTGAAGCTGAAGAAATTAATGTGTTAAAAATGCACCCTGGAAACGGACTTGAGTTGATTAAAAAAGCATTAAGGTCTCCCAAAATTACGGATAATATTATAAATATTATATCAGACCACCATGAAAATGCTTCGGGAACAGGTTATCCACTTGGGAAAGGCATCCCGTCCTTGTCATATCTGTGTAGAATTGTTGCCATTGTGGACAGAGTATCCCTTCAACTGTTTCATTTGGATAATCAAGCAGTAGATATAAAATATCTGGTATCAAAACTTTTTAAGGCCCAAAAAGAATTGAGGGAGTTTGATAAAAATATGTTGGGTCAGCTTTTGGAAACAATAAAATAAGTTTTATCTTTGACAGTATTCCACTCTCATTATTCCCGATATAACTTGTTGGGATTGTAGAATTAAAATTTTCTTTAGTTTTGAAATCTGAAGACGATAAGATTAGACGCGCGGTTGATCTGGTTCAATAGACTTGGAGAGGACAAATGGGTAATTTAACTTGGAATGTGGACGATAAAACAATAATAAAATTGGAAAAAAAACTTCTAAAATTGTTTTCAGTCTCTTGTAATGAAAAAACCATTGTCAAATATTCCAGTTTAATGAAAAAAGTTAATTTTGAATTACTTGATGGGCGTAATGGAAAAATAACAAATATTGGCAAGATGTTTGCTCCTGCTTATGAATTAACAATTGATGGAGAAATTTATTCAACAAAGAGTTATATAGGAATTTGGTGTACAGATATTTAGAATTCAGTCTTTAGCAATGGCCTTCGTTCCTCTTTTTTTTAATAGATTCCTTATCTTTCCAACGTGTGCATGATACACGACAGAATTGGGATATAGTGCTCCGCAAGGTGCTATTGGACACTTTTTTCAATGTCATTTTGTTACCAGAATGGGTTTGTTGCCGTTGCTGGTAAGTGTAAGGTTTTTCGTGTATCCCCTTTTAATATAGTGTTCTATTCAATCCACGTAAATGTAAGTAAATGAAAAAAATTTGGCCTTTATTTTGCTAGTACTATTAGTGAATTGGGGTGTTTGGGATTTAATAGGAGTTTGTATGAATAGATTAGTATTGGTTGTTGGCATTGCTGCAATTGTTTTAATTGGAATTTTGGTGTTTGTTGATTATTCTGGGCGTGCTGTAGGGGATATCAAGAGGCATCCTGCCTGTGAAAATTGTCGTGTGAGTGATGGAACGAACAATCTTGGATAAATGAAGTTCTTTTTTACAAATGGATGGAGTTTGATTTTTCAAAATAGGTGATTTCATTTTTTCCAAATGAATCCGAGCAACCATTCCACCTCTGGCCGGTTTGTGCCAGTAGCTTTTCTTTAATCGCTATGTTAAAAATGACGCACTGATTTTTGCAAAAGTATGTGGAGGGGTGGATGGAATTGGCATTTAGCGCACGTGGAATTCTTGAACGGGGAAAGGGACTGACATTTAATGATGTTTTACTTGTTCCACAATATTCGGAAATATCATCAAGACGTGAACCTGTTTTAAGGACAGATTTTACCCGCAATTATCAAATTGATATTCCAGTGGTTACGGCCAATATGGATACTGTTACCGAAAGTGAGATGGTTTTTGCGATGAGCGGTCTCGGAGGAGCAGGAATTCTTCACCGGTTTATGTCTTGTGAGGCCCAGACGGACATGGTTGGAAAAATCAAGGATTATTTCAAGCTAAAAAATATCTCTCTTCCAGTGGTTGCCTCCATCGGAGTTAAAGAGGACGGGAAAAAGAGGGCATCACTTCTGGTTGAGGCAGGAACAGACATTTTGACCATTGATATCGCTCATGGTGATTCGATTATGATGTTGGAGACAATGAAGTATGTGAAGAAGAATTATCCAGGGGTTGATGTTATAGCTGGAAATGTGGCCACGGCTGATGGTGTAAAACGAATGATTGATAATGGGGCCGATGCTGTCAAGGTTGGAATCGGGCCTGGGTCCATGTGTACCACAAGAATTATTACAGGACACGGTGTTCCTCAAATGACTGCGGTTTCAATGTGTGCGACCGAGGCCAGAAAACAGGGTATTCCCGTTATTGCCGACGGAGGAATAAAGACATCGGGAGATATAATCAAGGCACTCGCTGCAGGAGCGAATTGTGTGATGCTGGGGGCGATGGTATCCGGAACATTAGAAACTCCAGGCCGGGTCAAACATGGAAAAAAATGTTATCGTGGCATGGCCAGCAAAGAGGCACAGGTTTCGTGGAGAGGAGAACTCCCAAAGGGAATGGCCGCTGAAGGTGAATCAAACATGATTTCATGTAAGGGTTCTGTTGTAGATGTCATTGGTGAAGTGATTGGTGGTATTCGTTCAGGAATGACATATATGGGAGTTGACAGGATAGAGGACATGTATGAGAAGGCACTTTTTATGGAAATGACCCCTGCCGGATTTTTAGAATCAAGACCACATGGACTTTTTTAACAAGACGAGGATGTAGTGTCATCAATAAATAAATTACGTCAGATAGTGCTGTCATACCCACGCCTGGCAGAGAGGGTTAAGGGCAGGGACGATGAAATTGAAAAGGTCTGCAGGATTATTGATGAGATCAGGGCCGATTATTCGCGGACAGTTACCAAATTACTTGTAAAATTCATGAGACATACCTTTGTTCGATTATATGATTCCATAAACTTTGATTCAAGTAACGATCTGGATTTTGAACAACTTGTGAAAACCAAAAATGTTATTCTGGTTCCAAATCACCAGTCTCATGCGGATTATATGGCATTGAATTATGTGATATTTAAAAAATACAGGTTTTCGGTTTATGTTGCCGGCGGGGTTAATCTTAATATATTCGGTATAGGAAAGTTGTTTCGAAAGTGCGGTTGTTTTTTTATAAGGCGTTCTTTTGGAAATGATATCCTGTATAAATTAACACTGGAAGCATATCTCTACTATCTTCTTCACGAGGGAAAACCGATAGAGTTTTTCTTTGAAGGAGGGCGTTCCCGCTCTGGTAAACTTCTTTCCCCACGATACGGACTTTATCATATGTTACTTGAAGCTCACGAATTTTTGCCAGACGATAAAAAAAGGGAGCTTGTTTTCGTTCCAGTCAGTATTGTGCATGAGTACGTACCAGAGCACAGGACACTGACAATGGAGCTTGAGGGGGCCGGAAAGAAAAAGGAAAGTCTGAGGCAATTGCTCAAAGTGTTCAAGGTTTTTTTCTATCAACTCGGAAGTATTCATATTCGTCTGGGTAAACCAGTATCACCCAAGAATATATCAGACAGAAAAAAGCAGGTTCAGACACTGGCTTTTGACTGCTTCCGGGAAGTCGGTCGCAATATGCTGGTGACACCTTCATCACTTCTGGCCTTGATTCTTCTGGATGGTCCTTCCGGGGCGTTAAAATGGGAGGAGATTTTTCCAAGGGCAAAAAAAATTCTGAATTTTTGTGACAAGTTTGAAATTCCATATACGAAATCCCTTATTGATGAACATCTTGAGAGAACACTGGAAGAGGCCATTGACCTTTTTATCAACAATAGCAAGGTGGATGAAATAGGTGAACGCAATTTGGGACATGTTTTTTATGCTGTAAAAGAGAACCGACGTGGTGACATGCTTTATTTTAAAAATACAATTCTTCACCACTTTCTCGTACCATGGATCATTAATGTCGCATGGGTTAATGTGTTCAACGGAACAATTATCGATACAAAAAGTTTTAATGATATCTTGCTTAATCTGCGCCGACAGCTTGAATATGAGTTTTATCTTCCAACGGCGAAACAATTTTTCTTTCAGGCAAGAGAGGTTGTTCGATGGTGTGTTGGAAAAGAGGACCTCATGGGGATTGATGGAGTTATTAATATGGTCCCGCGTGATTTTTACAAAATTGTTACTGGCGTTGGGGTTTTTTCCAAATCACTGGTTTATATCCATGAGGCATATTATATCTCGGCCCTTACAATCAAGGCCCTGGCTTCAGAGCTTGCTGAATTTAAAATGGAGGATTTTTGGAAAAAATCCAGGGAAGTGTATGAGTGGCAAAAGGGAATAGGCAGGGTAATCACTTTTTCGGAAAGTTTTTCAAAACCGATTCTAAAAAATTCCATAAAATATTTTATACATCAAAATAATCTGATTTGTGAAAACGGTTTTTATCGTGTAAGGGATACGGAGGAGTTTGACTGGCTTTTGGAATCTTTGGAAAAAGATCTCATGGATCAACTCAGTTTTAATATCAGAGAGACTTGATGTAGGATGGCCGAATTGCAGGTGCAGGAGCGAAAAATGAATAAATTTCCGGGTAATCTCGAAGATGCCAAGGAAGCAATTGTAAAAATTCTTCGATATATCGGAGAGGATCCGCAGAGGGAGGGCCTTAAGGATTCTCCAGAAAGGGTTGTAAAATCCTGGGAGAAACTTTACGGCGGTTACAATCAGGATGTCGATAAGATTTTGACAACATTCAAGGAGGATGATGTTGTTCCATACGATCAGATTATTCTCCTGAAAGGTATCGAATTTTATTCGACATGTGAGCATCACCTCCTGCCTTTTTCCGGGAAGGCGCATGTGGCCTATATTCCAAATGACAAGGTTGTTGGAATATCCAAACTGGCCAGACTTC
>JAGLPP010000186.1 GCA_023137315.1 Bacteriovoracaceae bacterium
CTCAATGGATTTACCAAACTTGATGTAAGGGAAATTCAGGATGGACCTCCGGTTGGCAAACCGATAACAATAAGGCTTGTGTCGGATGATTTTAAATTGTGTGAAAAATTTGAAAGAGGAATAATGGATTACATCAAGTCGCTGGATGGGACATATGATCTGGAGACAACCAATCAATCAGGGAAAAAAGAAATCAGATTAAAACTGAAACATGAATATATGGCCCAGCTTGGAGTTACAGCAATGGAGCTCGCAGACACAATTCGGGTCGCCTATGACGGAAATGTTGCCACATCCATAAGAAGGGATGGTGAGGAGATTGATTTTCGTGTACAGCTCAAAAAAGAGCAAAGAAATGATCTGGAGGTATTGAAGGAATTGCAACTGCTTAACAGGCAAAACAAGCTTGTAAAAATCAAGAAATTTGTGACTTTCCATGAAGGTGTGGCGGATCAATCAATAACACATTACAAGGGAAAAAAGTCAATTTCAATTACAGGTCATGTCAAGAGTGAAGTAATAACCTCCATGGAGGTTAATCAGCTTATCAGGGAAAAATTTGCAGAAGAAATTGGCAGAACTCCAGGTATAACAATGGAATTTGGAGGAAAGGAAAAAGAAAGCATGAAGAGTATGGAGAATTTTTTTCGTGCGTTTACAATTGCACTGCTTGGTGTTTATTTTATTCTGGTTATTTTGTTTAATTCATTTATACAACCTTTTTTGATCATGATTGCAATACCATTTGGTTTTGTAGGTGTTCTGATAGCATTTTGGATTCACGGTCTTCCAATAAGCTTTATAGGTATGATAGGAACACTTGGAATGATTGGCGTTGTAGTAAATGATTCACTGGTGATGGTCACCTATCTGAATAATCTTCGGAAAAAACACAATAAAATGAATATGGATCTTATTTTGGAAGGGGCAAAAACACGTTTGAGACCGGTGTTGCTTACGACAATTACAACAGTGCTGGGACTGTTGCCCACGGTCTATGGTTGGGGAGGGCACGAACCATTTCTCGTACCAATGGTGCTTGCGATGAGTTGGGGATTGGCACTTGCCACATTTGTGACTTTGATTCTGGTACCAGTGCTGTACAGTTTTGTAGTGAGAGAATAATTTGATGAAGCTTTATTTACCGTAACAGCTCTTTCATGACCATTTTGTACAATGACGGAATGGTTTCCTGGTGTTTGGCAATTATTTGAAGTCCCACTCCGCCAAGAGAAGTCGGCCTTTCAACAATATTTGCGGTTGGACGATAATGTTTGATCATGTCCATATTGGCGGTAGTAAAGTGTTTCACCTGATGGCCAAGATTTCTTACGATGGTGAATGCCTTCAGGAAAACCTCCGGCATTATAACGGCAGAACCGATGTTGATAATAACGCCTTCTTCCATTTTGGAAAGACTTGTTGCAAGAAGTTTGAAATCATAAAAAGAAGTTTGTCCCATGGCCGCGCCATCACATGCAGGATGTTGATAGATAATTTCGGTGCCAATGGCGGTATGAACAGAGCATGGAATTTTCAGTTTGCAGGCCCAATAAAGTACACTTGCCTCCTTGTGTGGGAGGTCGTTTTCCAGAATCATGCG
>JAGLPP010000187.1 GCA_023137315.1 Bacteriovoracaceae bacterium
GCGATACTTTTGCCTTTTTGAATCTTGCAAGAAGTGGTCCCAACACCAGGATGGACGCCCTCATCGTTTTAACCAATTCATAGGTGGCCTCAAACGAAGTTATATCTGAAGCATCAAGTATCGTAATATTTCCATTACGCTGAATTTTCACTCCCAGATTTTCAAGGAGCTTAAGCATGGTCCTGATGTCCCGAAGATCGGGAAGATTTTTTAAATAAACCTTATGTGGAGAAAGCAATGTTGCGGCCAAAATTGGAAGATATGCATTTTTGGCACTCGAAACTTCAACTTCTCCATTCAGTTTTGCAGGCCCTTTCACTATCAATCTATCCATGATTACTATCCTTTATATGCCGTAAGAAAGCGTTTCGCCCCACAATAGTCACTTAAAATCACCGTTTTGGCAAACCGAAGATTCTTCAGCATGTCGCAAAGTCCTTCCAGATGGTCCTCATGGCCTTCCATAATAAAAAAACCATCCTTTTTCAAACATCTCCATACCTGGGAAAAAAATTCACTAAACCACTCTTCATATGATCCATCTTCAAGAAATAATGCCTGATGTGGTTCGTATTTCATTACCTGTTTATGGACTTTCAAACAATCGGAATCAACCTTTATATATGGAGGGTTGGACACAACCAAATCAAACTTCTCATCCATTAGACTCAAACGATCATTTAACCTGAATATCAACGATGACCCTTTGGTAATTTTATCCTGATGTAATATTAAATTTTCCTTCGCAACCTGAATTGCATCTTGAGATATATCAATGGCCACACCTTTCAACCGAACGGAACTCTCCATCAGAATCGAAAGAATTATGGCCCCACTACCTGTCCCGATATCAACAATATCAAGTTCAGTATTCCCATCATTTGATCTTTTTTCAATCTCTTCCAGGGTCTTGGAAACAAGAATCTCTGTCTCGCTTCTGGGAATAAGGGCCCTCATATCAACCTGAAATTCCTCATTATAAAAAAAGGCACGTCCTGTGATGTACTCCAGAGGTACACCCTCCCTTAAAAGATTCGTAAAAAGTACAAGGGCATCCACCCGCCTTTCAAAACCTTTTAATTTACAGTAATCATTAAATTCACATAAAAGACGATTGATTGAAATACCAGGATACATATCTTCAAGATACGACCGGTTTTCTAAAAAAAAATGGCGGATATTTTTTTCCATTGAAGGGATATTACTCGTCTGAATGGCCCTTTAAAAGCTCTACCTGATTATAGGCAACAAGCGCATCCGTAACAGGGGCCAGATCACCTTCAAGAATCTTTTCAAGAGAGTACAAGGTCAGCCCAATTCGATGATCCGATAATCTTCCTTGCGGATAATTATAAGTTCTGATTCTCTCACTTCTATCACCGCGTCCTATCAGTCCTCTTCTTTCCTGGACCTCTTTTTGGTGTTGCTCCTGGACCATCTTGTCATAAATTCTATTTCGAAGAATTTTTAGTGCCTTGTCCTTGTTTTTGTGTTGGGATTTTTCATCCTGAATGGCCACAACCGTGCTGGTAGGAAGATGTGTCACCCTGACTGCAGAGTCTGTTGTATTAACCGACTGTCCTCCACAACCGCCTGAACGATAGACATCAACTCTTACTTCGTTCATATCAAGTTCAAATTCAACTTCATCGGCTTCCGGCATAACGGCAACGGTAATTGTGGATGTATGAACTCTCCCCTGGGATTCCGTTTTTGGAACCCTTTGAACCCTGTGCACTCCCGATTCGTATTTTAATTTGGAAAAAACCTTTTCTCCGGTAACACTGAAAATAATTTCCTTATATCCCTCGTCACTTTTGCTAAAAGAAACCATTTCCATTTTAAAACCAAGTGATTTGAAATAATTCTGATACATTCTGTAGACATCACCAACAAAAATGGAGGCCTCATCC
>JAGLPP010000188.1 GCA_023137315.1 Bacteriovoracaceae bacterium
GAAGATGATGAAGAGGAAATTGACCTTGAAGTCGAAGATGATGAAGAGGAAATTGATCTTGATGAATCTGAAGATGACGAAGAGGAAATTGATCTTGATGAATCTGAAGATGACGAAGAGGAAATTGATCTTGATGAATCTGAAGATGATGAAGAGGAAATTGACCTTGAAGTCGAAGATGACGAAGAAGAAATTGATTTTGATGAATCTGAAGAAGATAAGTCTATCAACATGACCGTTACAGCTAACAACGAAATAGAGTTGGACGAAGAGAGCGAAGAAGACGACGAAGTTGAGTTGGACGAAAAAAGCGAAGAAGGCGACAAAATAGAGTTGGACGAAAAAAGCGAAGAAGGCGACAAAATAGAGTTGGACGAAAAAAGCAAAGAAAGCGACGAAATAGAGTTGGACGCAGAAAGCGAAGAAGGCAATGAAATAGAGTTGGACGCAAAAAGCGAAGAAGGCAATGAAATAGAATTGGAAGGAGAGTACGAAAATGGCAATAAAGCGAAATTAGATGAAGAGGGTGAAAAACGAAAAATAAGAAAAAAATCGTCCACACTTATTAGTGCCTTGGCCCTCAAAAGAAAAAAAAGTTTCGGTAAAAGAAAATCGAAATGGTATCACTACTTAAATCCAATATTCATTATAAAGGCCGTCAACCCATTTAAGACAAGCCTGATCTTTCAGGTAAACTATAAAATCCGAATCTATGCTTTTTTGGCAACAATCGCCATGGTCTATAACCTGACGTTCTTTCTCATTCCGGTATCAGGTTACGAAAATGAACTTAATGAATATACAGAGGCCATCCTTCTTCATTTGGATAAAGACATCCTTTTAAACAAAACACTAACGCGCATTGAAAACAAGCTACCTGCACTCTCCAAAAAGGCTAATCAGCTGGAACAAAATATCATAAATAACACCATAAAGCTGAACACAGGGACATCAAAAAAGCCACTTACCTCTGTTACAACGAAAGTCATTAACCAGTTATCAAAATCACTCCCGTCCATCAGAGAATTCATAAAATCACTTCCAGACAACTACCAATTAAAAATCAGAGGCCTTATAAAATATCTACTGGTCTATATTGTATTTGATCTTTTATGTCATCTGATTTTCGGGGTATCTTTCTCACTGTTTCTGGCAGGAGTCAGGACCCACGGAAAATTGTTATTTTCACGAATCAAGGCAGTGTTCAGGTCAATATTCGGTATTATTACGCTCCCACTGTTTATAATGACCGATCTGCCATTACTTTTCGAAAAAAGAAGCATTAAGGAGACACTGTCATTCAGTTCCCTTGTATATAAAAATCGCACATTGAAGCTACTGGCAATCTGTTTATTATTTCCACTGATTATTATCGGTGGTTTTACGCTCCCCATTGTTAGAAACATTGATTTCGCCGGACATATACACTACGGAAAAGAAACAAAATCCATTGCCATTCAACTAAAAAAGAGAAAAGACAAAAATAATAAAAAATACACCCATACTGAAATCGAAAGAAGCCAAATTCTGACTCCACAGTCACTCACTTCAAAAATTTCAGGCATAAAACTCAAGGAAATATCATTACCTGACAATATCATTATCACTCCATTAATAACGAAGAAACAAAACAGCTTCAACCCAGGATTGCAATTTTACGATGTAGAACGAAATGGAAAAGTGGACCTTACGCTTGAAACCACTATATCTTTTGATGAATATGTAAAAGCGGCAATAACTGGAAATCCATTATTTCCAATTATTTTTCCGCATTTAAACAAGGCAATCAGTGAAAATATAAAAAATGTAAAATGGAACGTTGTCCTGGAAGAGGAATTACTATCCCTATTCCGCGCAACATTCTCACTCAACATGAATTGTACAAGCACCGACGCTTTCGCCGACGATCCACTGGCACCTCCAATAGCATTATTCAAATATCTTGCAAAGTACGGCCCTTTTATCGCCGGTTACGTAAAGGCCAGGAATTTATTGTCAGATCAGCTCGAAATAAAAAAACCAACCTGGTTTTCCGTAATCAGACTCGGTGGTAATAATTACATGCAATTAAAATCAAACGATGATGGAGTTTCCATTATTCCAATCACATCACTTTTGAATAGAAAAATCGGCATTTATTACAATACAAAATCTGAATATCTCTACAAAATTATTCAAAAGAAAATTTTACAAAAAGCACAATGGGGTACCCATAAAAAAATAGACGATTTCAATGCCCCGGTCTACAACGCCGCAGATACCCTGCACTACCTGATATCACTTTTATCCGGCCAACCAACTGCCAGAAACGACATGCTTACAATGGATTATTTTCGTGAACTTGTAAAATACAGTAATATCATTGGCGACGGTAAAATGATTCACACCATGGAGAAAAACTTTCGTGAAATAGCGGTCTGGCTGAAACACGCTGCAACAAAAAACACCGCACATAGCAATCAAATTATTAAATTATCGGACGATATAAAGGATATCGCCAATTCTCTGGAAGAAATAAAATTTTGCAAAAAAGAAATGAAATGCTTTTCCGAGGCCGTAACAAAATGCAACAAGGCCCGCGTTGATTTTTCCTACGAACTTGACTCTGAAAACATGCATATATCAAATAATACACGACTGGCATTACTCGGAAAAAAGGACGAAAACTGCATCATTACGATTGAATACAAAGACGTTCAAACAAAATTCACACCGGACGCAATAAAAACATTTTCATTACAAAATAACAAGACCGAGATAAAGACCATGCTCGAAAAATCCGGCAAACCCCACATGGCAAAAATAGGAACCATTCACCATTGTCCAATTCAACATGAAAAACTAATCATGATGATTGAGTCCTGGAAAAATGGATTGGTTGACGAAAAAGATTTACAAAACTGCACGATAACAAAACTTGAGAAAAAAATAAAACATTAATGAAGTTTAAACTATTACACAAAGATGCAAAATGTTCTGCCAGGGCCGGAGAAATTAAAACACTCCACGGAACAATACCTACTCCGGTTTTTATGCCAGTGGGAACTCATGGTGCTGTTAAGGCATTGCAATCAAAAGTTCTTGAAGATATGGATGTTAAAATCATCCTTGGCAATACCTACCATCTACACCTTTCCCCGGGATCGGAGCTGATCAAAAAAGCAGGCGGACTCCATAAGTTCATGTCATGGCAACGGCCGATTTTAACGGACTCAGGCGGATTTCAGGTTTTTTCACTTCAAAAAAAATCAATCTCCGAAGAAGGTGCCCAGTTTAACGATCCAAAAGGAAAGAAAATTCTCCTGACTCCGGAAATTTCCATCCAAGTCCAACAAAATCTTGGAAGTGATATCATGATGGCCTTCGACGAATGTATACCATATCCTGCGGATAAAAATTATGTGGAACAATCCATTGCCAGAACACATCGCTGGCTTGACAGATGTATAGAATCCTGGACAAATCAACACGCCCTCTTTGGAATTATCCAGGGATCAATATATGACAAATTCAGAAAGCAATGCGTTGAGGAAGTTTGCTCAAAAGATCTCCCCGGTTACGCCATTGGAGGTGTTTCTGTCGGAGAAGGCCCGGAACTTATGGAAAAAATTGTTTCATACACCGCTCCACTGATGCCAGAAAATAAACCAAGATATGTAATGGGTGTTGGAAACCCCGAAGACCTTCTTATGCTTTGGGAAAACGGTATTGACATGAGCGATTGCATTATCCCCACCAAATTTGCCCGTGGTGGAACATTATTTACCAACAGGGGAAAAATCCGTATTAAACACAGAAACTATCGCCGGGATTTTTATCCAGTTGAACCCAACTGTAATTGCTACTGCTGCTCAAATTTTTCCCGTGCCTATATAAAACATCTTTTTGATGCCAACGAAATTCTCGGAGCAATTCTTGCAACAACACACAACATAGCTTTTTACAAATCGCTGGCAGATCGGGCCAGGAAAGCAATTATGAATGATTCATTCATGGATTTTAAAAGAGACTTTCTAAAGGGCTATCTTTCCCAAGAGACTGTGTAAAACCATTTCAATTGATATTTGTTCCACGTTTTTTACATTCGGCTTGATAATCATCAAAGATTTCACATTCCTCTTTTGATAACATACTTCTATCAATCAGCTCTTCATCAAACCCGACATAGACAAGATTTTTGAAACAAAGCATACCTTCCATTGAAGGATGATTTTCAACAACGACAATATTTTCGTGACGGACACCACCATACCCAGGAACATAAATACCTGGTTCAATGGATACAACCTGACCGGGTTTAATCGGACTGACATTTCTGTAGGTAAAACCGGCCCCTCCTTCATGGACATTAATTCCTATACCGTGACCTGTTCCATGATTATAATTATATCCTGCCTTATTGATCGGTGTACGTGCCAGAATATCAATTGCACATCCCAATGACCCCTCCGGAAAAACGGCAGTCTGAGCATTCAAAATACCTTTCAAGGCAATGGTATATATCTCAATCTGTTTATCCTCTGGATTTCCTCCTGACAAAAAGCCCCTTGTGGCATCCGTGGAATATCCTTCCTCATAGTGGGCACCTGAATCCAAAAGAAGCATATCTCCATCTTGAATAACAACATCCTTTGATGAGGACGTCCAATGAATGATAGAGCTATTCGCTCCAACTGCAGCAATTGTATGAAAACTCTGGCAAACGGCCCCTTCCATTTTGTAAAAATCATTTGCCTTTTCATAGAAATCAAATTCACTTATTTTATCACCTTTTTTAATTGATTCCTTAATCCATCGTATGGTTTTGGCAATGGCAAGATTGGAGCGCAAAAATGACTTCTCCATAATTTCAAGCTCTACAGGATTCTTCAGTGACTGAAATGAACAAATACCATCATCGTGATCTTCCAACGCCTCCTTACCAAAAACATCCTCAATAATGCGATATTCGGCCCCACTTATTGCTCCTGAATCAAAAAAAACCTTCTTTGGAGCTGATTTATTTTTAATCCCGACAAGATGTCTATTGAACACATCAGGCCCGACATCCTCTACACTGATAAAATCATCCCTTATATCATGTTGCATATGGGACGACTCAAGATTGAATAAATATAGCTTATCCCGTGTCACAAAACATTTCGATAAAAATGTACTCTGATATGGAAGATGAAATCCCCTGGCATTCGTTAGCCAGGCGATTGAGTCCAAGGCACAAACATAGTATGCCTCCCCTTCCTGAAGCAACTCACATACTTTCTCCCTGGTGGACTTTCCACAAATTTTTTCACCCAAATGTTTCACGGGGGCAAGATCACCTGTTTTGGCCAACGGAATAATCTTCTGGAGTTCATTATCATCAAAATATTTTATTGTGCATTTTTCTTCCAACTTTTTCTCAAGACTTCTCTGGGTACGAAGTCCATCCACCCCCAGATTTTTTATCCCCAATTGCTCCATCCTCTCAAACACAAATCCCAAAGTTGTTTTTGTTTGTGGACATTTTTCGACTTGAACCAGATCTGGATCAGTCTCAAGATCAGCCTGTTCGTGGTATCTGCCATCAACAAACAAATAAATCTTTCCATCTGTGTGGATAAGAACCTTTGCAGTTGTACCTGTGAATCCTGTTAACAGATGATAATGTGTACTTTCGAGCGGAACGTATTCATTCAAGTACATATCAGTGTCATTAATAAAAAAAGCATCGAGTTTTTTCTCCTTGAGAAAACTTCTCAAAAGCTTAATATTGGTTGCTATATCAATATTTTTTGTTTTAACACCCACGAAAACCTCTGCTATAAAATAATTTTTATTAATAAACAAAATAAATTAAATATTTTATCAAATTAATCCGATGAAATATTAGATGAGTGTTGACCTATTTACAACTATCTTTGGGGAATAATGCACATAAAACTGGGAAAAGTGCTATTTATTGTCGTCATGATCTTTTTATTCAAGATTCTTGTTTTTGACCAGTTTTTAAGCAAAAAGGCACACGAAAAGGGACGAACACCCGCTACAAAAAATATTCATAACTAAAAATTATTTGTAATT
>JAGLPP010000189.1 GCA_023137315.1 Bacteriovoracaceae bacterium
GGATTATATTCCGATTCAAGTTGTACAACATTACTACAAAGTGGTGTGGCATCAGGTTCCACAATCAGCATAACCGCTACCGAGCTGGAAAGTGGCAGTTACACATTTTACGCAAATTCAACAGATGATGTTGAAAATATATCAACATGTTCCACTGCCTCTGTTGATTACAGAGTCATTTTAGGCGATCTTGATGATGATCAGGACGTTGATGATGCTGACTACACTGTTTTTATGAGTTCTTTTGGTTATTCAAGCGGTGCCACGGAATATCTTTCAAGTGCTGATTATAATCACGATAATACAGTAGATGAAACCGATAAAGCCGTGTGGCTGTGGTCTGAATATTTATGGAAAGGATACCATAGAGGCTCCGACCTGCATTATACATTTGAAAATGATTCAGGAAGCACTGTTACTGACTCTTCGACAAACTCAAACGACGGAACCATCTCTGGCAACCCATCTTACGAGACTGGAAAAGTTGGTACATGGGCGTTGAGCCTTGATGGCGATGGTGATTATGTGGATTGCGGAAGTGGTGCTTATCTTAATACAAACAATAAAATCACATTTGAAGCATGGCTAAAATCAGCATCAACCAGTGACCAGTACGTTCTGAAAAAAGGAGATACCAGCTTTACCCAGTCAATTTCGATTTCGCAGCTTAAAGATGATTTAACTTGGGATCCAACCTTTGGAGTTGACACTGATGATTACAAGCGAGCTCAAACATTCACCATACCTTCAACTCAAAAACTTCTCAAGGTAAAGGTTAAACTGAAAGGAAACACTGGCAACGACATTCTTGTAAAAATCTACAATGATGACAATGGCGGAAGCCAGCCTGGAACAACATTATTAGCTACTCAATCAATTTCAGGAGCCTCAATAACCACAAGCTTTGCGTGGCATGAAGCGACATTTGATTTATCGCTTTCTGCCGACACATACTGGATGGTTTTGGAAACTTCACAAGCTCTATGGACTTATTTTTGGGCGGGAACTGTCACTAATTATTACAGGGGTGGAGCAGCATGGTATCTTAATCCATCTTCATGGACCAATGCAGATTCACCAGTCGACCACGCATTTGAATTACAAACCGAGGCAATTATTACAGACAAGATTTCGATGCCTGATCCAGGATTCAAGTTTCTTGTTTATAACGGAACCCTTGGTGCTCCAGCAGCTATTCTGTGGGAGGATTCAGGTCTTGAATTGGTTGTTGTCACCAATGACGCTTCCACTGAAATTCAGAATGTTCGTACTGCCGGAGTCGATGTATATATGAAGTATAATCTTGGTTCTGATTATTATGATGCCCCAGATAAGGATACATGGCTGACCAGCATGTATACATATATAGATAATCATTCCTATGTCGATGGCTTCTTCTGGAATGGTCTTGACAAAATTACCTTTGGTGCAACAAGTGTTAGCGATTTCAACACAAAACTTGGTTTAATAAACACTCGTGTGCATAACAATAACCAGAAGGCAATTGCACACGGGGTCCGTTACTATGCCAATAATTGTGGAAGCGATTATTACATGTGGAATAATTGTTTTACAGATTCATCAACATACGAATATCTTGATTTCTTCGACAGAACAGGCATGGGTGATGACCCCACTGTTTTGATCAACGGAATAAAAAAATGGGAATATCTTGATGATAATAATGTATTGAATAAAACGCTCTGTCTTTCCTATGGTGCCCTGACCGATGATACAAAGAGTATCTATAATTATATTAGTTCACGAGTGCTGGATTTACAGGGATTTGGTTATGTTGATACCAATTGGTTTTCAAGTATAAATATATCCTTTGCAGACGGAATGAAATGGAACCTTGGAGCCAGAATAAGCAGAACCATTGATGAAACCAATGACAAACTCACCGGACGATTTGCCAACGGTGAAGCCGAGAGTGACCCCGGTAATGCTTCAACCAGCGCAAGTCCGGTTTACACAACTGATCTTATTTCGGATGTATTCAACTCATCCAACATGGTGGACGATTTTACAACCGCAGCAGGTATGTCAATAACACTCAACGAAGGCCAGGTTGAATTTGCAAATGGTGTCCTGCGATCATCAACTGTATTGACAACCAGCAACTTCCATCATGTTGTTGTAACCTACGACAAGATAACTGATGAAGCAGCGGTTTTTGTGGACGGTGCTCTTTCCGGTGAACGAACATTGCCTAACATTACATTTAGCAGTACCGCTAATTTATTCATGGGTATTGATTATAACGGTCTGATTGATGAATATAAATTATACAACAGGATTTTGACGGACGAAGAAATCTTGCATCATTACAATCAGGAAAAATAATGCGCATGAAGGTTGGCGCTATTATGTCCAATCGCAATTAACAAGTTTGTGGCCGTCAAATTTTTTGTATTTTATCCAGCTTTTTTTATTTTTGGGCAAATTCTGGCCATTATTTCATTTCTTTTTAAAGCTATATCTATAACCAAAGTCTAACCTTGTTCCAGCAAGAGGCGAACCGGCTCTCATTATTCCAGCCGATGCTTTTATTATTAATCTATGGTCAAGTATCCATTCTTTAAAAAAAGGATTAGCAAAACAATAAGAATCATCAGATTTATAAATATATTCCTTTTTTTCTAGTGCGCTCAAAGCAGTACGAACCGATCCAGGACTTTTCACCCCAACAACTTTTTGAAAATCTTTAGCAAAAAGACCTGTTTCAGGCTGTATCAAAGCAAGCTGAATTATAAGATTTTTTTGAACTTTTGACAGTTCCTTGCCATCAAGAATTTTTTTAAAATATTTCTGCTCATTCTTATAAAGAGTATCAATCACACCAAAAAACACATCAAAACTTAAAATTTCTCCTTTATTAATGTCATCAAAAGCTACTCGACAAAATGTCTGTATATCTCCTGTTATTCCATAACAAATTTCATAAAGGTGGTCATATACTTCTCTTTCTAAAACAATATCCTTTTTCTTGAACTTTTTACTTATAAACTCAAAGAAAATATCAGGTTCAATGTGTTCAAAATAAATAACTTCTGCTTGTTTGAAAAAAGGTGAACTTTGATCTCTGAAAATATGCTCCATGTCGTGGCGAATACTACCAACATATATAAATGGAACCCTGCTAATTTTTTGTATTTTCCCTCTCATATACTTTAATATAGCATCTCCATTTTTAATATTTCTTACTTCTTGAAACTCATCAAAAAGAATAACTACCTTTCCCTTGCTTCTTTTGATTGTTTCATTTAAAAACTCAAATGCAACATTTAATGTTTTTTTGTAATCCTTGATTTGAGTGGCCACTCCAAAAGATACCCCACCCTCAGAAATATCCAGCTTTGGAGATACTCGTTTTGCAAATTCAATAACTTTTTTTGCATCCCATATTTCATCCAACACCCTTTTTGATGAATCAATAATTGCTTCTGCTACATCACAAGAATCTTGAATATGATATAAATCAATATCAATTTTTTTCACTCCTTTAATTCCATCAACTACATAATGCGCTGTTGAAGTCTTTCCAACTCTTCGATCTCCGATCAGTGACACGTTATGGCCATTTTCTATTTTTTTAGTAATTCTTTCTTCAAGGTTTTTCCGTGAACAATAATCATCTTTAGATACTACTGAATCATCTATAAAGGGATTTAAAATATGTTTCATTTTTTCCTACTTTTTAATATTGCAACAATGATATTTTACGCTATTTTACGTAATTTTTCAAGATTTTACTCTAAATAGCGTAAATACAAAATATCACCTTCTCTAAACTCATACCTTGATTCTGCTTTCACGATGATTTTATATTTAAATGGAGAAGATTTTACAGTTTTAAATTCATTAACAGTGGGGACAATACGACATGGAAGTCTTGTAAGAATTTTTTTCCTTTTTTTTTGCCATTCATATTTCATTCCTTAAGACGTCCAAAAAGGAAAAACAAACAAAATGATCAATTCTTATTTTGCGATATCCACAACAATTATCAAAGCATTCAGACAACACATTCAAACGACCAACAGGCGCATAAACCCAGACCAAAAACAAGTTTCTTACATTTTTAAAATTGTCTCATTAATGATAAGAATGGACATACTTTTAAAAGGAGAAATCATCAATGAACCAATCCCCTCTTTCCGCAATCAGCGACACCAAACTACTTTCAGATATAAAAAATCTTGTTTGCAAAGAACATGAGCTTACGGCAAGAATCATTGACCATCTGGCGGAAATCGAAAAACGCAAACTTTATTCCGATCTGAAATACCGTTCCCTTTTTGAATATTTTAAATCACAGTAAAGTCTCCTGCGTTCTATTTCCTCCAGATGTTCCAATATTTCAGCGGTTGTTTTTCGTTCTTTTCTCACAAGACTGTGGGTGTTATTTAAAAGTTCCTTATCGCTCAAGACACCAATATTCATCGTATGTTCCTTTGTTTTAACTCTGCCTGTTTATACCAAAAACATTGATATCATACAAACACTGGCAAGATGTAAGAACGTAACAATAAAGGCCTTCAGCAATTTATTGTTTTACTTTTAAAAGGCAGTAATGGGCCAGGGATAAACCAAAAACGCAAATGTGATTTCTTTATTAAAAGATCTGTTTTAAAGCTTTAAAAAGACAAAGGATCGTTTGAAAAAAATATTAAAAAAAAATACTGTCATCTCGAATTTGATTCACTTCTCCAGCGAAGAAGCTATGAATTAAGAAACACAAAACCATTAAA
>JAGLPP010000019.1 GCA_023137315.1 Bacteriovoracaceae bacterium
AAACAAAAGTGGTCCTATAGAACCAGATCATAATAGCATTGGATATATACCACGGAGTGTAAATAAAAAATATGTAGAAAGCGTTTCAGGAGATCCTATTGTCATAGAAAGGCAAAAAAATATTATTCAACAAATTCACCATAACATATTGAATTTTAAAGAAAAGATGGTCTACATAAACGATGTTGCGGTGTTATCTTCTGAATTACGTATTATCGAACAGGAAATTTCTCAACTTATTGGAATTATTCCAGTAGATGAAGTTATGTCTTCCATTTTTGAGAATTTTTGTATAGGAAAATAGTCAATTGTTCTACATGGAACATACATATATGGAAATGAAATATGACATTATTGTAATAGGTGCGGGTCACGCGGGAATTGAGGCATCGTGGATTGCGGCAAGCCTTGGTATCAGCGTGGGAACATTTGTTATGCCAGGTGTGCCAATTGCCGAAACCCCGTGCAATCCAGCGGTTGGTGGAGTTGGAAAGGGGCAGATTGTAAGAGAGATAGATGCCATGGGTGGATTAATAGGCCGGATTGCCGATATGGCGGCAATTCATTATAAAACCCTTAATGATTCAAAGGGATATGCGGTGAGGTCGACCAGGGTCCAAGTTGATAAAACCTTATATTCAAAAATAGCTGAAGATATCTTGGTTAAAAATAAAAATATTGATGTTATCAGGAAGAAGATTACAAGGGCGCAGAAAGAGGATGATCAATTTGTTCTAATGGACGATAAGCATAACTCTTATTGTTGTAAAAAACTTATCATTTGTGCAGGAACTTTTTTAGATGGTTTGCTTCACACGGGAGATGAAAAAACAGATGGTGGCATTATAAATGCCGACAAATCCCCAGCTCTTGAGGATTTATGCTGTTTTCAACAGAATCAAAAGAAGAAAAGATTTAAGACAGGTACACCGGCAAGATTGGATAAATATAGTATACAGTGGGAAAAACTAAAAGAGCAGCCATCTGATTCCAACGCAAAAACGTTTCATATGTTTAATAATGCTGATCTGAGAATAAATAAACAAATTTCTTGTCATATCACAAAAACCAACGAAAAAACCTTAAGCATTATAAGAGACAACAAAGACGTGGCACCCCTGTATAATGGACAAATTAAGGGAGTCGGCCCGAGATATTGTCCCAGCATAGAGGACAAGGCTTTTAGATATATTGATAGAAATGATCATCAATTATTTTTAGAACCTGAAGGATTGGATATTAATACTGTTTATCCGAATGGAATTTCGACAAGCCTTCCGAAAGATGTCCAGGAAAAATTTGTCAGAACCATATCTGGATTGGAGAATACAAAGTTTATTCAATATGGATATGCGGTTGAATATGACGTGGTTGATGCCACAAGCCTTGATGGCTCGCTTGAACATAATGAAATTTGCGGTCTATATTTTGCGGGACAAATTAATGGGACTTCCGGATATGAGGAGGCAGCAGCTCAAGGATTGGTGGCTGGTATAAATGCTGCGCAATCAATAAGAAAGAGACCGAAGATAATCTTTGATAGAAATTGCTGCTATATTGGTGTGTTGATAGAGGATATAATAACAAATGTGTTGGATGAACCATATAGGCTTTTTACCTCCAGAGCAGAAAACAGGTTATATATCAGAGAGGATAATACAGTCTTGAGGATGTATTACTATAGGAAATTATTGGGGGTTAGGCAGGAGATAGATAAATTTCAAGAAGATTTTATAAAACAACAAAATCTATTGTCAATTCTTTGCAATGAGTACTTTTATGATGTGAAAGAAAGCACAAAAGAATATTTCAGAATTCATGGATACGGAAATATCAACAAGAGAATGAGTTTGAAGGATCTTTTAAAGAGAGCAGATTTGGATCCGGTTTATGTTTTAAAAACAGAAATTAATCGAATAGGTGCGTGTTTTAATGATCAGGTAATCGATACAGTGGCCATTACAAAGAAATACGAAGGTTATATTAATCGTGCGGAGATTGAGTTTAAACGAATGGATAAAATGGATAGAATGTCCATTGATTGGAAGATTTTATCCGAAAATAAAAAGATATCAAATGAATGTAGACAGAGAATAGGCCAAATAAGGCCTAAAACATTTTCACAACTGAGAAGAATTAATGGAATCAGGCCGGCAACCATAGCATATATTGCATCCTATTGTTCAACATGAAAGAATTTTCAAAAAAATACCTGGAAATAATTAATAATAAATTCAAGGGGCTGAATCTTGTTAGCGTCAAGGAGTTTGAAAAATTTGAACAATTACTTGTCCAAGATTCAATCAAGCCATTGAGTGAGGTTTTAAAATTTTCACAATCAATAAGATCGAAAAAATATATAATTGATATTGGTTTTGGGGGTGGTTTTCCATTGTTGCCGTTGGCATTAAAAAACACTGAAAAAACTGTTATTGGTATAGATGCCAGGAAGAAAAAAGTTATAGCCGTTGGTGAAATTGCGAAGGAATTGAAAATTCCCAACGTAATTTTAATTCATTCAAGAGTTGAAGATATTGTTATTGATATTGAAGCGACTGTGACCATAAAAGCGGTCGGTGATATAGAAAATATTTTAAAAAAAATAAATACAACAAAAAGATTAAATGTTTTTTTCTATAAGGGTCCAAATATTGACAAGAAGGAAGAATATAAAGACATTTTATCGAATTGGAAAAATATTACAAATGAAAAATATGATCTTAATGGTACAGATGGTAGAACTATTGTCGGATTTCAAAATAAAAATGTTCCATGTGGAACATTTTTAAAAAAGAAGCTTGTCAAACTTTCAACAATTATTTAAAAATTAACGTAGGGTTTTATTCTTGGAGTTGGATATGGCTAGAATTATTTCAGTGGCAAATCAAAAAGGTGGAGTTGGAAAAACAACGACATCTATAAATTTAGCAGCATGTTTAGCAGCCGCTGAACGAAAAACTCTTTTAATAGATTTGGACCCACAAGGAAATGCAAGTGTTGGTGTTGGTGCAACGAAAGCAGAATATTCCGAGAAAAATATTTACCATGTAATAATTGGCAAGACCTCAATTAATGATGTGATCTATAAAACCAAAATGCCCTATCTCCATTTATGTCCGGCGGATAACAATTTAGTTGGAGCGGAAATGGAGTTGGTAAATGAAATGGCCAGAGAACACAAACTAAAAATTGCACTTCAAGAGGTCACTTCAGATTATGACTATGTTATAATTGATTGTCCTCCTTCATTGGGACAACTAACGCTTAATGCGCTCAATGCGTCGCACAGCGTTATTATACCTCTTCAAACTGAATATTTTGCCATGGAAGGATTAAGCCAGCTATTAAATACTGTACGACTGGTGAGAGCATCACTTAATCCAAATTTGGCCATTGAAGGAATTTTATTAACAATGTTGGATAAAAGAAATTCGTTACACAAACAAGTGGTTCAGGATATTCAAGAATATTTTTCAGAACAGGTCTTTAATACAATTGTTCCAAGAAATGTTAAATTATCAGAATGTCCCAGTCACGGTAAACCAATAATTCTATATGATATTCAATCAACTGGAAGTGAGGCCTATCTTTCTTTGGCCAAGGAAATAATTCTCCGGGAACGGGGATATGTTGAAAAATCCAGTTTTGAAGAAGTACAACTTTCTTTTTAAGAAGAGGATCTTATGGCCAAAAAAATTGCTTTAGGTAAAGGAATTGCTTCTCTGATTCAGAATACCCATTCAGAGATTATTACCAACACTCTTAGAGAGGAATTTCCCGAGCAGATGGAAAAAACTGTATCAGAAAGTGGTGCTGTTCTTCTTGAAATTGGGGATATTAAAATTAATCCTCAGCAACCAAGAAAAATTTTCAAGGAAAAAGAGTTGGATGAGCTTTCCAGATCGATAAAGGAAAATGGCATTATTCAACCATTGATTGTTTGTAAGACTGATGATGGATTTGAGTTGATAGCCGGTGAGCGTCGATTAAGGGCCGCTAAAAAAGCGGATATTGAAAAAGTTCCTGTTATCATTAAGAGAGTTACAGATCGGGAAAGAATGGTTATGGCCATTATTGAAAACGTTCAGCGATCAGATCTCAATTGTGTGGAGGAAGCACTTGCCTATTATCAATTGATGGACGATTTTCAACTTACCCAGGAAGAGTTGGCAAAACAAATTGGAAAGGATCGATCAAGCATTGCTAATTTTCTTAGAATATTAAAACTTCCCAGGACAGTTATAGAGTTGTTACAAAGAGAAATTCTCTCTTTTGGACATGCAAAAGTCCTTGCTTCAGTTAGGGATGCCGAGACAGCAACCAGATACGCCAATATTTCTATGGAAAAACAGCTTTCTGTTAGAGAGCTTGAAAATCTTGTTAAAACGAAGAGAAATCATCCGGCTAAAGAGAAAAACAGATTCTTTAATGAAAAATTGGACCAGTTGAAAAATGTGCTTGAAAAAAATACAGGTTTTCATTTTGCTATCAAAGATAAAACAAATGGTGCTGGAGAAATTCTTATAAAGTATACTAATGAAGCGGAATTTAATGATATATTTGATTATTTGTTAAGAAAATAGGACTGTTTGTGAATCCGAAAAAAAACGACATATCGGCAATCATTGAGGAAGGATGTAAATTTGAGGGAAATCTTTCATTTAATGGAGTTGCCCGGATTGCTGGAATTGTAAACGGAAGTATTTTTTCAAACGATACGGTGATAATCTCGGAAGGTGCTGTTATCAATGCCGACATCAACGCAAATATAATACTTATTTCAGGAACATTAAAAGGAAATATCAAGGCCTCATCCAGGGTTGAAATTATAAAACCTGCCCGATTTGAAGGAACCATCACCACCCCCAGCCTTATCGTGGAAGAAGGTGTTATCTTTCATGGTACTACAAAAATGCGTGATAAAAAATAGCGAACAATTTTGATCAACTATCGGACTAAATTCTTTTAATTATACACATTAACAGCTTTTTATTAAAATAATTATACATCTTTGGTCATTAACCGGGGAGTTTCTATCGAAGTACTGAGTCAACTCGGTGTTGATATTAGTTTTTTTCACCAGTTCGTAATTGTAATTGTTGTGTTTATTATTCTTGACAGACTTTTGTGGAGAAAAGTCTTGAAAATATATTATATACGTCACGATTTAACAGAGACAAAAAATCAAAAAATTAATGAAAAAAAGGTGGAATATAAGATATTGCAGGATACCTATGAAAAAAAACTAAAAGAATTACATGACAGGGCCCATGGAAAATACAACAGGGAGTCAAAAAATATTCAGAAACGTGAAAGAGAAAGGCTTTCAATGTTGGAAATCAAATATGAAAAACTTTATTCACAGGGAAATGCGGATCTTAAGAAAAAGTACGACAATATTCTGTTGGAGGAGCGCAAAAATATTGAAAAAAATAGTGAGGAGCTTATAAAGAGGTTTTATCATGCCTAGTGTTGTGGCGTTATATATTTTATTGCAGCACCAATCAGCTCATGCGGGAGTAGGAGAGGTTGTTTGGGATCTGAGATGGCATTTTATTAATTTTTTTATTTTGGTTGCTTTAATAATATGGAAAACAAAGGGAAAATTAAAAGATAAATTCAACATGGAATACGATAATTTTAAAAAAAAATATCAGGATGTCTCGGAAAGTAACGCCGAGATTAACAAGAATGTTCAAATTATAAATGATAAATTGGAAAATATTGACATGCAGGAGGAAGAGGCGATGTCAAAAATGGCGGAAACATTAAGAGAGTTTGAAAAAACGAATATCAATTTTGTAAACGAACATGAAAAAAAATTAACAAAAGAGTTGAACAAAAAGCTGATTACAGAAGAAAAAATAATTGCAAAAAAAACATTTAATTTAATTATGGGTGATGTAGTTGAAGAAACCAAGACAAGGATAAGATTGAAAAAAACTCTTCAGAAAAAAATCAGCGAGAAATTATTGGAAGAAGAGGTTGGAATTTAAAATGCATGATAAAAAAATCATAAGGATTTATGCAAAAGCGCTGGCTCAGTTGTGTATTGACAACAAGGAAATTCACGAAGAACTGGAAAGGTTTTGTAATATTTTTATGGATAATAAAGAGGTTGCATGTATACTGCGGTATAGTTCATTTACCATTGAGGAAAAATACAACTTACTCGAAGATATTCTGGAAAATGAAAAATTCAGTGATCTTGCGGCTAACATTGTTAAATTTATATTACTTGAAAGAAAGATGGATATATTTTTAGAAATATATCGCTGGATGGAACACATAATTGAAGAAAAGGCTGCAATATATACGGGAATTATTGAAGGCTCCGTTGAGAATGTTGAACAAGTGGAACTGGACCAGATAATTTCCTATATTCAAAAAATAATCAAAGGGGATCTACGGTTAACATACAGAAAGAATGAACGGATTACAGCGGGCTATCATATCCAATTAGGTGATTTGCAACTGGATGCGACTATTGATAATCAATTAAACAGACTTTTAAAGGATTAAAATAAAAGGTGAATAATGAGTGGAAAACCAGAGGAAATATCTTCGATCATTCAGGAAAGAATAAAAAATTTTAATACTAAGCTTAAAATTGACGAGATTGGAACAATTCTTAGTGTCGGAGATGGAATTGTCAGGGCATTCGGTCTTCGTAATGTTATGGCCGGTGAGTATGTTGAATTTGATTCAGGAAGCCGCGGCATGGTTTTAAATCTTGAAGAAAATAATGTTGGTATTGCATTATTTGAAAATGATCTAACCCTCAAAGAAGGATCACGTGTTAAAAGAACAGGTAAAATTGTTGAAATTCCTGTTGGAGATGAATTGCTTGGTCGTGTAATTGATCCGATTGGAAATCCCATAGATGGACTTGGAGAGATTGGGGCCACCCAAAAACGTCCAGTTGAAGTGAAAGCTCCAGGTATTATTGCCAGGCAGCCTGTTTGTGAACCATTACAGACTGGCATTAAGGCGATTGATTCAATGATTCCAATTGGAAAAGGGCAAAGAGAACTTATTATTGGTGATAGAAAAACAGGAAAGACAGCAATCGCAATTGATACAATCATTAATCAAAAAAATGATAATGTTGTTTGTATTTATGTTGCCATTGGACAAAAACAATCAACAGTTAGACACGTACACCAGAAACTTTTGGAAAACGGTGCTCTCGAATATTCTATTATTGTTTCAGCAGCGGCATCAACAAGGGCCCCTCTTCAATTCCTGGCCCCATACTCTGGCTGTGCAATTGGAGAGTTCTATCGCGATAATGGCAAACACGCCTTGATTATATATGATGATCTTACAAAACAAGCACAAGCATACAGACAGATGTCACTTTTACTCAGAAGACCTCCAGGAAGAGAGGCATTTCCCGGAGATATCTTTTACTTACACTCCAGGCTTCTTGAAAGAGCGGCAAAATATTCAGATAAATGCGGAGCAGGCTCTCTCACAGCATTACCAATTATAGAAACACAAGAAGGTGACGTTTCGGCATATATACCGACAAATGTTATTTCGATCACTGATGGACAGATTTATCTTGAATCAGATCTTTTTAACAAGGGAATCAGGCCTGCGATAAATGTTGGACTTTCTGTTTCAAGAGTCGGAGGGGCAGCACAGAAAAAAATAATGAAAAGCATTGCCGGTTCACTAAGATTGGATCTGGCTCAATACAGGGAACTTGCTGCCTTTGCAGCTTTTGGCCAGGACCTCGATTCGACTACCAAAAAACAATTATCGCGGGGTGAACGTATTGTTGAACTGCTAAAGCAAAAACAATTTGAGTTGGAGGATGTCGCCAGTCAGGTACTTACCATTATGGCCGCAACCCATGGACTGTTTGATGAAGTTCCTGTATCGGAAATACGGAATATTGAAACCAAGCTTATTGGATATATGAAAAGTGCTCATGGTGAAAAGCGTACACAATTAATTGAAGATCCTGAATATCTGGAAAAGGAAAAAGAAAACCTTCTTAATATAATGGGCGATTTTATTAACAATGAAAATAAGATTGATAGTAAATGGCAACAATAAAAACCCTTAAGAAAAAAGTGAAAGTCACGCAGGGTACCTATAAAATCACGACGGCAATGAAACTGGTGTCGGCGGCAAAGTTAAACAAGTCACAAACTATATTGGAAAATATTGAAGAATATGTAAATGAACTTGATGAGTTGGTACATATTATTTCGGCACTTAATGAAAATTACGAACATCCATTATTACAATCTTCTCACCACAATTGTGCGTTGTTAATTGTCATATCGTCAGACAGGGGATTATGTGGAAACTACAACATGCAACTGGCTAAAAAAGTACATCAATTTATTCAAGAGACGCAAAAGGATGTAAAGGTCAGTTTTTTTGGAAAAAAATGTTATGAACTTTTAAGAAAGAAAGTAAATTGTGGCAAATTATATGAATATGAAAAAAACATGGATATTCAGCAAATATCAGACAAGATAGGCACAGAGGTTTTAAATGAATATATTTCAGGAGAGATAGGATATGTATATCTTGCCTTTAATGATCGCGTTGGTTCAGCTTCATACAAGTCGGTTGTCAAAGGAGTTCTCCCATTTGAATTTGATAAAAATATACAGTATCGACTGAAACAAAAATGGCCACATGATTTTGTTTATGAGCCGGATAAGGATTATATTTTTGAAAAGATATTACCAGAAGCATATAAGGGTATATTTTACAAAAATTTTGTATCGGCAAAGACCACGGAATATGCTGCCAGAATGGTTGCAATGGATAACGCAGCAAAAAATTGTGAAGAGGCGATAGGAAAATTAAATTTAAAAATCAATAAATTGCGACAGGCATTGATAACAAATGAATTAATAGAAATTGTATCCGGTACGGAATCATTACAATAAGGGATATTGGAGAAATATTATGGAAGAGATTGTCCAGGGAACAATACGACAGGTTTTAGGTCCTGTTATTGATGTTGAGTTTGAAACAGGTCATTTACCAGGAATATATAATGCCCTAAAGATATCGAATAAGATGATATCGGATCAGGAATGGAATCTGACAGTGGAGGTGGCACAACACCTTGGGGATAATATGGTTCGGTGTATTTCCATGGGTATAACGGACGGATTATTTCGTGGACAACGTGTAATGGATACTGGCGGGCCAATAATGGTGCCTGTTGGAAATCAACTGTTGGGTAGAATAATCAATGTTACAGGAGATCCGGTTGACGAGGCAGGGGAAATTAAAAGTGAAAAGTATTATCCTATTCACAGGGACCCACCTGGATTTGAGCAACAATCCACCAAGAAAGAACCATTTTTTACCGGAATCAAGGTAATTGATTTGATGGCCCCATACATGAAGGGTGGGAAGATTGGTCTATTTGGAGGCGCTGGTGTTGGGAAAACTGTTTTGATTATGGAGTTAATTAATAATATTGCCACTAAACATGGAGGTTATTCTGTTTTTGCCGGTGTCGGAGAAAGAACCAGGGAGGGTAATGATCTCTATAATGAGATGAAGGAATCAGGGGTAATAAATAAAACAGCATTAATCTACGGACAGATGAATGAACCACCAGGGGCCAGGGCCAGAGTCGGTTTGTCAGGACTTTCAGTTGCCGAATATTTTCGGGATGAAGAAAATCAGGATGTTCTTTTTTTTATTGATAATATCTTTCGTTTTACACAGGCCGGTTCTGAAGTATCCGCACTTCTTGGCAGAATTCCATCAGCTGTCGGGTATCAGCCAACACTGGGTACGGAAATGGGAGACTTGCAGGAAAGAATTACATCGACAACAGATGGCTCAATCACATCTATTCAGGCCATTTATGTTCCGGCTGATGATTATACAGACCCAGCACCCGCGACAACTTTTGCTCATCTTGATGCCACAACTGAACTTTCAAGGGCAATTGTAGAACAAGGAATTTATCCGGCCGTTGATCCTCTGTCTTCATCATCATCAATTCTTACTCCGGAAATTCTGGGAGAGGATCATTATAATACAGCCAGGAGCGTACAGTTTATTTTACAACGCTATAATGAATTGCAGGACATTATTGCAATTTTGGGAATGGACGAATTGTCCGAAAAGGACAAGATCGTTGTTGCGAGAGCAAGGAAGGTGCAGAAATTTTTGTCACAGCCATTTTGTGTTGCTGAGACCTTTACCGGACACAAGGGTCAGTTTGTTAATATAAACGATACGATTGAAGGATTCAGGGCAATATTAAACGGTGATTGCGATAATATTCCAGAACAAGCTTTTTACATGGTTGGAAACATGGATATGGTGCATAAAAAAGCAAAACAAATTGAGGAAGGAAAAATATAGGAAATGGGTTTTTTTAAATTAAAAATACAAACTCCAAATAAAACAGTGGTGGACTGCAAGGAGGCAGATCAAATTTGGGTACAATCAATGTTCGGACCTGTTGGCCTGTTGCCAAAGCATACCCATATGATATTTCAATTGGATAATGGAATTGTTACAGCTGTGAGTGATACAAAAGAAAATTTTTTTATTGGCCAGGGTATTTGTAAAATTATTGATGATAAAGTAACAATATTATGTCCATTTTGTAAAAGATCGGAAGATATTGATGTTAACAGAGAAAAGGATCTTGTAGAAAAGATCAGCAAAAAACTGGCAGACAAAAATATTACACTTGATGAAAGCGAAAAACTGCATAAAGAATTGCAAACGGCCCGTCAAATGATACAAATTACGCAAAAAGACTGAGTATTTCCCCATTATTTCCAAAATGAATAGTCATTTATCGTATATATGAATTTTTGATGAAAATTATTCAAATAATTACTTGAAATATTTTGTAATAATGCGAAAATATTATACAGGATGTATAAGAATGAATAACAGGAAAGGGATGTCCATATTCTTTCTGGAATCGGTAATGCTATTTGTAATAGTAGCCGCCGCCATGACTTCAATAAATACATATCAACAAAAAGATATCACAATTCCAATACCAAATTTATTCAATGTATCTTCAGTCATCGAGAAACTGAATTTGAAAAAAGTAATCGTGCACAATGCCTTGCAGGAGCAGAAGTTGTACACAGTAGACAACGCCAAAGAAACACGCAAAAAGGTTATCAGTAAAACCATATATAATGATGTGAAAGATCAGAAAATAAGTCCGGTAAAAATTATAAACAAGATAATAAAGGGACCTGTTCTAAAAAATAAATCGATACAAAAATGTGCAATCAAAAAAATTAAAAATATAAGGATTAACACAAAAAATAATTATGAAATCAATAACAAGGAACTAATCAACTTATATGGATATCAATTTGTAAAAAATAAGGTTTTCAAAATATCACATATTTTGAAAAAAATAAGAATTGATGGCTATGGCTATTCCGAATATCTTTCGGCTGCACAAGCGAGAGATGATGCGGCCAAGGTTGTAAAAGTTTTTAATCAAAAAACGAAAAGTAAAGAATTGCACGCATTAACCAGTACTACGAAACGGCCAGCGGTTGACGAGTTGCATAGTATAATGAGTTCAACTCAAAAAAGCAGACCGGATGAAATAATTGCTTTTGACTACTCAGATAAAGATTCACACCAAGTAAAACAGAGTCCTTTTGATATAAGAAGTAAACGATTATCGAAGGACGTTAAGACTGACTATTCAAATGACAAGCTGCTAAAGGAGTTTGTACAAAAAAGCAGGCCAAACATAATGGCATTGAGTAGTCAGAAAGAAAAACCACAATCCCCGTTGAGTATTCAAAAAATCTCTGCGATAACTCCGGCAGTTAAGCGGGTGATCAACAGGGAATTGGCTAAAGGGCCAACCAACAGCAATGCAGGTTACAGAACGAAAGGGGTACCAGTATCCGGTCATCCAGTAAAAGTAGCGAAGACAGATTTGAATACTGTTGATTTCCATTCACTTGCATATAGCAAGCTGAGTAGTCAGCCTTATAAAAATTTGCACCAAAGTGAAGTTGTCAACAAGAACAGTTCGATAGAAAAAAAACATAAACGCTATTACTCCACCACTCATCTTACGGTAAATTACGCGAAATTCGGTACGGGACATGGTCATCAATTGAGAAATTTTGAATTTGTCCCCTCATATAATGAGCGCGATTTTAAAGGTGATAATGGAGAGGGCGAAATAATAATTAATGAAATAATTCATTCCTCAATGTCGGTTTTAAGAGGCACTCTCATCAAGGGAAACTTTGTTAGAACAAAAATAGACCTGGTATTAAATGATGCCAGATATGAGATCAATGTACCAATTTTTGACCATGAGGAATTTAGTGCATTTTTGGAAAAAAATAATGTCAACGGCCCAGGAGGTTTCGTTCTTATTGAGTTGGATCATGATGTGATATCTACTGATTTGGATGCGAAATATGCACACAGGATCCTTCTTAATGATCGAATGAATATTACCACGAAAAATTCGGAGGTATACTACGTCCTTTATACCGGAGTACAGTCGGGCAATGTTTTGATTTCTTATCAGATTATTGACGGAAATATTTCACATAAAGTGGTGCACGTTTCAGAGGATGAAATATATTTTGACAACAGCTCATTCGTCGATAAAGGGTATGAAACTTTAACGCTCAATGAAAGAAATATTCTTGGAAAAACAATTAACGAGTTAAGTATTTCAGGAAATGATATTGTTTACTTTAATACGAAACAGACTGCAGACACAAAAGGGTTAAATATTTATGAAATGAAATTGCCGTTAATTCCATCTGGAATGAGAAAATACTATGAATTAAAACATCTGGAAGACAGTATTTTTATTGGGCACTGGGAAAATTCGACTCTTGAAATACCAAGTCGGGAATTTATTGACAGGATTTACGAGCTGTTTGATATTGGATCGATCCATGGGTCCTGTATGTTGCAGATCAATCTGCCAAAAAGAGCATTTGAAGTGACGATTGCCGGAGAAGCAAACCATGGCCATATGGGGGTTGAAACGCTGTTTTTGGATAATGATGGAAAAATTGGTGATGAAATAGGTGAGTTGTCGGAGACGATATTTATTCTCGGTAATCAGCAAGGCACTGTAAATGCCAAAATTAAATATTTTGATGGAAGTGTGGAGTATCTGCAAAGTTATTGTTCATTGGATACCTATCTCGTGGAACAACTTTGACCCTTTAATAATTTTTTGAAATTTTTTGGATATAAACGAAGCAATTTTGAGTTTTGAATGCGGTAGAATTGTTTTTTTGTTAATGTTATATCACTTGATATGATTGTCCCTCGTGGATGAATTCTTTTTGACAACAGATGTGGATTGAGTTGGCGAATATTATTGGAAAATTTATTCATGGTTTTTAAGAATTTTTTAAAATCAAGATTGCAGCGAACCAGATAAAGGTTGATTATTTTATTGGTGTGTCCTTTCCACGGTTTATCGGGTTTTTCCTTAAAAAAGAAATATTTCTTGTATGCGATGGCATATACCATTGCTAAAAATTCACTATAGTAATTACGAGAGGCGAAACCAAGGTTTGGATGTTGATAATTACTGAAAAAGTTATCAACAGTAATTTTTTTATTTTTTAGTTTCTTTTTGGCTAGAATAATATGTTTTGTTCCACTGTTGTGCGCAACAACGGCTAGTGGCCAGTCACCAAGAATTTTATAATTCTGTTTTAACAAATGAATAGCTGCCAAAGAGGAAATTAAAACATTTCGACGGGTGTCATATTTTTTTTCGACAGGTAAAAAAAACTTTCCAGTAGTATAAATAAATTGCCATACGCCGACTGCATTTGCCCTGGAAACAGCTTTTGTATTAAAGCTTGATTCAACAAATGGGATGGCGATAATTTCCGGTGGTACGCTAGAAAGATCAAAGTAATGACCTATCGTTTCGCGATATATTTCATAATTTATAAATCCTTTTTCAACAACGTTTCTTAGTCCTGTTTGTGCTCTCAAGCCGCGTAGTAATTTTCGATAAAATTTCTGTCGAGGTATCTTTTTGGATGGGAAGCGAATTTTTGCTGATCTGATAGCATCTATAATTGTTTGTTGTATCTTGTCACTTTTTTTACCACTGATTAAATTTGTTAATCCAAAATGAATTTCCTTGATCCGTTCTTTGACAATTTGATTTTTTAAATTTGCTTTTGTGACAGTATTTAAGCTGGATTTGTACAGCTCGGAAAAATCAATGGAATCATAAACAAGGTTGTGATGGTTTTTATCGTGAATAACGACAAAATTTTCATCATACCGCGTATATATATTAAACCAGAAATTGACCGATGATTTTAGTGAACTTGATATCTCAAACATGTCATTAATCAGATTTTCCGGATCATGACTTATAACACCAAATCGTCCATGTGTGAGCTGTTTTTGAAATTCTAAAAAAGTGATTGGTTTGCTGTAGAAGGATTTTTTAAGAAGTGATACATCGCTATGCAGGATATTGTTGGGAATTTGTGCCAACAGGGATGGAATATAAAATAGAATAATTAATTTTTTTATCATAAACATGCGCAGCATTATATATTTTTTTTGCATTACGACTACTCATTTTCTAATATAACTATGAGATAATAAAGCACAAGGAAGGATAAAACCATGGAAAAAGATGGAATTTGGTTACCTATTATTGACTACTCAAAATCGACCGGTATTTCAATATCCACAATTAGGAGAAGAATTAAATCCGGAAAAATCACTTTTCGCATGACAGATGGCAAGTACTATATTCTGTCAGATGAACAAAATGGTGGTTTGGAAAATGAATACGAGGCAGAAATTCTAAGACTGCAAAAAATAAATAATAAATTATCACAAGAAATTTATTATTTTAGAAATGAAATCCAGGAATTAAAAATGTTGGTTGATCTTTATGAAAAAAAACAACATATCGAGGATGATCTTCCCCCCAAATTGCACGATCATATGACAAAAAACCAGGATCAATTTCAAGCATGCACATAAGAAAAAGAGGATTCAACATGAGATCATTTATTTTATCAGTGCTATTTTTTTGTAGTGTAACTTTTTCGGCTTTTTCCGGGACGGACCAAATTAGCATGCGAAGATGTTTGTTATTGCCGGTGTTGGATTCGCTTGATGGAGCCATCTCTTATAGCATTTTTGAAAATGTCGAAAATTATTTAAAGGATAGCTCATGGTGCTATTACAGATCCAACTCGGAAATAATTGATATTCTGAAAAACTATAAAAAAAACATTCATGTTCATCTTCGAAACAAGGAAGTATTAAAACTGGTTGCCGAAAAATCTAATGCAGGATCTCTTATCCGGGTTGATGTAAAGACTGGTGTTGGAGGATCTGAAGTGAGCATGGATATTATAGGGCCCAACGGGGAAGATGTTTACTTTAAAGAAAAAGAAACACTGAAGTCAGATGATGTTATTGTTATTGCGCAGACAATAAAAAATTGGCTGGTCAACTATGAGAAGAGAATCCCATATGATGGAAAGGTGATTGGTGTTTTGGGAAATCAGTTCACTATAGATACCGGTAATCTTTATGGGATACAGGAAGGAGATGTAGTTGATATTTTTAGACAAAAAGGAAAAAAAAGGCATCCTCTGTTGAACGAAATTGTCGAATGGGAGATGGAGCAGGTTGCAAAGGCAAAAATTTTTCACGCCAGAAAGAGTATTTCACAGGGAAAAGTTTCGGAGTATGCAAGTAAAAAAAGGCTGCGCATAGGTGATTGGATAATTCATCGCAAGGAAATGAGAAGAACCAAAGATGATGCTGGCGCGCAAGGAGTATCTTATCCGGATAGGATGGGACATGAGTTTGGAAAGCTTGGAACGGTAGGAGTCTTTTTTTCAGTGGGAACCGGGAGTATTTCAATATCTGATAATGAAGTTTTGACAAGAAAAATGGGAGGAGCATTGGTCGGAGCACTTCTTGATCTTGAGGTGTGGGCCACAAGAAATTATTGGGCAGGATTGTCTGTTCGTAAACTTTTTGGAAGCTTTAAGAAAAAAGAAGGTACTTTTTCCAACGAAAAAAGTTCTGTTGATACAGGTGTTTACAGGGTAAAGGCTGGTTATCGCTATTTGCCGATAGGTTTTTTTTACGGGCCCAGGGTTGACGCTTTTATTGGTTATGCAAAATACAGTTACGGTCCGGATGCATCTCCTGGCGATGGTGTTACAGCGGCAAGTTTTAAGGGTTTAATGCTTGGGGCGCAAGGTAATATGCCCTTGGTAAGAGATATACGTGTCTTTCTTGAAATGGATTTTTTGATTACATCAAAATATACGGAAGACAAAGTTGTTCACGGAGAGGATGATTCATCCACCAATTATCATGTTGAAATTGGTGGTAACTATACACTTAATCCGACAATGACATTTGAAAGCGCACTTGGATATATATCCAACAAGGCAAAATTTAAAAGTCCAACAAAGGAGTACTCATTCAAGGATACCTCATTTCGCGTTGGTGTTATTTTTAGTTTTTAGAGGTAGCCATGGAGCGAATTAAAAGACTTGAAGAGGAGATACTCCGTCATCGTGCACTTTACTATCAAGGGCGTTCGGAAATATCCGATAATGAATATGATTTGCTGGAAGAAGAATTAAAAAGCATTGATCCAAACAATTATGTTTTTAGTATTGTTGGTTCTGAGCTTAAAGGTCGCGGCAAGGTACGTCACAAAGCAAAAATGCTTTCACTTAATAAGACATACGATATTGATGATTTAAGGGAATGGATTGGTGTCGATAACGTTGTTTCAACTTATAAAATTGATGGTGTAAGTTGTTCTCTTATATATCAAAACGGACGTTTGTCCATGGGAAAGACGCGCGGTGATGGTACTTACGGAGAAAATATTACTTCCAAGTTGATGTGGATTGAAAGTATTCCAAAGGATCTTGATGGTTTGACTGATACAATTGAAATAAGAGGGGAGCTTTATTGTCCTGAGGAGAAATTTTTTCACCTTGCAGATGAAATGGAAAAAATTGGACAGGATCGTCCTTCATCACAGAGAAATATTGTTGCCGGCTTGATGGGTAGAAAAGAAAATCTGGAATTGTGTCGTTATATTTCATTTCAGGCATTTGAATATATGGCGGAAGAACTTCCATTCAACAGTGAGCATGACAAATTTAAATTGATGTCTAATTTGGGTTTTGAAACACCAAATTTTATTCTTCACACCGATAATACAAGGATAGAGGATGCCATAGAAGAAGCTAAAGTTTTTATGTCAGAAGGAGATTATCAGATAGACGGCCTTGTTTTTGCCTATGATGAACTTGAAAAACAAAGATCTCTTGGAGAGACGTCTCATCATCCACGTTATAAAATGGCGTTTAAATTTAAAGGTGAATCCAAGGTTACGACAATTAAGAAAATTATCTGGTCGGTGTCAAGAAATGGTGTACTAACCCCTGTTGGAAATGTTGAAAAAATCGAATTAAGTGGTGCCAGGATTTCTCGCGTGACACTTCATAATTTTGGAATGGTCAGACATTATAATCTAAAGCATGGTGACAGGATTGAGATTATTCGTTCCGGGGAAGTGATCCCAAAATTTCTAAGTGTTGTTGAGTCATCCGGCGAACAATTTGAATACCCATCCAAATGTCCCGAGTGTGGGGCTGAAACAATAATTGAAGATATCAGGCTTTACTGTTCCAACCCAAACTGTTCTGCCAGAATAAAGGAACAGATTCTTAATTTTATACAGAAAATAGGAATATATGATCTGAGCTCCAAAAGGCTTGATGCACTTATTGAATCAGGCATGGTCAAGTCCACGGTGGATGTTTATAAACTCAGCATTGATGACTTTAAAAAAATGGACAAGGTCAAGGATAAGCTTGCGGAGAAAATGCATAAGAGTATTCAGGGAACCAAACACGTGGATTTTGTTACATTTTTAGCTTCATTGGGTATTTCAGGAGGAGCATATAACACATGTAAAAAGGTCGTGGATGCCGGCTTTAACAGTATTGAAAAAATAAGCAAGCTAACTGTCAGTGAGTTATCGTTAATTGATTCTTTTGCAGAAAAGTCCTCGGAAGAATTTTTGAAGTCATTCAACGAAAAACTTCCACTAATCAACGAACTGATAGGTGTCGGGTTTTTATTTAAGACTCATTCAAGTGTCGAGAAACCACTTGATGGGAAGAAAATATGTATTACAGGGGCACTTTCAGAAAAGAGAAGTCTTATAGAAAAGTGGATACGTGATGCTGGAGGAGTGATCACCGGATCTGTTTCCAATAAAACGGATTATCTTCTGACAAATGATCAGGAGTCAAATTCCTCAAAGTTTAAAAAGGCAAAACAATTTGGAGTTGAAATTATCAGTGAAGAAAAAGTCAAAAAGATGGTCAATTTCTTATAGCGGTTATTAACAACGGCCATGATTTTATGTGGATAAGATTAATAAATAATTATCAAAAGTGAATAAGGTTTAATATGGCAAAAAAAAATACAATTTATATCTGTTCCAATTGTACATATCAGGTTTCAAAGTGGACTGGAAAATGTCCGGAATGTGGTGAATGGAACTCATTTGAGGAACAAATCCTTGAAAGACCTAACGCAAAGACTGCTACACGCAAGATTTCAAAAAGTGAAAAACCACTTCTTATAAGCGAAATTGATTCCCATGACCAATTACGTGTTAAAACAGGGATTAATGAATTTGACAGGGTGCTTGGGGGGGGAATTGTACCGGGTTCTCTTGTTCTTATTGGAGGAGAGCCTGGGATAGGAAAATCAACCCTGTTGACCAGTGTTATGGGACAACTTGTTGCAAATGCACCAGACAGACCTATTCTTTATGTCTCAGGGGAAGAATCCTCCGGACAGATTGCACAAAGAATGAAACGCTTAAAAATAACAGGTGAAAATTTTTTTATATATCACGAGACCAATTGGCAGAATATTCAAGAACAGATACGTGTTGTTAAACCGGCATTTATAGTTTTGGATTCCATTCAAACGACAATATCATCCGAGATCCAGTCAGCCCCGGGAACTGTATCACAGGTCAGGGAGGTTACCTACGAATTGATGAATGAGATCAAGTCACGTGGTATGATGAGTTTTGTAATTGGGCATATCACCAAGGATGGATCAATAGCCGGGCCCAAGATTTTGGAACACATGGTGGACACAGTTATTTATTTTGAAGGTGATCAACATGGTCATTACCGTGTACTTCGCGGCATAAAGAACAGGTTTGGAAGTACAAATGAAGTGGGTGTATTTGAAATGACAGGTGAAGGATTAAAGGAAGTGCCGAATCCATCGCAATATTTTCTGGATGAAAATCTTGAAAAAGCCTATGGCCGGAGTCTTACCTGTGTTGTTGAAGGAAGCAGGTCAATTTTTGTTGAACTACAGGCGTTGGTTGTAAGCAATCATAATGGAAATGGAAGAAGAACAACACACGGGATTGATAATAATCGTTTGTCGATGTTGATTGCGGTTTTGGAAAAATATTTAGGACTTTCAATGTCCTATAGTGATGTTTTTCTTAATGTTGTTGGCGGTATCAGACTTGATAGTCGTGAGTCTGATCTGAGTATTATTGCTTCAATCCTGAGTTCTTACAAGACTCATCCGATTGAGCCTTCAACTGTTTTTGTTGGAGAAGTTGGTTTAACAGGAGAGGTGCGTGCCACTCCTAAAATGGAGATGAGATTGCGTGAAATGTCGCAATTAAATTATCGCTGTCTTGTTACTTCAAAAAAGGTGGCAAGTGAATTTGATGGCAAATTTCCAATAAAGATCATAGGGATTGAAAAGGTCACGGAATTGGAAAATTTTCTATAAGAACATTTTTTGTATATATGATTTCCAACCATTTTTTTTGGTTCGATAAAAATTCAATTCCTTGTCGTTTGGATTAAAGGATTTATCTTTGCGCCATAAATTATCAATTTGATCAAAATCAATGAGTCCAATTCCAATGCCGGCCCCAAGTGCAACACCATAGGAAGTTGTTTCGATTATTTCGGGACGAATGATGGTTAATTCTGAAACTGTGGATTGAATAGACATTAAAAGATTATTGACGACTGCGCCGCCATCAACTTTTAATGACGTTATTTCAAGTCTGGTATCTTTTTTCATGGCGTCTATCAAGTCATTTATGGACAGGGCAATTCCATCAAGACAGGCACGTGCTATATGTGCTTTTTTAGAATCACGTGTCAAGCCTACGATGGCCGCCTTGGCATCAGGCTGCCAATGGGGGGATCCAATTCCGGTAAAGAATGGCAGAAAGTAGATGTGTTGCATTTTTGCCAGGTCATCAATTTCATTTGCAAGTTTTTCGATATCAGAGCTGTTGTCTATGATTTGCAAACCATCCCTCAACCATTGAACGGCAGCGCCGGTAATGTAGCAGCTTCCCTCAAGCGCATAGTGTATTTTATTTGAGTATTTATAACCAACTGTAGTTAGCAAACCGGAGTCGGATGTAACTTTTTTGGTTCCGGTATTAAGCAGAATGAATGAGCCTGTACCATATGTACATTTCATTGCACCTTTGCCATATCCTGCCTGGCCAAAGAGTGCTGCCTGTTGATCACCAAGAATTCCTGTGATTGGAATACCGTCGGGCAAAAAAGAAAGTCCATTGGTTTTTCCAAAGTCCGTAAAAGAGTCCTTGATTTCAGGTAGAATTTTCTTATCGATATCCATAATTGAAAGAAGCATGTCATCCCAGTTGCAGGAATCAATATTCATTAAGAGTGTTCTTGAGGCATTGCTGGCTTCAGTTGCAAAAGAATTACCATTTGTTAGTTTGTAAAGCAGGAACGTATCAACGGTGCCGACCAATAAATCATTTTCCCTGTATGCATTTTGGATTTCAGGAGAATTTTCCAGAAGCCATTTTATTTTGGTTCCTGAAAAGTAAGGATCAACGGGAAGTCCTGTTTTATTCACAAAAATATTTTCATTCCCATTTTTTTTAATATCTTCGCAAATACTTATCGTACGCCGATCCTGCCAGACGATGGCATTTCTTATGGGGGTTCCATTTTTTCTAAATGGACAGATGGTCTCTCTTTGGTTGGTGATTCCAATGGTGATTATATCATTTGCCGAAATGGCACTTTTTTTCAAAACATCTTTTACACTTTTTTCCACACTTTTCCAGATATCATTTAGATCATGTTCCACATAGCCTGGAAGTGGATAAATTTGTTGAAATTCGAGAGTTGATTTTTCTACAAATTCAAAGGTTTTTGCGTTGACCAGAATGGAGGTCGTGCTTGTCGTTCCCTGGTCAATGGAAAGAATATATTTCATGACAACCTCGTGGAATTTTACAAAAGTTCGACTTTTGTTGGATTATCAGGATCAGGACTGGTTATAATTGTTATGAATTGAACCCAGCGATCAGCTATTGCAGTGTTTACGCCCCTCATCAGGGTAAATGACATAATAATCAGGATAAGAAACAAAAACAAAAATTCCATAAAAGACTGCCCAGAGTGGTTTTTGTAACTTGAAATGTTATTTATGGATTTTTTTTCCATTTACGTATTGTATGTCCAAATGTATCTACAGCTAATATTGCTATATTATACATTAGCAGCAAACCTTTGGAAGTCCGTAAGATGAGAAAATATCTTCCCCTGTTTATTTTTTTAATGTTCTTTTCATTTTTTCTGGGGGTACAGATAGTATTTAATGATTTGGATATTTTTGTCAGTTCTCAAACAGACAAAACAGGCATTTATGAACAGTATCAAAAAGCTTTTAAGGAAACAGTACTAATGACCACGGAAAATAATGTGGTTAAGCTATCAGACGTTAAGTCACCAATCGTTATATTGAAATTTTGGGCCAGTTGGTGTTCTCCATGTCTGGATGAATTCAAAGCCTTGGTTGAATTTAAAAAAAAATTTTCCGATGAGCAAATTGTTGTTTTTGCAATTACTGGGGAGCATCATCACAGATTGAACGAAATTAACAAGGCCAAAAGAAAGGTTGGTATCAATTTTCCAGTTATTCTCGATCATACTGGAAAAATCTTCAGTCGATTTCAAATCAACAAAATACCATCCTCGATTATATTTAAAGACGGAAAGGTCTTTAAACACTCAAATGATGAAAGTGATCTGTGGAATAGGGATAAATTGGACAGGTTATATAATTTATTAAAAATACGTTAACATTAATCCTATCAAAATTATTTAGACAAGATTGTCATACAAGAATGTAAGTGATAAATTCGATAAATTCATTAAAATTCAGGGAGGCATAGTGTCAAAAAAACTTAATCCAAAAGAATTATATCGTTTGCCGTGGTCTTTAACAGATAATGGTATTTCATGGCTGGAAGTAACCACAAAATGTAATCTTCATTGTAAGGGTTGTTATCGCGATCAAACAAAAGACGGACATAAAACACTTGAAAAAATTCAAGAAGATCTGGATGTTTTTAAGGCAAAAAGAAACAGCGATTGTATGAGCATAGCCGGGGGCGATCCACTTGTGCATCCGCAGATTGTTGAAATAGTTAAAATGATCAAGGACATGGGATGGAAACCAATATTAAATACAAACGGAATTGCCCTGACCCATGAGCTTCTTGAGCAATTAAAAGAGGCCGGAGTTTTTGGTTTTACTTTTCATGTTGATTTAAGTCAAGGCCGTCCAGATGCTCCCGCAAGTGCGAAAACAGAAGGAGATCTCAATTTTATCAGGGAAAAATATGCCAGAATGCTTGCCAATGTTGGTGGTAATATTGCTTGTTCATTTAATCAAACAGTTACAGAAAAAACATTGAATCAATTGCCGGAAGTCTATGAATGGGCATTACGGAATGTAGATATCGTTCATTCGATTGTATATATTCTATATCGTGAGCCTGGAATGTGCCCCCAATTTGATAATTTCGTAAATGGTAAGAAAATTGTAATGCCTTATGAAAATACCGACTGGGGAGATGGAAAAATTCTCAAGGCACAGGATGCCGTTGATATGATTCGAACCATTGAACCAACATATGAGCCAAGTGCTTATCTAAACGGTACCTGTGATCCGGATTCCATGAAATGGCTTTTGGGTGTAAGGGTTGGCCAGGGAGATAAAACGTATGGATTTGTTTCTCCGAAATTTCAAAAGATTGTTCAGCATGTTTTCCATATTGTAAAAGGAAAATGGTTGTCTTATGCATCCCCATCAGTGTCGGTTGCCGGAAAAATAACGATGATTCTTTTTTCCCTTGTAGACAAGGAAATGAGGAAAACTCTTGTGAATTTTCTTAAATCAAATATTACGACCCCATGGAATTTGTTCAGGAAGGTTAGTTTTCAGGGTTTTATGGTAATTCAACCTGTCGATTTTCTTGAAGATGGTCGTCAAAACATGTGTGACGGATGTCCTGATATGACAGTACACAATGGGAAACTTTATTGGAGCTGTCGACTTGAAGAAATCAAGGAATATGGTACTTTTCTAACGACTTATCCAAGACAGTCTGAAAAGACAGATTCTGATGTTATTCAAACATCTGAAGAAGAAACTCAGCGAGCGCAATAAGCAAAAAACAGCTCCACTTTTTACCAAATAGTGCAATAAATGAATGCCTTCTCCAGCGCGTTCAAATCCTCAGGATTCATAATCGTCGAGAGGACATGATGGAGCCTTGAGTTAGACTAATAATTACTATTGTTAGACATAGCACTATTTTAATAGTTCTTGAATTATGTATAATAACCAAATGGTCTTAAAATTATTTATTAATATGGGAGAGAAAATGAGAAGTTTATTATTTTTAATGTGCTTATTGGTTTCATCGTCGGCTTTTTCTGTAAAGATTACAAAACAGGAGGTAGTGGATTTAGTTGAAAAAACATGTGCTGAAATTCAAAAGACAGCAAATTATCAAGATGTTTTAAATAAAATTACTGCTGCGGAACATCCGTATAAGGATAAAGACAATCCTGCTAAATATGTATTTGCTTATGATGATAAAGTAAATATTATTGCACATCCTAAAAAAAATCTGGTTGGGAAAAACTACCATAATAAACCAGATGTAAGGGGAAATAAATTTAGAGATAGTATTGTTAATGGTGCCCTCAAGAATGGAACGGGATGGGCTGAATATTATTACAAAAAACCAGGTGCTGTTGGAATTAAAAAGAAGAATGCATATTACAAACTTTGTTCCAAGGGTGATGTTAAAATTATTTTGGCAAGTGGTCGATATGCAGAATAGTTTCAAATGGTACTTGTTACTAATGGTGGTAATATATATATGAGTCAGTTTTTTAAAAATATCATAATTAGCCTGCAACCTCGGAATGTAACAGTAAAAGTGCAACTGATGACAATAGGCATTGTTTTATTTGTTTCAATGGGAGCGACAGTAATTCTGGCGCTCCTTAATATTAAGCCTCTCACTACAGCACTTAATGCAACCGGAAGCCAAGGGGTAATTCTTAAATCATACCTCGTGGTTAACAGTAATTTTCGTAATATTGAAAAGGCATATTTAAATTCCATTGTTATGGCAATGATGGGGAAAGAGGGAAAGAATTTAATAACACCTGTAAATTTTGCCATGAAGGAGTTAGACGATTCTATCTCCATAATTCGTGCTGCAAATAACGAAGTTGATCTTATAGAAAGTGTAAAAGATTTCAGTAATTCATTAAAAATCGGTATGAAGTTTATTGCATCGACAGATTCATACGGAGCGAGTGAATACTATGATAAAAAACTGAAAAAAAAGGCAGAAGCCATAAGAGGGTATTTATTAAAAAAAATAGCTGTACAAGAGAATGAGTTGCATAAAGTCAATGAGCTTACAACAAAAGTAAAACAAAATACCAAGAGTCGACAAATGATATTTGTTATTTTTGTTTTTCTAGCAGCACTTTCATGTGGATTTTTTCTCATCGGTATCATTAGAAATATTTCTAGTAATATTCGTTTACTACTCTATCAAGCAAAGTTAATGAGTGATGCCGTTGAAAATGGAAAATTGGCAACTCGAGCTTCCACTGATGATTTAAGTAGGGAGTTTTTGCCTGTATTGACTGCTATGAATAGAATTGTGGAGGCAATTGTGACCCCTATGCAGGAAGGCATTATTGTTATAAAGCAGTTGGCTGAGAAAAAATTAGGCATTAAGATGGTCAAAAAATACAATGGAGAACTTGAAAGGTTTAAAGAGGATATTAATTCTGTGGCAATAAACCTTCATCATGCGATTAGAGAGGTTCAAAAAATTGCTCATTATGTTGGTCAGAGAGGGGAACAGATAGCCGAAGAAAACAAGACTCAATCACAAGCTGCCGGTGATCAAGCAGGTAGTTTGAAAAAGATTAATAATTCAATGCATATAGTTGGTAATAGTGCCAAGCAGAATGCAAAAGATGCTGTTGAAATGGCAAGCATTGGCAAAAATGCCATGAGTAATGTTCATAATGGAACAGAGTGCATGAAAGACATGATTAGTGCCATGAATGAGATAGATACCTCCAGTAATAATATTTCAAAAATTATAAAAGTAATTGATGAGATTTCATTTCAAACCAATCTATTGGCACTCAATGCTGCTGTTGAAGCTGCTCGTGCAGGAAAACATGGTAAAGGTTTTGCTGTAGTTGCAGAGGAGGTAAGAAATCTTTCTGGACGTTGTAGTATGGCAGCACAAGAGGTTACAGGAATGATTGAAGATTCTGTCAAGAAAGTTCAGACAGGAACTGATGTGGCCAACAAAACTTCTACTGTTTTAGAGAAAATTGTTGCAGAGATTGACGATGTAAGTCGATTGATAGACCGTGTGAATAACTCTTCCAATGAACAGGCAAAAAGTGTTATAGAAATTTCAAATTCCCTGGACCATGTTGATTTATTGACTCAGAAAAATGCGATTAGTTCTGCCAAATCGGTCAAGAGTTCGCAGGAATTAGCCATTCAAGTGAAACAACTTAATTTACTTGTTTCAGAATTTCATCTACCTGAAGAGAGGTAGTCACATGGTACTTCGTCAAAAAGAAGATTTCTTCCCCAGTGATAAGTAACATGATCAATTGTCGGTACATCAAATATTGTGAATCTTGGTTTTAAACCTGGAGTGATTGCACCCTGGTCTTTCATGTTAAGAGCATGGGCCGCATTCAGTGTGATTGATGCCCAAAGTTCGGAAATATTCATTTTATATTGTGGGGCCGCAATAGAAGCAATTAAAAGAACATTGTCGCAATGACAACTTCCGGGATTATAATCGGAACCGATAGCCACCTTGCATCCGGCATCGAGAAATTTTCTGGCATTTGCCTGTGGCTTTCCGAGAAAAAAACCTGTTCCTGGTAAAAGTGTGGCAACGGTGTTGGATTCTGCAAGGGCCTTGATTCCATCATCACCCGTCATTAAAAGATGATCGGTTGAAAGTGCTCCATATTTTGTTGCGAGAATAGCACCTTTATTGTCGGCAAATTCATCAGCATGACTTTTAACAGGAATATTGAATTCTTTTGCTTTTTCAAAAATCAATTCAGTGTCTTTTTCGTCGAAGTAGTTTCTTTCATGAAAAATATCCACGGCATCTATGATCTTTTTCGGTGCCAGTCGTTCAAGAAGTGGAATAACCACTTCTTCCATGAATTCCGACGAGGATTTATATTCTGCCGGGACGGCATGTGCCGCCATAAAGGTATTTTTAATTTGTACCCTGCCCTCAAAATGTTTTTTAAGATCATGGATAACATGTGATATTTCATGTTCCTTGTCGAAGTTTAATCCGTAGCCGGACTTTACCTCAACCGTTCCAACCCCATATGAATGAATTCTTTTGATTTTTTCAACACTTTCATTGAAAAGTTCATCTTTTGATTTATCATTGGTTCCATTCATGCTGTTTAAAATACCACCACCGGCGATTGCGATTTGTTCGTAATCGGCACCGTTTAATCTCATTGAGTATTCTTGTGCACGATCTCCACCGAAAACAACATGTGTATGGCAATCAACCATTTCAGGGATAAGAACCTTTTTTCTGAAATATTCAGCTTTTACTTCGCGGTATTCGGTTGGAAAATCACAGTCAGGGCCGACCCAGTGAATTTTTTCATCATCGAAGACAATACTGCCATTTTTTATAATGGAAAGATCGGCAGGATCAAGATTTCTTCCATCTTTTTTCCACGCATTTTCCATGGTGACGAGTTGGGAAAAATTTCTCCATGTCTTCACAGGCCCTCCTAATTATCCAGAGATGGAAATTTAATATTGGTTTTTTTTCTCCAATCCATGGCAATATCGTAACCTGCATCAGCATGTCGGATTATTCCCATTCCTGGATCGGAATTAAGAACTCGTTTCAGCCTGTCATCCATGTCGGATGATCCATCAGCACATATAACCATTCCGGCATGTTGGGAATAACCCATCCCCACACCTCCGCCGTGGTGAAAGCTGGTCCAGCTTGCCCCGTTCATGGTGTTGATCATAAGATTTAAAAGAGGCCAGTCACTAACGGCATCAGTTCCGTCTTTCATTGATTCGGTTTCCCTGTTGGGAGATGCGACTGATCCGCAATCCAGATGATCACGACCAATTACTATTGGAGCTTTTACTTTTCCTTCTCTTACAAGTTTGTTGAATGCCAGTCCCGCTTTTTCCCTTTCCCCATATTTCAGCCAGCAAATTCTTGACGGCAGACCCTGAAAGGCGACCATCTTTTCAGCTTTGTCGAGCCAGTTTAGTAATTTTCTGTTATCCGGAAAAAGTTCTCTCAGGCAATCATCGGTGACTTTTATATCTTCAGGATCTCCAGAAAGGGCAACCCAGCGAAAGGGCCCGGAGCCCTGACAAAACATTGGTCTTATGTATGCAGGAGAAAATCCAGGAAAATCAAATGCGTTCTCCACTCCAACCTTCTGTGCACCGGCCCTGATATTGTTTCCGTAATCAAATACGTGTGAACCTTTTTTCTGGAAGGCAAGCATGGCACGAACATGGTCTCCCATTGTCTGATAACTTAGCTTTGTGTATTTTTCTGGATCTGTTTTTCTTAGGATGTTGGCCTCTTGAAGAGACATTCCTCTTGGTACATAACCATTAAGTGGATCATGAGCAGATGTTTGATCTGTTGTAAGATCTGGTACAATGTTTTGGTTTAAGACAAATTCATAAAAATCGGCAGCGTTTCCCTCTACACCAATGGTAACGGCCTTCTTTTCATCTTTTGCCTTGATTGCCATCTCAAGTCCTTCTTCAAAGGATTTTGCGAAATAATCAAGATATTTTGTTTTAATTCTTTTTTGTATTCTTTCCGGATCAACATCAGCACCAATAAAAACACCCTTGGCCATTTTAACTGCCAGTGGCTGAGCTCCCCCCATACCACCGATACCTGCAGAAAGGACAAGCCTGCCTTCGAGAGTTTGATTTTCACCGTAGTGTTTTTCGGCAGCGGCCATGAATGTTTCGTAGGTTCCTTGAAGAATTCCTTGTGTTCCAATGTAAATCCATGAACCAGCGGTCATTTGGCCGTACATCATTTTGTCTTCTGCTTTTAGTTTATTAAAGTGATCCCAGTTGCTCCAGTGTGGGACAAGATTGGAGTTGGCGATAAGAACTCTTGGTCCGTGCTTGTGAGATGGTAAAATTGCAACTGGTTTTCCAGATTGTATAAGAAGTGTTTCATCATCGTTAAGCTCTTTTAACGCCCTGATGATATCATGTAATGCCTTGTGGTTTCTTGCCGCCTGGCCGTTTCCACCGTAAACAATCAGACTGTCACGGTCTTCCGCCACATCAGGGTGAAGATTATTTAAAAGACATCGAAGTGCTGCCTCTTGATGCCAGCCCTTGCAGGTAAGTTTGTTTCCAGTTGGTGGAAGTGGGATTTCTCTAGTTGTCATATCTGCTCCAATATTTAATTAATTAAACTAAGTGTAAAATCACCATATCATTATATAGATGAAGGGATTTTTCAATGATTCTTCTGGCGTAGGCTGTCTATCATTTGGGGATATTTTTGTTGATTGGCATTAAAAATATATGAGCCAGCCACTAGATTATCTGTACCACATTCTATGAGTTTACCTGCGTTTTGGTCGGAAACTCCACCATCTACCTGAATTTGGTAGTGATAACCTCTTGTTTTTCTTAGGTTCTCTAGCTCCTTGATCTTGTTGTAGCTTTCTTCGATAAAGGACTGGCCGCCAAAACCGGGTTCAACCGACATTACCAAAACCAAATCACTGATTTTCAGAATTTCATCGGTTAGAGATGAAACAGGGGTTTTTGGCTTGATTGAGATCCCCATGCTTGGAAAAAATTGTTTTCCCTTTTTTAATAGTTCGACTGGTTTAGTGGTCGCCTCAATATGAAAGGTAAAGTTGTGTAAGTGAAAATCCTTGCATGTGTCGATAAAAAATTCAGGGTCACTAACCATAAAGTGGGCATCCAAAGGGTGTGAGGTGATTTTATGCATGTTTTTCATTACCGGTTGTCCGAAGGTAAGGTTTGGAACGAAATGAGCATCCATGATGTCAAGATGGAGCCAGATATTATTGCATGAATCAAATGCCCGAAGTTCAGGTTCAATATTTAAAAAGTCGCACGAGAGAATGCTTGGGGCAATGATTGTCACAAGACTATCCTTTTTTAGGGTTTATGATTATTTGGTTGCATTGATTTCTACTTTTAAAACCATTTATGATTTCACTGTCAGAACAGACCTTCTTTCCCTCACATTGGAGTTTGGTCAGGCGAATGATTTTTCCATCGGTACAACCGACAGAGAGAGTGCCCATTTCAAGAGAGACAGTGGCGGGGGTCAATTCTCCTGGTTCAAGTTCCACTTCTAAAAGTTTAAAGCGTTTATTTCCGATGTAAAACCAACAACCCGGCCATGGAATAAGTGCTCGCACCTTGTTAAGGATTTTTTCCCTGGTTTCATTTTTAAAATCCAGAAACCCGTCGCATTTTTTCAAAGTAGGTGCAAAACTAACTTTGGATTCATCCTGTTTTATATAAGTGATTTTATTTTCAGATAGATCGTGAATAAATTTATCCAATGTTATTGTGCATTGATTTTTTAATTTTGGATAAAGCGTTTCAAAAGTTTCATTTTCGATAATATCCACTTCAGCTTGCATGGCAATGTCTCCGGCATCCATTTTTTTAACCATTCTCTGTATGGTTACTCCGGTTTTTTGATCGCCATTTAGAATAGCACATTGGATTGGGGCTGCTCCACGATAAGTTGGAAGCAATGAGGTGTGGATATTAAAGCATCCATATTTTGGAAGTTTCAATAGTCTTTCTTTTAGAAACTGGGCAAAGGCCAGAACAACTATTAGATCAACACCTTCTTTTACCAGTTTATTTAAAAATTCCTCTTCCTTGTTAATATTTGATGTTTGTAACAGGGAAATTTCATTTGATTTTGCAAACTCTGCGACGGCCGGGGAATGAAGTTTTTTTCCTCTGCCTGCAGGACGATCCGGCATTGTAACGACATGCTTTAAATCCACCATGGGATGATTGTGCAACAGCTTTAGTGCCGGGATTGAAAAATCTGGTGTGCCTAGAAAGACTGTTTTTAATTGAGTCACGGTTTCCTCTTATTCGTCCCTGTCTCTTTGTCTTTCTTTTAAAAATTTCTTTTTGATAAATTTTCTTTTTAAAAGACTCAAGCGATCAAGAAAGACAATACCGTTCAAATGATCACATTCATGTTGAATACAGACGGCCAAAATCCCATCCGTATCCAGTTGTTGTTGATTGCCGTGAATATCCTGAAATTCCACGGAAATTTCTTCAGCCCTTTTTACTTCCTCGTAGACTCCAGGAATACTTAGACAACCTTCCTCGTATAAAATTTCGCCTTTTTTACTTTTTATAACAGGATTTATAAAGACCATTGGATTGAATTCGTCTAAATGATATTCCTCTGTATTATCCGGTAATGTGACTTTTTCACGTTTGTAGTCTATGTCCAGAACGAAAAATCTTTTATTAACATTAACCTGGGGAGCCGCCAGCCCAATACCAGGGGTGCTGTACATGGTAAAAAGCATATTTTTAATGATGCATTTCAGATCATCATCAAATGATTCAACTTTTTGAGTTTTTTTACTCAAGGCAGGCGAAGGCCAGATTTCAATTTTTAATGACTCACCTTCATGTTTATAATTATTCAAAAAATTATCATAGCACATAGTGTTATTTATAACATAGCTTTGATCAATGGTTAATGAATTTTTCTGTGTTTGTAAAAATAGAAAGCTAGAAATGAAATAAATGTGAAAGGCATGATAAAGCATGCAATATATGGATTCACCTTTGAACTTTTGCCCAACTCATAAGAGTATGAGTAAATTAGCCAGTAGATGATGGTAAATGCCAAAACAAAGAGAATATTTTTTCCAAACGAACTTGTGCGTCTATTTGGGTTGAATATGCCTATAGATGCCAGAATACCAAGAATAAAACAGATTATTGCGGAAGAAATCTTGTCTAAAAACATGACCTTATATTCATTTGTGTTGATTCCAGCTTCAGACAGATTTGAGATATATTGGTGTAATTTGAAGATATTCAGTGTTGTGATATCAGATTCGATTTGCTCAAAATCATCCGGGCCTTCCTTTAAAGTGTAGTTCATTGATTTAAAGTGGTTCAATTGTGGGAAATGTTTATTATCCAGATACAGATGGGAAACACCGTTTTTAAATTGCCACATCCCATTTTTGTAAACTGCTTTTTGTGCCTTGATTTGGTTTATTAACTTGTGATCTTTTCCAAATTTATAAATGGCCAGTTCATTTAGTGTTTTTTCTTCATGGTTAAATGTGGAAAAGGAGAAAAAATAATTTCCGCTGCGATACCATATTTTCCCACTTCCAATTGTACTCGCCCTGAGTCCACGGCTTTCCAAATTTCTGAATTTATAGGCACTCTTTGGTATGAGGAAATTCTTGTTCATTTTAAAGAATGGCTGGACGTAAGCCGAAATGAAAAATTGCAACAGACAAACGAGAAATGATGCCTGAAATATGGTAAGAATAAAGTTTTTACGGGAATATCCCAACGCGAAGATGGCCGTTAATTCATTTCTGTTCTGTAATTTATTGATAGAAAAAAGAGAGGCCATCAAACATGAAAGAGGAAGTATTTTTCCTGAATAGCCGGGAAGCTCAATAATATAATTCATTATTACTTCCATGGCGGAGACATTACTTCGAAGAAATCCTGAAATAAGATTTGCGATAGTCATCAGCAGCAGCAGTAAGAAAACCGAGGTTAGGAAAAACCTGTACCATTCCCTGAAAATAAGCTTTTTTAATATATGTTTTTCTAACATGAATTATATTATAAAATGACGCATAATATTTGCCAACAGATTGAAAATAGGGCGAATAATGCGTCTGGCTATCCGACCAAATAGGTAATGTTTTGCAAGAAAACGGACTATTGGTGGGGCACTGAAGTAGTAAAAATCAACAAGCTTTTTGCCTGGGAAGCAATAATATATTTTGTCCCTGAAAGAGCGAAAAATTTCCAAATCAGGGTGTTCGACCTGATAGCACCATGTGGCAATATAACATGATTTTGAATGGATTTTCAGTTTTTGATATGCTTGCTCAAAGTATTCCAAAGATGAGCTATTGACATTTTTTAGATATTTTCTACATGTGTCACAATTTAAATATTGAAACTTGTATCCTGTGGAAAATATTACAAATTGGTCAACCATATGCTTGCATTTTTCTACATGTGTTTTATCATCACTTTTTGCATAAATCTTTGCCAGATTCCAAAAAACCTGGCTTAGAAGAAAAATTTCGTGAACATCATCTTCATTTTTTGTTTTTTCATTTTCATCATCAGTTATTTTCTTGAAAAGTGGTGGTAAAAGATCTTCCTTCTCGCAACGATGATATCGAGCAAGGATCTCAAAATATTTTTCATATGACAGAATGGCATGACCAAACTCGCCTTTATGTTCAAACATCCATGCCTGTTTAACATAATCAAGACGATTCCTATAAGCTTGCAATAAAGCCTTTGATCTTTCTTCAACGCCATCTTTGTTTTTTGTTTCATCAATCACTGATTAGCATCCCTACTTTAAAAACGATACGAAATGGAGAAAGATGTCTCCGTGAGGTTTTGATTATTTTGGGCCAGTTTTTCATTTTCGATAATGGTTGTATTTTTTAATGCGAATTCAAGCAGTAACTTTGGGGCAACCCACCCAATTCCCACACCATTACCCTTTTCCATTATGCTCTTGTCGTTGAATATGCCGGCCCTTACAAAAAAATCACCATAAACCTTGATCTGCAAGGCACCATGATAGGATGTTGTTTGGGATAAATTTTGAGTGTAATCTGCACCAACATCCATCATTAAGGAGATCATTTCCCTGTAAACATACTGTGTTCCTACAACAGCGCGTGTGTCTTCCTTTTTGGTTTTTAAAGGGTCGATAAATGTCAGACCTATTGAGAAATGTGGACTGATGACGTGTGTAACACCTGCAATAATTTGGTTGTATTTGACTTTTTTGTAATCAACCTTGTCTGTACTAATGCGGTCTGTTGTCAAACGTGTTGTAATCCCAAAAGCGGACCTGTCTTTTATTTTTGAGGAAGCGGAAATGCCAATTCGTTGTCTTTCGGAAAAATCATCCTTTTGTTGCTGATAGCTTATGGAACCGCTGAGTCTTTGATTGGATTCCGATAATATAACGGCCATCTGATCGGAGCTTGCCGGTGGTGTGTGTGGGTTGTCTGATTCGACACTTTTGATTTCCCCATCCGCTTTTTGAAAATAAATCGAAGCAACATTGAAAAAAGCGATAGGTGCCGGGTTTAAAATGGAAGATTCCTCCATTAATATGGAGCCAACGCCCGTTCCAGCGGTTGATTTTAAACGAGTTGTTTCAAAGTCACGGATACGGGCCCATGTGATTGAACTCAAAAAGATTGAAAAGGAAATAATTATAATTTTTGAATATTGATTTCGGTTTATTTCCATAGTCATATTCCCGGTGAAAATATTATTATATGGGTATATTATATTGAATAATTATTGAAAGAAAAATGAAAAAGTGCGTTAAAACAGGTGTTTTATGAGAAGAATGGTTTTTGCTACATTTCTTATGATTTTGGTTGTTGGAAAGACCTTGGCGGCTTACCCAACCATGGAGGGGCTTTTCCGTAATCTTGATAATCAGGAAATTACCGCTGATTGGATTGTTTTGAAGTTAATGTTGAAACAGATTGAAGATAACAGGCCACCAGAAAAATCATTGGTAGCTGAACAGAATGAGAAGGATGGTGAGCAAGAGCTAGTATTGGATGTTCAGCCAGAGAAAATTCAGCCCGCTAAATATCTGACTTATATTTTTTCATTGCAAAATGAACATCGTATTCAGATGCTTCAAATCCTGTACGGTTCAAGGACCATGAGTAACAGCTCTATTGAAAGTGTTCACTATATTAGTGATTTGAATCAAAAGATAAATGAGGAAACACAGGATGAGAGATCACTATTTTATTCATTGCTTTTTACGCTTGTATTAAACAAATCCGATGGGTTTGTACATTTTTTGAGGAACAATGGAATCGCGTTTGTTTCGAATAAGGATATGATGAATAAGGATAAGATTAAATTATTGGGAAAATATAAAAAATACCTGCTAGCAGTAAAAGATGATGATCAATTGCGTGCCAGCACAGAATCACCGATGCAACCGGAAAACGAAGAGCAGAAGATCAATGTCGATGAAATTATGCGCAGTAATATGTACAAAAAAAGTCAGAATGTAACGCTTGTAAAGGGGGATGGAGAATTTTATTGGAAGATTGAACTGCAAAATTTCATTGGAAGGTTCAGTAACGAGAAAAAATTACTAAGGGATATTTCCTATATGTCGGATCAGGGAAAAATTGAGATTATGATAGGTAATTATATACTTTTTAATGGTGTTCACCAGTTACCAAAGGTGATTGTTTTTAAAAATCGGTTTAAAAAATTATATAAAATAAGAATGTTGGAACTAAAACATTTTACACGCAAAAAAACCCTTGGAATAAAACAAGAAGCAATGAGGTATAAGAAAATTCTCAAGGTATTGCAGAAAAAAAATCCTGGACTTGCCAAAAAACTGGATTTTACCGATCTTTTTTACATACAATAATTTATGGAAAAAACATATTGTCATGTTGCTGTCAATTCTCCATTTAATAATTCCATTCTGACATATTTGGAAGGTGAATATGCTGGAAAATTATTCAGTGGAATGTTGGTCAAGGTTCCGTTGGGAAAAAGATTGATTAATGGATGTGTTCTGGATGTTTCAAAATCAGAACAAGAACTTCAGGAGAATGTTTCAGAGTTTGAAGTCAAGGATGTTGCGGCTATTCTTACCGCTGAAATTTCACTGGAAAAACTGGAACTTGAACTTTATCAATGGATTGCCGGATATTACCATTATCCGCTTGGACAATTAATTTTTGATTGTCTTCCAAAGATGATGGCGCGTCCACGCAAGATGAATCATATTTGCGGAGATGGAAATACCCCAATTCCAGATTTGACACCTGAACAGTTGGAGATAGCAAAAATAATAGGAGCAAAACTCCATGATGGATTTTCTAAATGGCTGGTTCACGGTGTTACTGGCAGCGGAAAAACGATTATTTATTTGAATTTAATACAGAAAATCCTGAAAGAGGAAAAATCCATTCTATTTTTGTTGCCGGAGATTAATCTTACTCCCCAGTTTTTAAAAATGTTTTCCATGTATTTAAATATCCCCATTTATACTTACAATAGTAGTATTACTGCCTCGGAAAAATATGGTTTGTGGAAATTTCTTCAAAATGATGGTGCCCCCAAAATCATTATTGGAGTGAGAAGCTCTATTTATCTTCCAATTCGCAAGTTGGGGCTTATTGTTGTTGACGAGGAACACGATCAGTCATTCAAACAGGAAGATCGATGTACATATAATGCACGTGATGTTGCCATAAAGAAGGCCAGCATGCTGGATATACCCGTGGTAATGGGTTCTGCCACACCATGTCTCGAAACATTTAATTCGCAAAAATATGGACTGGAGCAGAATTATCTCACGTTAAGAAAAAGAATTGATCAGGTAAAGCTTCCAAAAATTACGTTGGTGGATTTACGTGAACAAATGGAATTGGGTGGTTTTCAAGAGGATATGTGGCCATTTACCAAACTGAGTCTGGATAAGTTGGAAGCGGTATTGGAAAAGGGTGAACAAGCGTTGGTTTTTGTTAACAGATTGGGTTATGCAAACTATCTACAATGTCGTGCATGCGGACATCAATTTCATTGTCCTAATTGTTCACTGAATCTAAAATATTTTCGAAAAAAGAAAATACTAAGTTGTCAGTATTGTGATTATCAAATTCCAATACCGCAAATCTGTCCGGCCTGTTCCAATATGAAGCTTTTGAATAAAGGTTATGGAACGGAGAGATTGCATTTGATTTTGCAAAACAGGTTTTCAGACAAGATAATTAAAAGATTTGATCGTGATGATATAACAACATTTAAAAAATTAAATGAAAGGCTTGACCAGTTTCATGCCGGGGAAATTGATATACTGGTTGGAACACAGATGTTGTCAAAGGGACATAACTTTAAAAAAGTAAATCTGGTATTGGTTTTTGGAGTTGATTCCCAGTTGAATTTTCCAGATTTTCGTTCAAACGAAAGGGTTTACCAGCTTTTAACACAGGTAGGTGGCAGATCAGGACGTTTTGGTCAGGATAGTGAAGTCTTGATTCACACGCTTGGTGTTTCAAACAGCATTTATCAATATGTAATGGAGCATTCATTTGATGAATTCTACAGCAGTGAATTGGAGCTTCGAAAATTATGTAATTGTCCCCCTTTTTGTAAATTAATAATGATTTATTTTTCCAGCAAGTCTCAAAATAATGCACTGGAAGCAGGGAACAGTTCGGTTTTTCTTTGCAGGGAACTCTGCAGACTTCATTTTTCAAATGTTGAAGTACTGGGGCCAAGACCCGCTCTTGTTGAGAAGAAGGTGAATAAATTTACATGGGTTATGATGTTCAGAAGTGACGATATTAATCAGTTGCACAATCTGCTTGCCAGCTTCAAGAGGAACGTTAACCTGCCAAGATATACAAGTATTAAGATTGATGTTGATCCATATAATTTACGCTGAGATATAAACATATACTTGTGTAATTCCAGCAAATTGGGTTTTTATTGTCGTTATTTACTTAAGTAATCAATTAAATCGCCGAAAAGACAAGTGAAGAGGTTTGTTAGATATCTAACGAGAGGTCTGAATACATGAAAAGATTACAGAACAGGATTTATTGTGCAGTTATTTGTGTTTCTGTTTTTGCCGTATTGGCAGCGTGGGCCAAAACTCCAGGGGTGGATCGTCCACAAAAAGCAGGAGTTGTTGTTGATGAGGAAACTGGTGTTTCGGCTGGAGAACCCCTCGTGCTCAGTAAGGATGATTGTTCGCAATCCAAAGACTATCTTTCACTCAGTTATCTCAGGGCACTGATGCTTGATCCATCAGAATTTGCCGTTATCGCCGACAGAAAGAGATCAAAAATAAAAATGAGTGTTACGGTTCCTGATCACATCAAACACTGTGTGAATTTAAAATTTGAAATACGACCTGTTCCAAAACATAAGGGTAAGTTTTATATGATGGTGAAAAACACCTATTTTGAAATGAATCCTAAAAAAGTTGAAGAATATTTTGATGGAGATGAGTACGAAAAATTCACCCAGGATCAGCGTCTTACACGTTGTCTTGAAAAAAGCGGCATCTATGATTCTGCTAAACACAGATTGAATCCGCAGGTTAGTGATTATCAGACAAGTAATGATACCTTCCTGACTAATTATACAGCACTTGGAAAAGACAGGGATGCACATATGTATTTTTTATCTCCAACGGCCAGTGATCGGTTCGGGGATACTGTGACAAGTATTAAAAGCAAGGATAAATGTTTTAGGTTTGATAATTTTGTAAAAAAAGGTTCCTATGAGCTTATTGATAGAAAGATAGAGGAACTCAAAAGTGACTTTGAAAATTGCGATGGTTCACCGGAGTGCAGCAAGGAAAACTATGAAAAAATAATGGGAATAATAGATGATGCGGGTAATTTTGCAACTCTAAGCAAGGCGACAAAAAAATTGTTGGAGGACAAGCTGGATCATTATGGGAAAAAAATTGCCAAATACGATGAAGGGAAGGCCAATGAATATTATGATGAATTGGAATCTCGGGCGAAGCAAATCAAGGATTCTGAAGATGAGGATGTTATTGATGATCTTGGAGATGAATATGTTGAAATTCTTTACAAGCTTCAGACTGAGATGATTGATCCTGCGATTGAGGAGTTAAAAGAGAAATATGAACTTCGTGCAAAGACAAAAAACAAGGAAAAGAAAAATGCCTTGGATAAAAGGATCAAGGCATTAAATAAAATTATTGGTAAATTGGATACTAAAAAGTCTTTGAAGGTGAATCCAGTATTAAGAAAATTTGAAAAATACGGAATGTCTGACAAGGCACATGAATTGGCGTTGGCGAGACTGACATCACATGAGTTTTCCAATGTGAAACACAAGGGAGATAAAAAACAGAAACCAAAGATGGCGCAAAAAAAGATTGATAGGCAGGTAAAACAATATAAAAAAAATCTGAAACTGGCTGAACAGGTGGCAAGTGCAAAAAGTGGTGATGTAAAATATGCCAAGGGTTTTGCCAGGGAATTAAAAGTGTTGAGAAAGGCTAAAATTAACCAGTGGAAAAGATTTAATGAAAAAGAGAAGAAACTCGCCAAGAATTGTCAACCCAAGTATTATGTTATGGGAGGGGCGAGTAATCCGGTTAGATGTAGAATGTATCATGAAGGAAAAGCAAAACGTTTCAGGCGTGCTAAAGCCATGCTTGGAAAATATGATCTAAGGATAGAAAAACAAGAGCTGAAGGTTGATAGTTTTCTGACTTACGAGGCGGAAGGAAGAATAAAAAAGAGAAAGGATAGTGGTCTTTGGGATCTGGATATTGATGATCCAGTTTTAGAATTCAGACTTCTGCAGGATGATACGCTGGACTACTGGTCTGATGATTTGTTGGCAGGCGACGATGATGACTATCTGTTTTATCGTCATAACGAATATTCTAATCCTCGTTTTGGTGTCGGTGTGCCAGGCGGTGTTTCACGCGGTCGTGGTTTTTAAAAGAAAATTAAAATTCCATGGCAGCGTTTAGCTGTCCAACAAACGAGTTGTCAGCATTATTGGTTACTCCACTTGAGTTGGTAAATGCATAGTAATTACCGACGAAGTGATAGCCCATTGAAGCACCAAGTTTGACCTCATTGTTCCATTGATAATCAATTCCAAGATCAATTTCATGGCCGAGATCAGTGCTTTGATCTGTATTGGCATCAAAGATTTTATTATTAGTGTGGTTGTAGGCACTCTGACCATTTTTGGCGGCTTCCAGTGCAGTTGCATAGATTAAAGCTCCGCTGAATAACCATTTATGATAAGAAAATTCGCCAAATAGTTTTGCGTAGCGGGCGTTTGTAACATAGGAATCATAAATGTTTAAATTGTCAGGATCTGATACGGCCCTCATGTTATAACGAAACATGAGATTGGCAATTTGATAATTTGGATTAAGAAACATGGCCTCAAAACTTGAACCACTACCGCTGTCACCATCTACATGGCCCAGATTTACGCCGACTTTCCACGATTCGTTGACCTGATATGAGGATTCAAAAATAATTGCCTTTGCCTTGTATTTGGTGCTTTTTGTGTTTTGGTAGATGTCGCCGATTTCACCGCTGATAAGTGGAAATTCAAAGGCGATGTTTATAGGGCCAAAAGCTTTTCTCAGATAAAGATCAACCAGTTTAATGTCAGTTCTACCAAAGCTGTACGCCGTTCCTGTATTGTTTATGTCTGTCTTAATGCTCTGGTTGTGAGCATCATTAATTTTCTTGTTATAGTGCAGGCCAAAGGAAAGATCTTTTTCCGTATTGTTGTAAAGTGCACTTAGCCCGTATTCCTTCACTTTTGTAGCCCTGGTGAGACTGTTGGCGGAACTTATTTTTGCCCAGTACGGAGATAGCTGGAAATTACCAATTTTGAGCTTCATGGTTACGCCGTCTCGAGTAGAGGAATGGCGGTCCCAAAGTTGTTCTCCATTGTTCATTATTGCTCCGAGTCCCCAATGTTTGGAATGTCTTCCAATGATATATGTTGCAGTGTCGGAATATAAAATCATGTGAAGTTTGGTCAGGATCAACCCATTACTGGTATCTGTTGTGTTGTGAAGATACAATGCATTTCCAAAACTGTTTTCTTGTGACTGAATGGAGCTGTCTCCAAATCGCCCTCCACGACCGTATCCAGTGGTAATTTCGCCAAAAAGACTCGTTGAGTCATTAATAATAAGAACCGGAGACAACTGGAACAGGTAACTTTGAAAAGATGCATTTGCATGACCTCCATCAGCTAATCCAATCTCCTGTGATCCTTGGGAGGTACCTGAGTTATCAGTTGTACTTTTAATTTTTCGATAATTATCAATAAGTGTTGTATCAATACCAAAATTTCCATTCCAATCAATAGGCAGGGCCCATGCCGACAAGGTTAATGCCAGTAGAAAAGTAATAAAAAAAGAATAACGAAGCGTCTTTAAGTAAATCACAAAATACCCCTTAAAATTACTGTGATAAAATATAAAAAATAATATACGATGCGGGTATGGACTGTCCACCAAACACAGTCTGTACCCACAGAGTATTCAAACCCGTATGGTTGTTTTGAGCGATGCACAATAATGTTGTTAAAAAAATTTTCTTGATGACAATGGTAATTTTCCTGGTAGCAGGGATGGGGTTATTGTTATGGGCCGGATTTATTTTATCCGATGTTCCATTTTATCGACTTGAGAAGGTCCAAACAGACAATGTTTTTTATGAAAATTCTTCAAAAGAAAAATCTGTTTTAGAGGAAGGTTCGATCGTTTCAGTAGACGAAATAAAAAACTATTTCCTTTTTACAAATGCTGGAAACAGCTATAAGCGGTGGTTTAATGAAAAAATCAAGGAAGGTCATATTGAATATAGTGATAAAAACAGGAAATATCTATTAATAAACACCACACAGCATTTTAACGAACTACTGTTTAATGATTGTGAACTCAGGTTTTGTTATCAGCATAAAATTGCATTTGAAAAAATACCAAGTATTTTTTGGAAAGGATTGATTGGAATTGAGGATTACAGATTCTTGAATCATTTTGGAGTGGATTTTAAATCCATCCTGAGGGCAATTGTAACAGACATTATTAAAATGAAGTTTGCCCAGGGGGCATCCACACTGACACAGCAGCTGGTTAAAAATATTTTTTTAACCAGTAAAAAAACGATTGGCCGCAAGTTAAAGGAAATGCTTCTATCCGTGTACATTGAGTACAGACTTAAAAAAGATGACATTCTTGAAGCATACTTTAATGAGGTATACTGGGGAAGTCTTCAGGGGGTCCAAATAAAAGGTCTTCATGCCGCTTCAGTTTTTTATTTTGGTAAAAAACCTGACATGCTCATGTCATATGAAGCAGCTATTCTAATTTCCCTTCTAAAAGGACCTGGTTATTATCATCCAATACGTCATTTGGATCGTCTTATTTCCAGGACAAAAGCGGTTTACAATCGTTTAATTGAACTAAATCTGTTTTCAAGAAAATATAGCAGGGTATGGACCGACAAGGATTGGAGTCGCTGGAGCAGGAATCTTGAACAAAAGAATTCTCTTCGTCCATACAATCCATTCAGTTATACAAATGAGTGGGAAAGTGACTTGTTGAGTTATTTTGAAAATTATTTAATTTACAAAAAAGCTGCATTTGTACTTTCATGGATAAGTGAAACATTTGGATACGAGGATATTGCAGTTAAAATTATTATGGGTAAACCATATAGTAATATCAAAGAAATGTCCTATTACTCCAAATTTGAAAGAAAAAAAGACGTGGCGATTAATCAAGAACGTCATCAGGTGGGAAGTATCCTGAAGCCGGTTATTTACAGTATTTTTACCAGAAAAGGAAAAAAACTTTCTGATATTGTAAGTACGGAACCGATTGCTCTAGAGTTGAAATCCGGAAGATGGTCACCCAAAGAGGCACATAAGAATTTGAAAAAGGAGGTGACTCTCTCCCACGCACTTATGAAATCATACAACAGACCGCTTATTCGTCTTGCAAATGAAATTGGGTTTGACATTATTGAGAAAGAATTGGTGCGCTACATTCCGGATCTTAAATTACCGCTGGCAGAATATCCTTCGCAGATGTTGGGAGCTGTTGAACTTAGCTTGAAACAAATATATCAATTGTACGCACTTTTTATAAGAGAGGAATGTCAAAGAGTTTTATTTTTGAAAGACTCTTACAGGACTTACGATTCGCCGCTTTTTCTATTATCGAATCCCGAACAAACAACAATAAGCAAAGTCGTGGAAAAAGAGATGGGGGGAATGCGTTTTTTTGGAAAAACAGGAACTTCAAACAATGGACATAATAACTGGTTTGTCTTTTTTGACGGTTCAATTTTGGGTGTTATCTGGGTTGGTTATGATGGGGACAGGACCGGAAAAGGATTTACGTTATATGGCAGTACAACGGCATTTCAAATATACCAGCATTTTTTTCGTGATCGCGGAAGGCGTTTTAACGAGTTAACATGTGAGAATTACGTTGGAAGTTCTCGTGATTCTGATTGAGCATGATTACTTGAAATAGCCGTTTTCAAATAGTATAGTCCGGACAATATCGTCAGGTGAGTAGTCCACCAGGCCACTTTTTATTTTGTGAGGTCATTAATGAAAAGACTAGTTCTTGTTTCCGGTTCATCAAACCCTATCCTGTCTAAAAAAATTGCTGAATTTCTGGATGTTGCCGTGGTTGATCCAGGTCTTGTGAAATTTGCAAATGGTGAAATCTGTTGTGAGATAGAGAAGAGTGTTCGTGGAGCTGATGTTTTTATTATTCAATCAACACAAACACCAGCCAATGATAATTTAATGGAGCTTTTAATTCTTATTGATGCTCTTAAGCGAGCCTCCGCAGCTTCCATAACGGCTGTTATGCCACATTACGGTTATTCCCGGCAAGACAGAAAAGCAAGTCCAAGAAGTCCAATAACTGCAAAGTTGGTGGCAAACCTGATTTCTGCTGCAGGTGCCACGCGTGTTGTTACAATGGATCTTCATGCAGGACAGATTCAGGGATTTTTTGACATACCATTTGACAATATTTATGCATCACCTGTTTTGATTGAATATATGAGAAAGGAGATTTCTCTCGAGAATGCCATTTGCGTTTCACCGGACAGTGGTGGAGTCGAAAGAGTTATGCATTACGCGAAGAAATTGGGTCTTGATATTGCGATGATTGACAAGCGCAGAACCGGCAGAAATATCGCCAAGGCTATGAATATTGTAGGTAATGTTGAAGGTAAAGAATGTATCTTGATTGATGATATGATTGATACTGCAGGTACACTTGTGGAGGCATGTCGTGCTCTCAAGAAAAATGGTGCGATAAAAATTTATGCTTGCGTAACTCACCCGGTTTTTTCTGATCCTGCAATTGACAGGATTGCAGAATGTGATGAATTGGATAGAATTATTATTACGGACACCATACCACTTCCCGAAAAAGGCAAGAAGGTGGATAAAATACATGTTGTTACTATTACAAAAGTTCTGGCAAAAGCTATTCACAGGACGTACAACAACGACTCCGTCAGTTCATTGTTCCTCTAATGAAGAGGAGCCCGTGGTGAGCAAACTAATCGTTGCTCTTGGTAATCCCGGAAAAGAATATGAGTCGACCAGACACAATATTGCGTGGACTGCCATGGAACATTTGTCCTTTTCATCGAATTTTAACTGGATGAAAAAATTCAAAGGATATTATTCCCACAGTACTATTTCCGGAACAAAATATTTCTTTCTTAAACCACAAACATACATGAATTTAAGTGGAGAGAGCGTTTGCAAATTGGCAAACTTTTTTAAGATTGAATTAGAGGACATTTTGGTTCTTCATGATGAGATGGATCTTGAATTTGGTACAATTGCATTCAAGCAAGGTGGTGGTCTGGCCGGTCACAACGGTCTCAGGTCCATTGCAGACCGAATGGGGGGAAGGGACTTCAAAAGGCTAAGACTTGGAATTGGCAGACCTGTTCACGGTTCTGATAGTAATTGGGTTCTTTCGCCTTTTGGACCTGATGAGAGGATTCATTTGGACATATATCTTGATACAATAGTTGAAGCAATTGAAACATACATGAAAAGAGGGTTTTCTTTTGCAGCATCAAATTTTAGTCGTAAAAGCATCCTGCCCGAGAAGGGTGTGTGAATGGGGATTAATTGTGGAATTGTCGGTCTTCCAAATGTGGGAAAATCGACTATATTTACAGCTTTAACCGCCAACAGAGTGGGGATTGAGAATTATCCCTTTTGTACAATCGATCCAAATTTTGGCAAAATTTCTGTTTTGGATGAGAGACTGTATAGAATAGCAGAACTTACAAAATCCCCAGGAACTGTTCCAAATATTATTGAATTTGTGGATATTGCAGGTCTGGTAAAGGGCGCATCCAGAGGGGAAGGTCTTGGAAATCAGTTTTTGGGACATATTCGTCAGGTTGATGCCATTGTTCATGTAGTACGTTGTTTCGAGAATGAAAATGTTGCGCATGTTAATTCGGAGAATATAGATCCTGTGCATGATATTGATACTGTCGAAATGGAATTAATTCTTGCCGATCTGGAAGTTGTGGAAAAACGTGTTGAAAATATTCAAAAATATTTAAAGTCCAGTGATAAAGAACTTGTTAAAAGAACCAGGAGAAGTATTCCAGTTCTCGAAAGAATAAAACGGGATTTGAATGACGAAAAACCGCTGAGACTTGTAGATTTGTCGATGGACGAAATTGAAACAATCCGTGATTTGAATCTTTTGACCATCAAACCTGTTTTATATGTATGTAACGCTGATGGAAATTCTTCAGAGAATCACAATATGCAAAAGGTTCTTAAAAGGGCCAACGCAGAACGGGCACAGACAATCATCATTGACGGAAAATTGGAATCTGAAATATCGCTTTTACCGAGTGTGGAGGAAAAAAAGGAATTTGTTGAGATGATGGGGTATGAAGAATCAGGGTTAAGTTGTCTTGTAAAGGCATCTTACAAGTTGTTGAATCTTATTACCTATTTTACCACAAATGAACGTGAAACCAGGGCCTGGACTCTTTCCATGGGCCGAACTGTCTATGAGGCAGCAGGGCAAATACATACCGATTTTCAAAGGGGTTTTATCAGGGCCGAGGTGATATCATCAGCAGATTTTTTCAAATACGGAGATGAATTGAAGGTTCGGGATGCTGGAAAGCTTCGAGTGGAAGGAAGAGACTATTTGGTTCAAGACGGTGATATTATTTATATAAGATTCAACGTTTGATTTCTGATCTTTCTCAGGGGTATTATTAATATATGATTAAAAAGCTTGTCGGTTTTATGTTGGTTTTTTTGCTGTGTGTTACGGGGTCGGTTTGTGCACAGACAGTGATTGATGAATTTGAGGATTCATCAACGGATACCTTGGATATTTCTTCACTTCTTACGGAGAAAGTTAACAAGGTGTCAGCTTCAGGAAGAATTTTTATTCTTACAAATAACAGTGGTATCTTGATAAAAGGTGATTTCATATCATTGGTAATCAATAACGAACTTGTTTTAAGGGCACTCGTTGCCAAAATTACAAGCGGCCGGGCAGGAATAAAACTTGTTAAAATTTATAATCCCCAAATTTTAAAGAAACTTCACGCAGGTGCCGTTGTTCAGATAATCAGGGGGGATGATAGCTTTTTCAGGAAACCAAAAGAGGATGATTCGTTAACTGAAAAAATAAAATCAGAAGAGGATCTCTTCGATGAAAAAACATTATTGGATGAGGACTTAACCATTGAAGAGGGTAAAAACAGGATAATCAAGCAGGATAATATCGCTAGTCTTATGTACGGTATGGTTGAAGGACTCAATAATGATGGTGCTACGCAAATGTACAGTCAATTTATGGGACAGTTTGCCTATCAATTTTCTGATAATATCTGGGCCGAAGCTGGTTACGGATACAGCATCATTCATGATTTTCCCTCACTTGGACTTGATACAAAACTTTCCAATATTATTTTACGAATGAAATATACTTTTTCCGCTCCCTTTCACTCATGTCTACAACCATATGTTGGATACCAAGTTATTGAAGCAGATAGTCCCGGTGCAGGAATAAGGGATCCAGGAGACACCAATACGCCGGATACTCAACTTCAGCGTGAAGTGGATCTTGTTGAAAATACAAAATCTCAATCGTTGATATTTGGAATCACTTTATTAAAGCGATTGGTTCCAGGATGGTTTTTGAAGGTTGATCTGGGATCGGATATTTTAAGTGCGGGTATGAGTCTTGAATTTTAAATATATAGTATTTTTTTTGTTGCCCGTTTTGTTTGTTGGTTGTGGTGTTAAATCCCCTCCGATTTGTCCGCCAAATACGGGAATTCCAGCTTATGAGGAAAAATTTAAAAAACCAATTATAAAACCATACAAGAATATAAAGGAAGTGCCACAAAAAACGAAAAACAAAAAGGAAAAGTGATTTTATGTATTTGGTGGTTGGTACCGGATCCAATCTTAAGGATCGACTTGCAAATCTTAATGAGGCCAGGGAAAGATTGAAAGAATATTTCGAACTGGTTGCCGAGAGCAGAATTTACTGTTCCAAAGCAGAGGATTATCTGGATCAACCATTTTTTTATAATCAGGTTCTCGAGTTCAAATTACCAGTGATGAGTCCACAAGATGTTATGCACATTCTGTTGGACATTGAGGATGAAATGGGTAGATTAAGAGAAATATCGAAGGGACCGAGAATTATTGATCTGGATATCTTATTTATGGGAGAAAATAGAATAAAACAGAAAATTGTGGAAATACCTCATCCAAGGCTTTTTGATCGCAGTTTTGTTGTTACACCATTAAAAGATCTTCCATGTTTCAGTGAGCTTTCGTCGCGCTATTCATTCAGGGAAAGTTTTGAAAATCCTGCAACGCCTGTTGTTTGTTAGGTTTCCTGGTTTGATGGGGAGAATTCATAGCCACTTTCTTCTGCAATGTTGGCTCGTTCCTCAGGCGTGTATTCCTCTTCTTCTTCATACATTTCACCTTGTTCTTCCTGAAATGCCGAATTTCTTGCATTTGCCTCATCGCTTAAGTTAATGGCGTTATTATCTTCAACATATTCTTCTTCATCAATATCAGCATAGTATTCACCATCAGATTCTTTAAAAGTGAAAGTAGCACCCTGAAAGAGTCCCGTGCTAAAAATAATAGTAAAGGTTTTATTGTTGCCATTAAAACTTATAAAACCACCATCAGGATTTCCATTTTCTGATTTGTCGCTTTCCGTAGAGAAAGAACCAGTATTTTTGTTTATGTGGACTGTATTAATATTGTAACTGTCATCCTTAAAAAAGATTTCCAAATCACTTATTTCCATGATTTTTCCATCTTCGATAAAAACAGTGGCAGAGCCTCTGACTTGATTTTTTTTAAGTCCTTTAATCTTATACGGAGCACGTGTCATGTTTGAAAGGGTGACTTCCACTTCATAATTGGAATCTTGGTCAGAACTGTCATATACAGTATTGATTTGCTCTTCCACTTTGTTGTTTACGGTTTGTTGAACAGTGGTTTTTTGTTGTACGAATGTTGCCTCAATAATTTCCAGGTTTCCGTTTTCCAAAGTTTTGTAAATTCCGATCCTTTTTTTAGCATACCAGGAAACAGTATATGGATTGGTATCGTCATCCATACGGACTTTTTTAGAGTATCTTCTGGCATTGCATATAAGTTCAAGTTGAATAAGTTTGTTTTTATCTTCAAAATTTACAACTTTATCTTCATGATCATATTCATGAATCTTGTGTATTTTCCACTGGCCGTTGATTAAATGGGATTCTGTCTCACAATTTAAAGATTTGTGCGCTGGACTGTTATCTTCTGCCGGAGCTTTTTCGTTGGATGCCACAAATCTTTCATATGAATCGTCCAATCTTTTGACGAAATCAATATTACTGGTTTTCATAAAATCATCTGATTTAAATTGTGTATCCATATAGATACCTGCAAATGCAAAAGAAATCACACAGATAATAGTGGTAAAGAATTTAGTTGATCCTAATGCCTTCATAATTATCTCCTTAAAGGTATTATGCTATTTATGATGCAAGCGTTGTGCCACGCGTTATCATGTATGGGGCCTGCAAAGCGGGGTTTAAAAATAGCTATCATGTTGAATTTGCGTGTGTTTTTTAATATCGGCAAAGAGTAAAGATTTTCTATTTAGGCAATGAAGTGTTAAAAGATAAGACGGTTAGGTGGAAAATGGCGAAAAAACAATGTTTATTTACCTGTAGATTAGGGGAGATTGATAAGTCCTTTATTCTTGAGAGAGTGTAGTGCAAATGTGATTTCCGGTTCATATAACGCGGATAATCGGTATATTTTGTCCAAGTATTGATGTTCAATAATTGAACAGAGTACCTGAAATTCGGTTTTATCAAGACTTATGTTCGAGGAGGTATTGGAAAGTTTGTTGACAGTGATTTGATTTTTCAGACAAGGTCTTATGGAACGACTTTGAAGCACTTCCTGGTGGAGGTTTCGGATTAAAACAAGTAATTCATTGAAAGTATAATTAAATTCAAAACAATTTTTATCAAGTAATTCAGGTTCATTGACAAGCTCATATTTTTCGGGAGAAATGGTGAAATCTGAAAGTATTTTATTAACAGCACCTCGACCTTTTAAAAATAAAAATCTGGCCCCGACAAGACAACCTTTGTATTGAAACAATCGGCCGTAAAATTTGGATGTTTTCTGATGAACAATATTTACCGAACCGGAGAAAAAAAGATGATAATTTTTTTGAAGTTTTTCTAAATAGGGATTTTTCATTGTAACTTCACTTTTAGCAAATTTGGTCTTATGTTTAGAATAATAGGAAGAATGTTACGAAAAGAAAAATCAGGGGAAATTCAGAATTATATCCGACAAAAATACTCCGGAGTTACAATTAAGTGACTAATTTTTATGGATAGATTTAAAAATTCATAATAGGATAAACATTGCTTGGTATTTAAAGTGTCATGGAAGCACTATAATCTTAGGGAGTTGTCCAGGGAACAAATGATGAAACTTCACAAAAGAAAAAAGTATATAATTAATCCAACCTTTCAGATAAAAATGAGCGCATATGTTTGTCTCTTTGTTCTGATTGCCAGTATTTTTTATCCAATGTTTATTTGGGATATTTATGAAAGGTTTACACAAGTAATTTTACAATATGACAGCATACTCTATCAAAGTCTTCAGGACGAGAAAATGAGTATTTTAAAGATGTTGATATTTTGGCAACTGATAATCATATTTTTTGCTTTTTTGACCTGCATGTTTATTAGTCACAGAATTGCCGGTCCGATGTATAAATTAAAAAAATTTCTTCGTGCGATTCCAGATATGAAGACATTTGAGAAGATACATTTTCGAAAAGGGGATTATTTTCGAGAGGTGGCTGAAGTGTGCAATGACACTTTTATTCGCATTCGTGATAATTACAAAAATGATTTTGTTTATCTTGATGAAGTGGAAAAATATATGGACACACTAAGGACTGATCTGTCACAGGATAAGCAGAAGATTATTGATGAAATAAAAGATAGACTAAGTACGATTCAGAACAGATTTGTCGAGAAATAATTGGTTTATCATGATGACAGGAGGTCATTGTGCGTTTTGCATGGATGCTAGTTGTAACCTTTTTGTATTCGCAATATGTCTTTGCGGTACCTGTTCATGATATTAAAACGCATCCTGCGCTCAAGCCTGCCATGCTGGTGAGCTATAGTCCAAATGAAATGAAGTTCGCAAAATATCTTGTAAGTGCAGTCAAGCAATTAAAAAAAGGTAAATTGAGTAGAGTGACGACTCGTCATCTAAAGAAGTTGATTCATTCATCAAATGAATTCCGTGATCTAAAAAATACGATTAACAAACTTGAAAAGATCTCAAAAATCGGAATTTCGCTAAATAAATTTCACAGATCATGTTCAAGAAATGAAGAAGTATCAGCCTCTAAAAGTAATTTTCATTTGAAAGAATATTTAAATGAGCAAATACATCTATACTGCAAAGATATTTTTTTTAAAGTACTGATGAGAAAGGATAATTATCATGTTTTGAAAATGGACAACTTACGTTATCTGGAAAAAAATCTTGGATATTATCTTCAAAATAGAAAGCTTGATAATTTGATTAAATATTTAAAGAAGACAAATAAAAGTAACGGGGTTCAGAAGATATTATCGAATATTATTGCCAAAAAAATTATTAAATCAAACGATATTCCGCAAAAGAAGCTTCTTAAGCATATTAGAATAAATAGCAAATTGTCTGAGTATGTTAAAGATAAAGGATACTATGATCCTGAAGCCAACAAGTATTTTATAAGGGAATTCAACAAGATGTATAAAAGATTTTGTGTAGCCCTTGGGGAGGATCAAATACAATTGGTCAAAGATCAAATAGAGGAGGTACAGACATTTTTTGAGGAGAACAGGGATTATGTATCCGACAAGGTGGCATGGAAGATGTTTAACAAGATTGGTAAAAAACTCTTGTTAAATAATAAATTGGCAAAAAAAGCACAAGAAATGTTTACGCGATCCGAGCTACTTGGAGGCAAGAACCAAAGAGAGGAGTCCATATTCTTGCAGCTTTGGGGAAACATTCTTAAAGGTGATAACAGGGCAAATAAAAAAATAATTAATGAAAAAAAATTAATTGAGGGTTATAAAAAACAAGGGGTGAAATTAAGGTTTTGGATTGCATACGCCATCGAAAAATCAGGGCAAAAAGAAATAGCACAAGATATGTATCACGAGATAGTTAACAGTTCACCATTAAACTATTATTCGATTGTTTCATCAAACAAAATAGCCAACAGTCTTTCCGAATTTATGCCAAAAAAAATATTGGGAAAGTATAGAAGGCCCTCCAGTGCAATTACTCCATCCTTGTCACAATACACACCAAAGGTCATAAGCAGCATTAAAAGGATAAATATCTGGATAGATCTTGGGTACCAGAAATTTCTTCAGGGGGAGATAGATTATATTTACAGCTTGTCAATGGACCAGTCCATACGTGACAAGATTCTTTTAAGTGAATTGAATAAGAAAGAATACTCTAGAATGGTTATAATGCAACTCGCACGATTGCTGAATTATAAAGGAGAATATTTACAAACATTCAAGATCTTATATACATCAATGCGTCAGAATTTATTTAAAGTTAATGATAATATTTTAAAGAAATTATTCCCCATTGATTATCTGTCGCATATTCGTGAAATAGAGGTTGGAATTGATCCACTTGTTATTTTGGCGTTGATCAGGCAGGAGTCGGCGTTTAATCCCGAGGCGATATCGGTTGCCGGTGCCAGGGGCTTGATGCAGCTAATGCCGGCAACAGCTAAAAGATTTGCTGGAAGATTCAAGAGAAGTAAACTGGATAACCCTGAATTCAATCTTAAGGTTGGTATTAAGTATTTTAAATTTTTATTAAAAAAGAATGATGGAAATCTTGTATATGCTCTTTCGGCTTACAATGCAGGAGAAACGGCACTCAAGAGGTGGAAGGATCAATATTTTCATTCAGATAATCCATTAATTACCATTGAATCAATACCATACAAAGAGACAAGGAATTATGTTAAACTCATCTACAGAAATATTTTCTTTTATAACATACTGACAAATAAAAATGTATTTGATCGACCTTTGAATGAAACATTTAAAGTAAGTTTGAAATTCTGACAAAAAAGATCAACTCTTATGGATCAAAGGGAAAGTTATACCGATAAACTACAAACTAAAATACATTTATAATAGGAATATATTTACTAAATGGTATTCCAAGGAAAATAAATGGGAGAGATTATGAGATGGTTTAATATTTTTTTATTGATTGTTTTATGTACACTTGTTGCTTGTTCACGAGGGCCTGTAGATAGCGAGGAGCTCGATGATATACCTGGTAGTGAAATTGAAGTTGCAGACGGTAATGATGATCTGCTGATTGAGGATGAAGAATTTGACCAGGAGCAAGCGGAAGTTATCGAAGAGGTGGAGGGGCAAAATGAAGTAGCCAGTGCTCCAGTGGAGGTTTCAGCTGAAATTGGACAGTATCAGGTGCAAACCGGTGATACCATGATGTTAATTGCCTTTAAGATTTATGGAGATTATGCAAAATGGAGAAGTATCAACAATCTTAATCCCGGGATAGTAAACAAGTTGAAAATTGGACAAAAAATCAGCTACGAAGTGCCGAAAGTAAGATTTGAGTGGAATCAACAAGGTAGTCCACACTTGATAACCAGTGGAGAAACATTGGGTATAATTTCTCAAAAATATTACGATACAACAAAAAAATGGAGAAATATCTGGGAAAACAACAGATTAATGATTAAAGATCCAAATCTGATTTTTGCAGGATTTACGTTGTATTACATTACAGACACCAATATTGCTGCAAACTGATTTTTTAATGCAATATTTCCTGTGCATTACATTATTAATATTAACATCATGTTCTTCAGCAATAGGTATATTTTATAAGGAAAAACCTCGAAGTGAGGTTTTTTCAAAATATAATATCTATGAGCATGAGGACTATTTGGAACAGTTGGCTTCACTGGCAGAGGTTTATATTAATTCCCCCGGGATAACGCAAATAAAACTGAATAAAAGTGATATGGCATATTTAAAAAACCTTTATTATAAAATAACCGGGGATAATGAATTACTTTTTAAAAAAAGAAAGGAGATGAAGCTATACATAATAAAAAACAAGGTTCCATTTTTTTTCTCATTACCTCATGGACAGTATTTTTTCTCATCAGGTTTGATAACGAGATATTTCAAGCATGAGGATATGCTTATATCGGCCCTGACTTGCGAGATATTCAAGGTCCATTACGCCATATACGAAAAAAAAATAATTGTTCCAGTTGGTCATATGAGCACGGAGAGAATGTTGTCTTTGGTCAGGCTATCACTGGAGGAAAAGAGAGAAATAAATAAGTGGGCATTTTATATCATGAAACGGGCCGGATATGATGCAATTGCGTACTTGAATTGGTTGCAGTTGCAGAATAAAAACACACTTGATTTTCTCTTCCAGCTTGGTGGTGATACACGCAGGATATCCCGGGAGGAATTTCGACTTAAGAATTTTATTGTTAATCAAAGCATAACGAGTAATGATACAAAAAGATTTGAAAGAAATTCATCGAAGGGTTTCTACAAACTTTTGACAAGCCTGAACAAGATATCTTATGAAGATTAATCATCTGGACGATTACCATTGTAGAGTTGAAAAATATTTTGAACAATCAAAAAGAAACGGCGTTATTCGTGATTGTGATGTGAAATACATTGGCAGGCTTCCAGGAGATGCCTCTACACGGATATATTATCGAATAACGACAAATGCCGGGCAATTTGTCGTATGCATTGAAAGCGCACGGGAAAAGCTCCATGAATCAAATTTTGTATTGATGAATAAGGTACTTACAAGTGATGGAATAAGGGTTCCAAAGATATTCGATTATGATTATTCATCAGGATATATTCTACAGGAAGATCTGGGGGATCAAACCCTGCTTAAGGCATTTTCCCAAATTAATGATATTGGCGAGGAATATGATCTTTTGGAAAGAGCAATTGATTGGATGATAAAAATTCATGAGATTGATACAAAAAAATATCCTGAAAATGAATTTGCAACGCAATTTTTTGATCAAGAGAAGCTGATGAGTGAAGTCATGTTCGGGATAAAACACTTTTTTGGAAATTTTTTGAAGCATGAAATTCCAAACAGTGAATTGAAAATAATCACCGATACTTTTATTGGTATATGCCAAAAACTTGCTGAGCAAAAGATGGTGTTATGTCACAGGGATTTTCACTCAAGAAATATCATGATGCGTAATGATAGCATGGTTATTATAGATTTTCAGGACGCAAGGATGGGAATTCCACAATATGATTTAGTATCCATTCTGGAGGATTGTTATTATAAGGTTCATCCACAGAATGTCGAAAATCTTAAAAAATATTATTGGAATACGTTTTTAGAATCAAAAAATTTACAAAACAGCTACGGTGAATTTGATTATCTTTATTGTCTGATGGCCATACAGCGAATATTCAAGGCGATAGGAAGTTTTTCATTTTTTGTAACCCAAAAACAGGATTATCGATATTTAAAATATATTGGTTTTGCCATGGAAAAACTTAAAGAATTTTTTCTCTGTGATTCAGAATATAATAATTGTCGAAAAATCATATACTCTCATTACTATGAAAATTAACAAGTGTCTGATATTAAGTGCAGGTCTTGGCACTCGAATGGGGAATATTGGTGAAGTACTGCCCAAAGTGATGTGGCCTGTTTTTGGAAAACCCATCTTGGAATTGCAGATAAGATATGCCCGCTCCATTGGTGCTAAACGGATATATATAAACACTCACCATGGAAGTGAAATTATTCATGGTTATATTAAAAATTCGGATTTTACGGATGTTCACGTGCTTTACGAGCCTGAGCTTTTGGGTATTGGCGGAACCATTCACAGAATAAAAGAAATTTCACAAGAAGATGATAACTTACTTGTTATTAATGGTGACCAGTTTTATTTTCCCGACAAAAATTCATTCGCCAACGGATTGGAATTGATAAGGGAAAATAATGTTGTTTTATTTGCCATAAAGGTGAATAAGAATCAAGGTTACAACCAGTTAATTGATAATGATGGATTTCTTGTAAATATTAAAACACAGGCAATAGTGCCACAGGAATACAATACATATTCGGGCGTTTGTGTTGTTAATTTAAAAAAACTGAATTTTGTTGCGGGAAAATCCGATTTCTTTCAAACAGTGGCAAAATACGAGGACGGAAAAGTAAAAATCGTGGAGCCACATGGTTTTGAATATTGGGATTTTGGAACAACGGAGAGATATTTCAGTTCAATGTTTCGTGTTCTTGCTGATCATGATCAGCCACGGAACAAGAATAGTGGTTTTAATGAACTTTGTGATTCAAGCGGGATATTTAAAGGATTGGATTGCAAGCAATTTCGATCCTCTTCGATTATCAACCTGTCTCGTTACGCATGCAAGACAGGTTTAGATGTGAGAGCGATTGTTATTGACTCGAACGGTCCACAAACAATATTTGAAAGTGGTATTTACTACAAAAAATATTTTAACAGTATCTGATGCCACACTGGCCTAGATATAGGAATTTTCGTTTGTAACTTCTTCTTTGGATGGTTCCTGGAGTTTGATGCAATCTATTGGACATATTTCAGTACAAAGATGGCAAAGAGAACATGACCACGTTTCAATGACATACTTGTTGTCGACTTTTACGATGGCCTTTTCCGGGCAAATTAATTTACAATTACCACATGAGATGCAACTTGAATGGATTTTTAAAACTGGTAGCATAAGTTATAATTTTAATACATGGATGACATAATTTAAAGAGAATAGGATTTTTTGACATATGACAGTAAAACTTTATAAGAGAGGCCCTATAATTTATAATTTTATTTTCTTCTTGTGCCTTTCGGTGTGTTATTTGTACATAGTAAGCGCATTGAATTATGGACATTCTGCTTTAAATTTAGAAAAGTTTAAAATTTTTCTGATTTCACAAAGGCCAACACTATTGATCCTGTTCTGTTCCTTGATATCCGTGTTTTGGATTAAGAAAATTTCCAAATTTTTTGTTATTTTATTTATGCTTATTATAACTTTCTTTTGTTTTAGGTATTTTTATATAAAATTTGACAAAATTATTCTGGTATTAACTTTTGCTTATATCATTTTGGCATTCTATTTCTATATTTTATGGAATCTGGAATTGCAGGATGTTGTCTATTGTCCGGGTTACAGTACCATGGATATTACGAAAAAATCTTATTACAGGCTGGATGTGGAGATGGAACTCCAAAACGGTATTATTTGGGATGGTTATATTACAAACTGGGATAAAAATAATATATTTGTTGTCTTTGAAAAGGAAATAGAAATTATTTCAGATGTTGTGGAATTGCATATTAATTTTGAGAATCATAAATTCAGGCAAAAAGGACAAATTGTTTCAAATTACGGTACGGGATATGGGATAAAATTTATTTCGATGAAACAACACTTAAATAAGTATTGGGGGTGGAAGGATTTTTATACTATAATAAAAGACAGAGGTTATACACCGAACATATCGGGATGTGTTAGATGAAGTTTATATTTGTAACATTTGTTATTTCAGTATTTTTTCTGGTTGGCTGTCAAAAAGAACAGGGGGCGGAGGATGTATTGACGGATTTTGTTGGATATAGATTCAAGCAAAATCAGGATATAGAATACCTTATTACGAGAAGTACAGGGAAATTAAAGTTGGCCCTGCTTGATTTAAAACAGAAGAAGAACTCTGAAAGAGTGGAAGATAGGGAAGATTTTTCCAATTTTATCCATACAAACAAATTGCTCAAAAGGAGCTTTAAGATTCTTTTTAAGAAATGTGAGAAAGTTGTTTATGAACGATCCGGTAAAGGTAAAATGAAAAATGGCATGGAAAATGATATTTGTTATATTACGTATACGGTTGGGTTTGATAGATATGACAAGAGGCTTGATGAGGATAATGCCAAAAGAAACTATCTTATTGAAGTAAAAAAAATTGCCACGCTTGAGAAAATATCAAACAAGTGGATGATTTCCGATATTAACAATATAAAAACCTATATTGATTCCAAGAAGGATTTTCGTCCCTAGACTCCGATTTTTTAAGTTTATCCTGATATCACTTGACTTTTTTGGTCAAAAAATATTTTCATTCAATATTTTTGATAATGATACCGACAAAATACGTATGAAACGGTCAAATTTTGAAGATATATTTATTAATAAAATGATCGAGGAAACCTATGAATTTCTTCCCGAACAAAAAATCGTAGAGGCGTCGCAGGATTTATTGGAATATTTCAACAGTAAACAAAATATAATCAGCGGAAACGATGCTTGTGAGGTCGAAAATTATTTTATCCGTAATGAGATTCAATTTTGCAGGATAATATTTATTCATAAAATAAAATGTTATAGAATGATTATTGAAGGACAAACAATAGATCTTCCTGCAAACTGGTCAATATTCGAAAGAATGAGAAAAATACACGAAGCGAACTCATCAACATATTTTCGAATAAATTCCACAGAACATTCCGACCATCTCTTTAATATAGTATCTTCTTTGGTTGGGAATCATGCAGAATTATTCTTGATTACACATTTTGGGAAATGCTGGATGACACTCAATTTTAAAAAAAATATTGAAATTATTAAATGGCTTCAAGAATATATTCTTCAAGATGAAAAAATCAACGACTATGTACAGTCTGCCTAGTGCGAGAGTCCTTGGTAGTAGTCCTTCATCATTTTTGCATCCTCTTCCAGATTTGGACTGTTACAAATAACGTATCCACCGCAGTTGAATTGTTTCAAAGTCTGCAAGAGTTCTTTCCAATTAAAAGAGGATTCATTAAGATTTAAATGCTTGAGGTCCCCTTTTGAGTTGGAGCTGATACCGGATATGTGAATATGCATATTGCTGAGTGCTTCCGCATCCAATTCTTCTTCCAACTTTTTGAGAACCCTTGAGAATTCGTTGTAAGAGTTATACTGACCTGTTCTTGCATAGAGATGGGAAAAATCCATGCATGGACGACATGAAGAAACTTGTTTTGTCAGGCTGATAAGTTCTTCCAGTGAACCAAACTGGCTGGTTTTTCCAGTCAATTCAGGTCTTAATTCTATTTCAATATCCAAACGATTAAGGCGTTCCTCTATTACGTTCAGACTTTTTTCAACCAGATCAAAAACATCATAGGGGGAATCTTTCATATAAAAAGCTGCGTGAAACGTCATGGATTCAGCGCCACATAAATCAGATATTTTTGCTGTCTGAATAATTCTTTCGACAGAGGAATCGATTTTATCTTGTTCTCTGGCGTTTAGATTAATATAGTATGGGCCGTGTGATGTAAGTGGGATTCCAAGCTCGTAGGAATATTTTCTGAGTGCTGATGAAATCTCATCCTTCATTCTTACGCCATGAGCAAATTCCAACTGCATGCAATCGAGTCCTAATGCATGAACCTGCTTTATACCATCAATGGGATTATTTTTTTTAGGGGTACTGTTGGGAACACCGGCGGTACCAAAAAGTAACCTATTGTGTTGCATAAGCTCTACTCCTTTATAAATAAGAATTACGTTGCTCGAACTTTGAAACAATGTCATTATCTACTGTAATCACTTTCCACTGTCGATGCGTTATAACGTTAATACAAAGCAATGTCCATCGTTAAGACGAATCGTGTAATATTAACACTTTACGCACGGCAACAATGGCTGAAAGCCAATGGAGTGCTCATAGTTTACAGAATAATTATCTTAACAGTGATATCGATGTTTGTTCTAGTGCTTTGCGCTGCGATTGGTTTTTGTATTCTGCCATTTGGTGGAGAGATAATTGGTTTGTTTATAGCACTGATCTATTTAATAGTTGTATATTTTCTGGGCGACAAGATTCTATTGTCGTTAATTTGCGCGAAAGTGCTGCCGGAAGAGAATCAATATGTGAGTATAGTAATGAATTTGACTTGTCGATTTGGAATGTCGAATGTGCATGTGTATACGTCAAAAAAATATGCTGACGGACTTTATTTTATAGAAACTCTTAATCATAGTTCATCGATAGTTATTGGTTATAATTTATTGAAACAACTCCCGGAAGAGGAATTAAAAAATCTAATATTTGGAGGATTGGTTCTAAAAGGAGATGGAATAATCAGATACAAATGTATTTTGAGTTGTTTATTTGTATTTTTTGAATGGCCCAGGGTTTTGAATGATGTAATTGTAATTAAGAAATTTAAATGGATGGTTAATATTATTAATTTTTATCTCTACCCCTTCCATTTATTAAAATGGCTACTTTCAGGAAAAGAGCTTGCCGAAAAATTAATTAACAATACGGATAATTCTAAAACGACCAGGATTATTCAATCGACTTTATTTAAAGTAAAAAACGTAAATTATCAGAGAAATAATGTGCTTATTAATGGTGTCTTGGAACAAATGGCAATTATTCATAATGGTAGGAAATCATTATGGGATAATTTATCAGGTTTACATGGAGACATCTTGGATTATTTTATTTCAGATAACTCAGTATGAGGTTTATTGAATGGAAACACCTCAAAAGAAAAAAAGAATCGGCGATTTTACAAAATTATATCCGTTGTTTTTCACATTGGTGTTTGTTGTCTTATTGTTTCAATATACATTCTCATCATTGGAATCAATTTTTTATGATTTCAGATTAAAATATGATGTGGGGACATCATTCGAGGATGATTTTGTATTGATTGTGATGGATGAAGAGAGTGATGAATTTTTAGGTGAAAGATATCCGTATACCTATGCCAGCCATGATCGACTTTTAAAAAGATTAATAAAGGATAAACCGCTTATAATTGACTATCTTGTTCGTTTGGATGGCCCAAAATCTGACAGTGATAGTATTAACATGCGCCAATTTAAGGGAACTATCGGCAATTTTGTTGAGAATGGTGGTTCATTTAGATTTGGGACGGATATGGATGCTAGCGGGGAACATCTTCCTCCAAAGGGATTGCGCGAATTGGGGTTTTCGCTATCAATTATTAATATTGATAATTCAGTTTTTTCCAAGGACGATGTGGCCCGTCGGGCATTGCTGAATATTTCAGGTGAAGATTCACTTCATCTGTGGACAGCAAACCAGTATAGGAAATATCTGGGAAAAGAAGCGTTGGATATAAATTCGATTTTTGGTGCATTTTATGTCAGAGAGGCAGATGCAACATTCAGCTTTTTCAAGTATTATACGACGCCGGTTGACAAGGATACCAGAATAAGAAGCATTCCTTTTCATCGTGTTGTTGTGGGCAATTTTCCGAAAGGTTTTTTTACCAACAAGATTATACTTGTTGGTTCGAGCTATATTTCAAAACCAAATGAGGATTACGTCTATACTCCATTCAACAAAGAGCACAAGAGAGCTTCGAAATTGGGAGTTCATGCAGCGATTATTCAATCATTTATAAAAAACAAGACGGTATTAAAAATTCCAATAAAGGTTTCATATGTTTTTTCGGTTTTTATTGCGATACTTCTTTCATACGCAATTTTCAGATTTCATCCAACAAGGGGATTGTTAATAACTGTTTTTTTGGTTGGTGGAATACTTATCATTTCTTATTTATTGTTTTCAGTAATGGGTTTTTGGTTACAAACGACTCATCTGATACTAACAGTACTGGTTGTTTACTATATTTGGGTTCCATTTAAGGCCATTGGTGAGTATCAGAGGAGATTTGCCATTCAGGAGGAATCGAAGCTTTTAAAACGTGTTGAAGGACTTAAGAGAAACTTTATTTCTCTTATGAGCCATGATTTAAAAACCCCGGTTGCAAAGATTGCAGGTATTGCAGATATCACGCTTCAACAAAACAGACAAAATCCAGAACTTGCGAAAAATCTTTATTTGATAATTGATTCAACCAGGGAATTAAATAAATTCATTACATCAATATTGGATCTTACAAAAATTGAGTCCCAAAAGTTGAATTTGCAGATGGTATCAAAGGACGTTAATCCACTTATTGAAAATGTGGTTGATGGTTTGCGTTTTGAGGCGAATTCCAAGGGGGTCGATTTTTCATTGGAATTAGATCCGCTATATCCCATTCAAATTGATGTTAATCTTATGAACAGGGTTATTTCGAATCTTGTTGAAAATGCAATTAAATATTCGGGTGAAAATTCAACGGTCATAGTGAAAACCTGTGATGATGCAGATTGGGTCTATATTGAAGTGGCCGATAATGGTGTTGGAATTACCGAGGAGGATTTGACACATGTTTTTGACAAATTTTACAGGGTGAAGAATGATGCTTCGCACAGTATAAAAGGAACAGGGTTGGGCCTGTATCTGGTAAAATATTTTGTGGAACTTCATGGTGGCTCAATTGGTGTAAGATCAACACCAGGAAAGGGTACAATTTTCCAAATAAAGTTGAAAAATGCCTAAAGAGGTGTATATAAAGTGAGTGTAGTCGGTTAAGTAACAAGGATTTATTTATGCATAAGGTTTTGGTTGTTGATGATGATAAGGTTTTGCAGGAATCTGTTAAGCAGGCATTGGAATATCATCACTTTTTTGTCAATACAGCTGATAATGGCAAAGATGCCTTAAAAATGGTTTATAAGGAAAAATATGATCTGGTGGTCATGGATGTAAACATGCCGGAAATGGATGGTATGGAGGCCCTGGTTGAGATTAAGAAATATGATCCAACAATTATTGTAATAATTCTAACAGCATATTCCAACGTTTCGGATGCTGTAAAAGCTGTCAAGGAAGGGGCATACAATTACCTTGAAAAGCCAATATTGTCAGAAAATCTGGTGGCCCTGATAAAAAGAGCATTAAAGGCTAGATCTTTGGTGGAAACATCGGCTTTTTCCGCTCCACGACTTTCGCTTGGAACAAGTTCAGATGATAAGTTCGTTGGAGAATCGGATGTGATGCAAAAAGTTTTTAGTGTCATTGATAAATTAGCCCAGGTAAATACACCGGTTATCATTCGTGGAGAATCCGGCACAGGAAAAGAACTTGTTGCAAAAGCAATTCATTATAATGGCCCGAGAAAGGATGAAAAATTTGTTACGATTAATCTTGCTGCAATTCCAGATACGCTTGTGGAGTCAGAATTATTCGGACACGAAAAGGGAGCATTTACCGGTGCCAATGAAAGAAAAATCGGCAAATTTCAATTTGCAGATGGTGGAACCATTTTTCTTGATGAGATTGGTGATGTTACACCGGCCATGCAGGTAAAATTGCTTCGCGTTCTTCAGGAACAGACATTTACTCCAGTTGGAAGTAATCGATCGATACAGGTTGACGTCAGGGTTATTGCAGCATCTCATCAAAACTTCGAGGAAATGATCAAGCAAGGTAGGTTTCGCGAAGATTTATTTTATCGTTTAAATGTATTGCCTGTTTATCTGCCGCCACTAAGGGATCGGAAGGCGGATATTCCATATTTGGTTGATCATTACATTAAGTATTTTAACAACCATCACAATCTGGAAATAAAGGAATTGACGTCGCAAGCAGAGCAATTACTTATATCCTATGGCTGGCCGGGAAATATAAGAGAACTAAGGAATGTAATCGAACATGCCTTTATCATTGAATCATCGGATTATATCCAGATTTCTTCGTTGCCTGAGAATCTAATGAAACATGCCGGTGTCGGGGATCAGGTTCGTGATGATTGTTTAACAAGTATTATTGACTTTAAAGAAATTAAAGATTCAGTTTTGGACGTTGAGTCGGGTGAAGATAGTCTTGGCGCATATAATTTTACGTTTGCAAATAGGACTGAAGACGGTGAAATCCGGTTGGATTTTCAAGTTGCGAAGGAATTGTTCGAAAGAGAATTTATTATTCATGCGTTACAAATGAATAAGGGAAAGATTAATAAAACAGCGTTGAAGGCAAATATTCCAAAAAAAACCCTACTTAGAAAGATTGAAAAATACGAAATAGATCCAAAAAGTTACTATTAACAAAGGCTAATCCCAAGATGAAAAGAATTATTAAATTTTGCCTGATAATTATTTTTATTATTGCTTTAGACCAAATTTCCAAGGGAATTATTAAAAGTAATTTCCATTTAAATGAATCCCTGGAAGTAATTAAAGGTTTTTTTAATATTACATATGTACAAAATCGTGGTGCTGCCTTTGGCATATTGGCGGATGTTAATGAATCAATCCGAAAACCCGTTCTCTTTATTATTCCTGTTTTTGTATGTTTCTTCCTGATATATTTGGTAAAACAGATCTGGAGGAAAAATTTAATTCTGGAAACAGCCTATTGTCTTATTCTTGCCGGCGCAGTTGGAAATTTAATTGACAGATATTCCATGAATTATGTGGTGGATTTTCTTGATTTTTACTGGGGAAGATATCATTTTCCGGCATTTAATGTTGCCGACAGTGCAATTTCCATCGCAACAGGATTGTTAATTTTTGATTTAATAATGGCGACACAAAAAAAAAGAATAACGATTGATAATGATCAACAATCTTCAACAGGTAAATAAACAGGCGGAGTGTGTCGGCAATGTTACCTGTTATATTAACTCTTGGTAGTATAAAAATTTATTCCTATCCATTATTTCTTGGATTTGCCTGGGGAGTTGCATATCACCTGGCACGATATTTTTCCGTGACAGGCTTTCAAAATGACAAAGGATTTAATTTGTTTTTTTGTGGTAATTTTATTGCTTCATGGGCCGGTGCCAAAATTGTATTTCTTATAGTTTCGGATGTTTCCAATTATAAACAATATCTTGTCTCATCATCATTTTGGCTTGGAGGCGGATTTGTATTTTATGGTGGATTGATTTTTTCTCTTTTTTATTCCCTGTTTCTATGCCTTGTAATCAAAAAATACGACCTTGACAGGGCCGTGAGCGCTCTTTTGGCATTGCCATTTGCTCATGCCATTGGCCGGTGTGGATGTTTTTTAGCCGGTTGTTGTTATGGGGTGGAAACAGATGGATTTATTTCCGTTTACATGCATAATAATTATCGTCATCCGGTGCAACTGTACGAGGCATTATTACTTTTGGGGCTTGGTGTATTATTGGTATACCTGTTTAAAAGGAAAAAGGATTCCGTTACACTGATAATCACTTATCTTGGTATTTATTCCATTATAAGATTTTTTATGGAATTTTTGCGTGGTGATGAAGTAAGAGGTTTGTGGGCATATGGAATTTCCACATCCCAGTTGTTTTCAATCTTTCTTGTTACAGTTCTATTGATTTATGGTCTTGGACGTATGTTGAGTAAAAAAAAAGGTGCAAATCATGGGTAAAAATAAAATTTATACAAAAATTGGTGACAAGGGCCTGACCACATTGCTTGGTGGAACAAAAGTTGAAAAAACAGATATTCGATTGGAGCTTTATGGTGGTGTCGATGAGCTTAATTCATTGATTGGTATGGTGATTTCAGTTCTTATGAAGGAGAAAAACTTTCAGGAGGAATTGGATTTTTTGAAAAAGCAGCAGAGAAACCTGTTTGTCATTGGTTCGTTTTTTTCTTGTGAGAGGGAAAAACGTGAACGATATAATATAAAATCAATTGGAAATGAAGCTATTTTGGAAATTGAAAAATATATTGATAAAATACAAAAAGATCTGCCGGAGTTGAAAAACTTTATTTTACCAGGTGGAAGTATTGCCTCATCATGGTTGCATATGGCCAGAACATTCTGCAGAAATCTGGAGCGCAAGTTTGTATCTTATCGAAATATTCAAAAAGATGATTTTGATAATTCAACGCTATCGTTTCTTAACAGAATTTCAGATTGTTTCTTTGTTCTGGCTAGAGCAGTAAATTATAAGATGAATATTAAAGAGGATATTTACGACAAAACGATTTTTTAATAAAAGATGAGGTTAATATGATCCACCTTAGAGAATATAAAAAATCAGATTTTGAAATAATAAATGAGCTTTGGATGGAATACGGGCTTTCCAATCAAGAGCGCAATGATTCACATGAAATGATCCAAAATACAATAAATCAAGGTGGTTTTCTTTTGGTGATGGAAGATCAGGAAACATCAAATATTATTGGTTGTTCATGGGTGACCAATGATGGAAGAAGACTATACTTACATCATTTTTTTATAAAAAGAGAATTTAGAAAAATGGGCCATGGAAAACAATTACTTGATGAATCTTTAAAAAGAGCACAGGAAATGGGACTACAGATAAAATTAGAAGTTCATGATGATAATAAAAGGGCCCAGCTTTTGTATAAAAATGCCGGTTTCAAATATCTTGGTGATTTCAGAATTTACATTCGTCGCGATACTGAATTATTCCCATATTAATTTAGGATTTCAGGATGAGCCGTCCCATTGATACGAGTCCCGTGGAACAATGAGGTGCGACAACAACCTTATAGAAAGTGTTTTTACAGACATTTATAGTAGGTTTTTCTGGATATCTGATTATTACATCAAGATGGTTAAAGTGGTCGGAATTTTCTATTTGTACCATATACAAAATAATTTTTGACATAGACACATGCTACTCATATTATCCATTTGGTGGCTGGATTGGTGACAATTGCTGGCAGTAGCGAATTCCGCCAGGTCGGGAACGAAGCAACGGTAGTCATTGTCGCTTTGTGTTATCCAGTCTGGCTGCCGTTTTTTATTTAAAAGGTTTTCTCGAATAATATTATGACATATCAAGTTTTAGCAAGGAAGTTAAGGCCACAAAAGTTTCAGGAAGTAATTGGTCAATTACATATTATCAGATCATTACAAAATTCCATAATAAGGCAGAAGCCCGGCCATGCGTATCTTTTTGCAGGAACTAGGGGAGTTGGTAAAACCACTATTGCCAGAATTTTTGCCAAGGCCTTGCGGTGTGATTCTCCAAACACTGATGGTAATTCATGCAATCAATGTAATTCCTGTCTTGATTTCGATACTGAAAATTCCATGAATGTCATGGAGATAGACGGAGCTTCCAATAATAGCGTTGATAATATCAGGGATCTTGTTTCCAATGTCCAATATCTTCCTACCACAGGTAAATATAAGATTTATATTATTGATGAGGTTCATATGCTTTCCACGAGTGCTTTTAATGCACTACTGAAAACGCTCGAAGAACCTCCGGCACATGTAATTTTTTTATTTGCAACAACGGCCCCGGGCAAACTTCTTCCGACGGTGTTGTCGCGTTGTCAGAGATTTGATTTAAAAAACATTTCAACCAATGATTTGGAAGACTTTCTCAAAGATGTAGCGAAGAAAGAACATATTGAGTTTGAAAGCAGTCAAATTATCAGAGAAATCTGTGTACAGGGTAATGGTTCTGTCAGGGATATGCTGTCTCTTTTGGATCAGGTTGTAAGTTATTCTGAAAATAATTATATAGATGAAAATATTCTTGTTACGTCTCTTGGGATTGCCAGGAGAGAATCAGTTAATTCGATTGGTAAATCAATCTTGAGGGGTGATGTACGTGGTTTGGCCGGAACTTATCGAAAGTTGCTTGGAGAGAATGTTTCGGTGGAAAATATTATTATTTCAATTTTAAACTTTTTTTATGAAACAATAGAGAAGATTGATACTAGTGAAGAACTGGCCGGGATTGATCCACAACTTCCTGATATTATGGGGGATATATCCACGGCGGAGATTTTCTGGATATATGAGTCACTTGCAAGGGATTCCATCTGGGTTGTTGAATCAATTGCTTCCGATAAATCAAGTGAAATTCTTTTAAAAAAACTGGCCCTCAGACGTTCTTTTTTTAAAAAGAAATTTAATTTTTCTGTCGATCGACATGAAGAATATGAAAAAAAAAAAATAGAAACGGATGAATCTGATTGTAATATAGAAAAAAAATCAATCGTGAATAATGATGTGATAGAGGAAAAAAAGCAGGAGAAAACCTGGGAAGGTTTCATTGAATATCTGTATTCCATCTCTCCCGCATCAGCTTCCAATCTGGAACAGGGAAATATTATAAGTCCATTGAGATTTGAGAGAGATCAAATTCATATTGAGTTGGGTTTTTGCCAGTCCGAGAAGGTTTTTTTTGATTATCTGAATGAACCGGATATATTTAAAAAACTTGGAGAAAACATTGCTGGATATTTTAATAATGATTATTCGAATATAAATTTAAACTTGCGATTGGTGGATGATTTACAGAAGAAGGAATCCAATTTTCAATCCAGAGTGGAAATATTGCACGAGAAGGAAGAAGAAGAGGAAATGAATCAAAAGAAGAAGTTTTGTGCACATGATATGATTCTGGAGGCTGAAAGTCTTTTTAACAGTAAAATTGATTTAATAAAGATAAACAGAAAATAGGAGATATTAATGAGCAGAAATATGAATCAACTTATGAAACAAGCTCAGCAAATGCAGTCAAAGATATCAGTTCTTCAGAAAGAACTTGATGTCAGAGAAATGGAAGTATCTTCCGGTGGTGGAATGATAAAGATTAAAATAAATGGGAAGCAACAAATTTTGGAAATTTCCATAAATAAGGAATGTGTTGATCCAACTGATGTTTCCATGCTGGAAGAGTTGGTAAAAACAGCGACCAATCAGGCGATAACTGAATCCAAGGAGATGGTTTCAAACGCAATGTCGAAGGTAACTGGTGGCCTTAACGTTCCAGGCCTGTTTTGACGGTGGAGTGCTTGCCATGAATCTTCCCAAAATTCTTAATAGAGCAGTTCAAAGTTTTTGTACTCTTCCCGGGGTTGGTGAAAAAACGGCCTTTAGACAGGTTTTGCATATTTCACGTCAAAAAGACGAACTTATCAAGGAGTTTGGAGATTCAATGAAGGATCTGGCAAACCTCAAAAAGTGTGGTTTGTGTGGAATGTACGCAGAAGATGATAGATGTGAAATTTGCTTGTCAGAAAAGAGGAAAAAGTCACGAATTATATGTGTGGTTGAAAACATTATGGACTGTCTGGCCATAGAAAAAAGCGGGTACTATTGTGGGCTCTATCACATTTTGGGTGGTGTTTTAAATCCACTTCTTGGAATTGGCCCTGATGAGCTGGATATTAATAAACTTACACAAAGAATAATGAACCATGATATAAAAGAATTGATTTTGGCAATTAATCCTTCGGTGGAAGGTGATGCGACTTGTTCGTATATAAAACAAATAGTGCCGGAAGATGTTGTTGTGGATAGAATCGGTTTTGGTATGCCAATCGGGGGAAGCCTCGAGTATCTTGACGGTATGACTATCTCCAAGGCACTTGAGAATAAAAAAAGACTTTAAGGTTTTTACATGGGATATGCTGAAGGATTTTGGAATAAGATAGATGATTTCATAAGTAATGAAATCGCCAAAAATGATTTAGATAAATATTCCATTGTTTTGGGACGACAAGATGGAGTTTTGGTGTTTAATCATGTTTCTGTCGAAAATTTTGATTTGCATGCGGTTGGAGCATTGATGGCAGGTATGTGGCAGGCGGCAGGTGCTATTTCCAATTTTTTGTCCAATCCAATGGATTCAAATGAATACAGGATGGGTTTTGATACAACATCCCAGGGGATTTACATACTTCCCGTTCAAATTCTTCATGAGCAATTTTTTCTTGGAATTTTTTATCAGGATATTCAAAATCCAGGTTTTTTAAAGGCCAAAGTGCGGTTTTTGATTAAAAAATTGGAAGAATATTGTAAAAAAACAAATATTAGTGACAATATAAAAAATAAAGAAAAAGAGGAATATCTTTTTCAAGATATAACTGATCATGAAATGAACAGATTATTTATGTTTGCGGAGAGCTGAAAATGTCTTTCGTTAATTATCATACAAAAGAAATTAATTGCAAGATTGTCTACTATGGCCCTGGCCTTGGTGGAAAAACAACCAATCTGCAGTTTGTCTATCAAAAAACCAGTAGTAACTCCAAGGGCAAGATTATTTCAATGAACACAGAAAACGAAAGAACACTGTTTTTTGATTTTTTGCCACTCGATCTTGGTGAGATCAGAGGATTTAAAACGCGTTTTCATTTATACACTGTTCCAGGACAGGTTTTTTATGAGGCCAGTAGAAAGCTTATCTTACGAGGGGTTGATGGTATTATTTTTGTTGCAGACTCTCAGGTGGAAAAAATGGAGGCAAACATCGACAGCCTTAAAAGTTTGGAAGAAAACCTGACTGAACAGGGACATGATATTGCAAAGCTTCCAATGGTAATGCAATGGAACAAGAGGGATTTATCAAATATCACTTCCGTAGTTGATATGAAGCACAAGCTTAATAAATGGGATATTCCATTCTTTGAAGGTGTTGCCATCAATGGCGAAGGTGTGTTTGAAACCCTCAAAATGATCAGTAAAATGGTGTTGATGAATTTGAAGGGAAGTTTGAATTGATGCTAGTCAAAGTTTTTTTATGTAATTCAGGAAAATAATATGCGCTTTTATCAATGCCTCCTGGGAGAAGGAACTGGATCGGTATCCGATTAAGTGGTGTCCCTTGATGATACCGAGGTTGTAAGCGGGAAAGTATGGTGGATACTGTGTTTGGATAGTGTCAACAACCCCATCATTTAGCCTGTCGCTTGAAAAAAATATTTTTGTTATGATCATCCCTATATGGCTTTCATGCCATGACGCATTAAGCCCAAGTGATGTGTAAAAGATCTTGTCAGGCAGATGTTTATAATTTCTTTGAAACCATTGTTTTTGAACTTTTGTGGAGAGAGATTCCTGTAATTTGTTTGCAAATAGATCACGCTTGGCCTTGTCCTTTGTGAAGATATGATTTTTTGCAAGTTTTTGAAAATTCTTTAGAATTTTTAGGAGCTTATTATCAGGGTGGTTGGAACCCAATATTGGTGTGGCAATAGTTGAAAAGCCTATTATATGCTCATTTGCAAATTTCTTGTTTTTTTTAAGAAAGTGAAGAGTGTCAATTCCGCCTTTTGAATAAGCGATTATCCAAAGTTTTTCCTCAGGATGCTTTTTTATGTAGTCTTTGAATTGAAGTTCAATTCTTCTGGCATTGTATTTAACCCCTTTGGTTCCATGGACATCGGCAACAAAATATTTAAATCCAAGCTCTTTGCCTAGAATGCGTGTGCCATGTTCAAAGGCGGCAGTTTTGAATATTTCATTAAGAACTCCTGACACCAATACCACCGTTGTCTTTGGTGCTTTGCACTTCAGAGGGGTCTTGTATTCAGGATTTTTATAAACTTCCTGGATTTCCTGATAGATTGCGTGAAATATTTCCAATTGAGTGATCTGTTGTGTATCAATCTTTTCGTTTTTGGCAATACTTTCGACGATGGATTTTCTTTTTGCCAGGGGGATACTTTCCTCATTATCCAAAAATTTTATCATTGTAACGATGTGCTTAATGTATGCGCTGCTTATCCATGTACCGGAACCCACAATATCCTTTAATAATACAAGGAGTTTATGTGGTGCCGGGCCATTAATAAGATCATGTATGTTGTCACTGATTTCCTTTCGGGAAATACTCCTGGCAGTATTGATAAATTGACGACTTTTTTTGGTATGTGACAGGTATTTTCTTTTTAGAAGCCTGTATCTTGTTTTTTGTTTTCTAAGTGAATTAACCACAATGTTGCTACCTAAATCGAGCTAGTAAAATTACTTTCATCCTGCTAAAATTGTTACACTTGCGATATAGGCACGTCAATTTTCTTTTTATGTGATGGGGGAGTTTGGAAATGTTGAAAGAAAAAAAAATTGGAATCATTGGCGGAAGTGGGGTTTATGGCATTGATGGCATAGAAGTTGTCAGTGAACATAAAATTTCCACACCATTTGGAGACCCAAGCTCCGAGGTAATTGAAGCAAAGGTTAGTGGTACATCATTTTTGTTTATTCCAAGACATGGAAAGAATCACACATATCTTCCAAACGAATTGAATTACAGGGCAAATATATTTGCTCTTAAGTCTCTGGGTGTAAAATATATTATTTCTGTCTCAGCGGTAGGCTCGCTGAAAGAGGAATTATTTCCAACGACGTTTGTTCTCCCTGATCAATTCATTGATTGGACCAAAGGAAAAAGGGAAAGGTCTTTTTTTGGAAATGGTATGGCAGGCCATGTCTCCACTGCGCAACCAATTAATTTACAATTACAGGAAATGGTTTCAGAAAGTTGCAAAGAAGAGGGGATAAAATACAGCAAGGGAGGGTCCTATATTTGTATTGAGGGCCCGCAATTTTCAACAAAGGCGGAATCTGCAATTTACCGTGGATTCGGTGCTTCGGTCATAGGTATGACCAATGTTCCAGAGGCGTATCTGGCCAAGGAGGCCGGTATTGCTTACGCAACCATAGCAATGGTGACAGACTTTGATTGTTGGAGAGGGGATCATTGCTCGGTTGAGGAAATTGTTCGCACCATGCAGACAAATAATGTTTCAATTCAAAAGGTATTGTTGAATCTGGTTCCGATACTTGGTAATAATATGTTTGAATTTGAACCGGAAAACAAAAACGCTGTCATGACGGCCCCAAATAAATTGACTGCTGAACACAATAAAATATTGGAAGTACTACTTTCATAAAAGAATAAATTGGACTTGGAAAAAGTATATAACATACACAAATCAGTACTTCAGAAGGAATGCCTGGCATTTTTATCAGAGAATTTTAGCCAGGAAAGTCGTGGTTGGTTCGCCGACCTGACTTTTGGGGCTGGAGGTCACTCAATTGCATTTTTAAAGAATTTTCATGAAGCAAAGTTGATTGCTGTGGATCAGGATATTGATGCTATTAAAAATGGATACATTAAAATTGAGGAGGAGGGACTTCAATCAAGACTTCATTTGCATCATACTAATTTTGTGGATTTTCCAAAACTTATTGCTGAAAAATATCAATTTATTATTGATGAATACAAGGGATTCGCAGGGATTTTGTTGGATCTTGGGGTCTCTTCACATCAATTTGATTGCGCCTCAAGAGGTTTTTCTTTTCGGAAGGAAGGAAATCTGGATATGAGAATGAATCAAAGTGATGATATGGCCGAAACGGCAGCTGATCTGGTGAATAACCTGAGCAAGTTGGAACTGGAAGATGTGATAAAAACTTATGGTGAGGAAAGATTTGCAAAAAAAATTGCCGGCCGTATTGTGGATGCCAGATTGGAAAAGCCAATACAGACAACAAAAGAACTGGAAAATATTATTTTTCATAGCTATCCGGCGAAATTAAGAAATGGACGAATTCATCCTGCCACGCGAACATTTCAGGCCTTGCGATTGGCCGTGAATCAGGAATTAAAAGTATTGTCGGATGTATTGCCATTATTGGCGAAAATGCTTTCAGATGGTGGAAGGTTGATGGTGATCAGCTTTCATTCATTGGAAGACAGGATTGTTAAGCATACTTTTCGCAATATTGCTCCAAAGGGTGGAGAATATAATATACTGACCAAAAGGCCCATAACTCCATCAGATAATGAAATTAAAGAGAATTTTCGTGCAAGAAGTGCTAAAATGAGGGTGTTGCAAAAAAATTAAAATCCAGGGAGAGGATATGTTTGCAAGAAGCAAGAAACCTGTAAAAAAAGAGTCGTTCAGGATTTTGCATACTGTGAAAAAAATTTTATTCCATTCACAGGGATTTCCGATTTTTTTGGTTTGTGCTGTTTTGGCAATATTGTTTGTTTTATTTCGAATGAAGGTTGTTGAAATTAATTATGGTATACATTCTTTAAATGAGAAAACTTCCAGGACAAAATTAGAACATAAAGGGCTTAGTGCCAAAAAGGCGCGACTTCTTTCGGTAAAAAATCTTCAAAAGATTGCGAAGAAATACAAGTTAAGTCAACCGAAGAGGAAACAGATTATTGTTATCCCAAAGTAAATTTTAATGAATAACGAAAGAAAAAAAATATTTTTTATTTTTGTTGTGTTCGCGGCATTGTTTTTTTTGTTATTATGCCGGGCCTTTCAATTACAAGTAATTAATCGAAAGGAATTAATTGCATATTCTGAAAGTCAGACACTTCGAACAAGCAAGGTTTATCCTTTCAGGGGAAACATCTACGACAGGAATGGTTCTCCACTGGCTATTAATATCCAGACCTATAGCATTTTTACAATTCCTAAAAACGTCAAAGGCGGAATAGGGTATTATAAAAAACTGGCAGATATTGTTCCAAAACTTTCTTTTTCAAAGATCAAAAAAAAACTGTTCAATAGAAAACGCTATACATGGCTGGCTAGGAAAATAACGTTGACGAAAGAGCAGGTGGAAAGGATTAAAAAATTGCAGGGTATTTACATCGAATCGGTTCCAAAAAGATTGTATCCCAATCACGAACTGTTATCCCAGGTACTTGGTTTTACCGGCATCGACAACAATGGGCTGGCGGGATTGGAATATTTATTTGATAAGGAGCTTAGTGGAAAACCAAAGATTACAAAATATATACAGGATGCCAAGGGAAGAGCACTAAAGTTTGAAAGTCAGGAAATTGGTGGCGATGCACAGAATTTACGATTGACCATTGATAAGGATCTTCAGTCAGTTGCGGAGAAATTCCTAAAGCTTGCCGTGAAAAAATATAAGGCAGTTGGTGGTGGAATTGGAATAATGAATCCGGAAACAGGTGGCATACTGGCCGTTGCCAATTATCCAACCTATGATGCGAACAAATTACATCTATCGACGCCGAAAAACAGAAAGCTTGCCTTTGTTTCTGATCCGCTTGAGCCCGGATCGGTTTTCAAGGCCCTTACAGTTGTTTCCGCATTGGAAAATAAAATAATCAGACCGGATACAAATTATTATTGTGAAAAAGGAAAATTAAAAATTGATAACCATATTATCGGGGAAGCTGAACAGAATAAGCATTATGAATGGTTGTCAGTTAATGAAATTATGAAATACAGTTCAAACATAGGTGTGACAAAAATTGCATTTGATCTTACATTTCCCGTGTTTGATGAAACATTGCGGAAATTTCATATTGGCAGGAAAACAGGCATAGAACTTCCTGGAGAGTCCCGTGGAATATATAATTTTGGAAAAAATGTTTCACCACTTAGCTTGAGTAATATAAGCTTCGGACAGGGTCTTGCCACAACAGGCATACAAATGTTGGCCGCATATTCCTCAATAGCAAACGGTGGAAAATATGTCAGACCTACAATTTTTTTGGATCAGGAACAAAGCAACAAGGGGAAGAGGATATTCTCAAAGGATACCGCATCGGAACTGGTGAAAATGCTTGTTTCCGTTGTTGAAGAGGGTACCGGGAGTAATGCACGTATACCGTCTTTCGTGATGGCCGGGAAGACAAGTACCGCACAAAGACCGGCGTCAAACGGCGGATATGATGGTTACATTCCAGGATTCATAGGATTTCCGGTGAATGTGAAGAATAAATTTGTAATTTATGTTTACGTGGATGGGCCCAAGGGGGCAAGTTACTATGGAAATACTGTTGCGGCACCGGTATTCCGGGAAGTTGCAAAGTATGTACTTTATAAAAATAAAGAATTTAGCAACATGGTAAAATATGCAAAAGAAAAAGATCTTAATTATCTTGATTTTGTAAAAACCAGTAAATCATCCACAAGAACCAACGGGCCTGATGTATTGCCGAATTTCATAGGACTGGACAAAATTTCGGCCTGGAATATCTTTTCAAAGTTGAATTTTAAAGTACGTCACAAGGGGATTGGAATTGTCAGAAGACAGCATCCCAAACCAGGACAGAGAATTAATGATAAAACAGTTGTAACACTTTATTACGAGCCTCCGGAATATGAATAAGATCGAATTCCCAGGATTAATCGCTTCATTTATAAGGAAATCAACGGAAATTCAGGATAATTTTATTTGCAAGGGAGTAACATCTAATTTGCAGGAGGCAATGGACGGGGACATTGTTTTTTATAAAATCAGTGAGCAAAAAAGAGCAAAAAAAATTTTCATCGATAGATTAAGCAAGGCAGGTAAGTGTTTTTTGATATTGAATCAGATTCCACCGGAAATAAACGATCGTCCCAATACAATTTCCATTGAGATCAGTTCTTTTCCAGAGGTGGAGAAAAGAATTCTTGATATATTTTATCCTCTTGACAAAAAAAAATTAAAAATCGTTGGTGTTACTGGTACGAATGGAAAGACAACAGTCGTGAATCTGGCCAGGAAAATTTCTCTGCAGATGGGCAAGAGGGCCGCATCACTTGGAACGTTGGGATATATTGATGAAGATGGCAATCAGGAACTGGCATCTGGAAATACCACGCCCTCCTATATAGAAATAAGAAAAATTCTTAACAGTATTCAGAACAGGATGGATGTTATTTTTATGGAGGTAAGCAGCCATGCGTTGTCACAAGGCAGACTTGGGGATATATGTTTTGATCAGTGCGCATGGACAAGCTTTTCGCAGGATCATTTGGACTATCATGCAGATATGAATGAATATTTTAATGCAAAAATAAAATTACTCAATATGCATTTAAGTACGGACGGGGTTTGTCTGGTACCGCCGGGGGAACGCAGTTTAATTGATAAATTAATGGATTCATGTCCTGACAGGATCGAACTTGTGGCGACAATTGCTGAAAGGAATCTTGAAAATCAGTTGCCAGGACACCTTGACACCTGTTTTAACCGCTCAAATCTTGAATTGGCACTTGGAATATGTGAAAAGCTGTGGAACGAATTGGGGGAAATAAATTTTAAAAATCTACGACCACCCAAGGGAAGATTTTCTCAAATTAATGTTGGCGATGGAGTTGTCATTATTGATTATGCACATACACCAGATGCGCTTGAAAATATATGCAGTGCCATAAGGAAGGATTTTAAAAGGAGAAAATTTACAGTATTGTTTGGTTGTGGTGGAAATCGTGATCGTGGTAAAAGGCCGCAAATGGGACAAGTTGCGATGAAATATGCGGATAGAATTATTGTTACATCCGATAATCCACGGTTTGAAAGTCCAATGGACATTATTAGCGATATTGTGGCCGGCATGGATAATAAAAATGGAGTAATGATAATTGAAAACAGAAAACAGGCAATTTTAGAGGCACTGGGGAGCATGTCCACCAGCGAGATACTTCTTCTTGCCGGAAAGGGGCATGAAATATATCAGGATATAGACGGCAAAAAAAATAAATTCAGTGAATTTGATATTGTAAATGAATTTAAAAAGAGTTGTAGCAATGGTTGAATCAAAAATAATTTTTAACGTTCCAGGGATAATAAAAGTTTCAAAAAATGAAATATGCGGTAAATTTTTAATAAGTACCAATACAAGAAATTGTACAAGTGATGATGTTTTTGTGGCCCTGAAAGGGCCCAGTTTTGATGGATTTAATTTTATTAAAAATGCCATTGAAAAAAAATGTTCAATTATCGTTTATAATCATGAAAGTAAAACTGTAAAAGTTGTGGAAAATTTCATAAAACAAAATCCGGAAGTTTGTTTTATTGGTGTGGAAAACACGGAAAAATATCTTCAATTAATAGCAAAATCCCATGCGCAATCCCTCAGAAAAAACGGGAAATTAAAATTTGTTATTGGGATAACCGGTTCCAACGGCAAGACAACCACAAAAAACATGCTTTTTCACATTTTAAGTGAATCACTGGGAGACTTGGTTGGAGGCAATATTGGAAGCTTCAATAATCATATAGGTGTTCCTCTTACATTATTGGGACTGGATGAAAAAAAAGAAGTGGTGATTGTTGAAATGGGATCAAATCATCCTGGTGAAATTAAGTTTTTATGTGATATTGCCGGACCGAATGCCGGGATTATTACCAACATTGGTGATGCACATCTTGAGTTTTTCAGGGACAAAGATGGTATTTTTCTGGAAAAAAGAACATTGTTTGACGAGGTAATGGACAATACTGAAAATGATGGTTTTTTTGTCACCAATGCCGATGATGATTACCTGAAGATATTACCGAAAAAAAATAATCATTTAAAATCAAGTGTGGATAACGGTGATATAAAAATCGATATTTCCCGGAATACTGCCGTATTAAAAACAGAAAATGATTGTTTTGAATTGAGAAACGAAAATATTACGGGACACCATAACTTTCTTAATTTGTCCTTATCCTTTCTGATGGCGCAAATGTTATATCCATCCAAGATGGATACCACGCTTGCGGCCGCATCCACCTTTAAACCAACCTCCAACCGCTCACAATGGGTTGATAAATGGAAAAAAAAGATTTTTTTGGATGCGTATAATGCCAATCCATCATCAATGATTGCCTCCGTTGAGGCTTTTTTGGCCCGGAGTGAATCTGAAGGAGTGAACATCGGTGAATGTTTATTGATTTTAGGTGATATGAATGAATTGGGTGATGAATCACGAAAATTACATATTGAATTGGGAAAAACTCTAAAGAAAAAGGGGGTTAAAAATCCAATATTTGTTGGTAAGCATTCTTGTGATTATGAGTTTGGTTATCAGTTGGAGTGTAAAATCTTCCAATCGACTGAAAAATTGGTAAAAAACTGGAAAAAAATCATTTCGAGGTACAAATATATCCTTATTAAGGGGAGTCGAACTTTACAACTGGAGTTGTTACTGGATATAAATTAATGCACAATTGGGATGATTTTTATCAACTAGGATCAAGATGTTTTACCATTTATTTTATCCGCTAAGCGCAGATTATTCTGCTTTTAATGTTTTTCGATATATCACTTTTCGCTCTATCTTTGCATTTATGCTGGCAGCACTTGTCTCCATTATCTGGGGAAAGAAATTCATACAATTTATGCGCAACAAACAGTTTGGACAGATTATTCGAAGTGACGGCCCGGAGAGTCATTTTTGTAAGGCCGGAACGCCAACGATGGGTGGCTGTGTCATTCTTGGTAGTTTGCTTGTTGCTCTTCTTTTTTGTGGAAATTTTGTTTCATATCCGGTCCTGATAACCTTGTTTGTGACTGTTTCCTTCTTTGTATTGGGGTTTATCGATGATTACCTCAAGGTATTAAAAAATGATCCAAAGGGAGTATCGGCCAAAGGCAAGTTGTTGTGGCAATTTATTACAGGGCTTACCGTTGGGTTGTTGATTTATCATCTCAATATTACGGATACGAAGCTTTATATTCCGTTTGTTAAGGATCCGATTATTGATTTTGGGTTTTTTTACATATTTTTTGTCGCCTTTGTTATAGTTGCATCAAGCAATGCGGTGAATCTTACAGATGGTCTTGATGGCCTGGCAATTGGTCCGGTAGTCACCAGCTCTGCCAGTTTGGGACTTTTGGCATATGTATCAGGGCATTCCGAAATTTCTGCTTATCTTTTTGTTCCATATGTTGAAAATGTTGGAGAGTTGATGGTGATCGCTTTTGCGGTTATTGGAGCTGGAGTCGGTTTTCTTTGGTACAACTCATATCCGGCCCAAATTTTTATGGGAGATTCCGGGTCTTTGTTTCTTGGAGGTTTGCTGGGAACTCTCGCGGTTGTAACTAAAAATGAGATACTTTATATCGTCATTGGCGGTATTTTTGTTGTTGAAGCAGTATCAGTGATTTTACAGGTAGGGTCATATAAATTAAGAAAGAAAAGAATATTCAAGATGGCACCAATACATCATCACTTTGAATTAAATGGCTGGCCTGAACCAAAGGTTATTGTCAGATTCTGGATAGTGAGTATGTTTCTTGCTATTTTGGCCATCGCAACCTTGAAAACAAGATAAGATGTGAGAGGAGCTATTAAATGGAACGTTTTAAAAATAAGAAGATTCTCATTGTTGGAGTAGGAAAAACAGGTTTTGCTTTAATTCGCTTTTTTCATTCACTTGATTGCGAAATCAAGGTTACGGATATTAAACCTATTTTTGATTTGAACAAGGCGGTAAAAAAATTAAAGAAACTTAGTCCACCACCACAAATGACATTTGGTGAGCATGTTGAAGATGATTTTCTTGAAGCAGACGTTATTGTTTATTCGTCGGGTGTAAGATCTGATTTACCTCAATTGGAATTTGCAAGAAGAAATGGCAAGGAAGTTTATGGTGAATTTGCGCTTGCCAATAAATTATGTAACAAACCAATTATTGCGGTATGTGGTACCTATGGAAGAAGCACTGTTGCCCATATGATAGGTTTTATGCTCAGGATGGAGGGGAAAAATGTTTTTGTTGCTGGAACGAGCGAGGAACCATTTATTAATTATGCATATTCTGCCAATAAGGATGAAGTTGATTATGTAATTGTAGAGGTTTCAGCAAATCAATTATTGTGTTTGGAAAATTTTCATCCACGTCTTGTAGTATTTACCGGTATTGGGGAAAAATATCCGGAAACGTATTTTAACTCCATGGGTGGGTATATTGAAACAAAATTAAGCATTATCAAGGCCATGTCGCCGGATGATTTTTTGATTGTTAATTTTGACAAGCTTGGAAATAATACATTTTTTAGAAATGCCAATTGTCAGACATACTGGTACTCGAGAAAATCATTTGTAAAATTGGGAATGGTCAATGAAATTCAGGGTACCCATTTTCATGAAAGAAGAATACATTCCAATATTCATTGTCATTCAGAATTTAAAGTTTCATCAATGCGAATTGTAGGCCAGGAAAATCGCGAAAATCTTTTGGCGGCAATTACGGCATGCAAGGCCTTGGATGTTTCAGAAAAATCAATTCAGACATGCATAGAAAAGTTTCCTGGAATTCCCCATCGTTTGGAGTTTCTCATTGAGAAGAATGGGGTGCGTTTTTATAATGATTCAAAGTCAGAGGATATGGATCATCTGATAAAAAGTGTAAATTCGTTTAAAACACCGGTCATTCTGATTGCTGGTGGGAAGGATGAAGAGGAAGTTGATTATGAATTGTATGCTGATGATATTATAAAAAGTGTCAGGGTTCTGGTATTGGTTGGAGAGTGTAAGGAAAGAATGAACAGATGTTTTGGCAGTCATGGTCAAACTTATATTGTGGGTTCTTTTGAGGAATCAATTCTTTTGGCTTATCAGAAATCAAGAACCGGAGATACAATTATTCTTTCTCCTGGAAATAGTAGTAAGGATTTTTTCAGGGACTATGAGGAAAGAGGTAATTACTTCAAGAAACTCGTATATCAGCTATAGCTCCTAGATTTTACTGGTTATATCCTGCATCATTGATATACAATGTTGTTGGAAACTATTGTGGGGGTTGGCATGCATGATCTTTCCGGCAATGATCTTGACAGATATTCAAAGTCACTGCTTGCCATTTTGGTGGTCATAGTTGTTCTTGGCGTTATTATGGTTTATTCAGCAAGCTATATTTATGCCAAGGAACTTTTTTTTGATTCAGCTTATTTTTTAAAGAAACAGTTATTCTTCACAGTGATTGCAGGTATGTTTGCCTGGTTGGTAAGTAAAACCAAAATTAAGTTTTGGATAAAATATGCATTCTTTTTTAATATTTTTTGTACCACAATTCTTTTTTTAACATTTATTCCTGGGGTTGGCGTAAATGTTAAAGGAGCAAGTCGTTGGATTAATATCGGTTTTATAAATTTTCAGCCCGGGGAATTTATAAAAATTTCGTTATTGCTGGCATCAATTTATTTTTTTGAAAAATTCAAATTTATGAAACGTGGAGAAATAGTTAAGAACGTTGTTTTTCTATTGCTTCCGATGATTTTTTTACTAAAACAACCGGATTTTGGTACATTTTTAATTTGTCTTCTAGTGGTTCTGTTTTCAGCCTTTATGAGTTCATTTCCAAAAAAATATTTTTATTTCATTTCGTCGCTTGGTTTTTCATTGATATTTCTTACCTTGTTTATTCAGCCTTACAGGGTTAAGCGAATACTGGCTTTTCTTGATCCATGGAAAAATGCAAAAACTTCCGGTTTTCAGATTATACAATCATATCTCGCTTTTGCGAATGGTTCATTCTGGGGGGCAGGTCTTGGCAACAGTAAGGAAAAATTATTCTATCTTCCCGAGGCACATAATGATTTTATTTTCAGTGTTGTAGGAGAGGAGTTGGGATTTTTGGGGATTGTTTTTACAATATCACTTTTTCTGCTCTTCATATACTGTGGTCTTAAGTTGGCAGTACGCTGTCGGGACAGGTGGTCTACATTGCTGATTTCTTCAATAGTGTTTATTATTGGTCTTCAGGTGGTGATAAACATGGGAGTGGTAATGGGTGTTCTCCCGACAAAGGGACTCAATCTGCCGTTTATAAGTTATGGCGGATCATCCATGGTGGCAAATTTTTTTGCAGTAGGGTTGGTGCTATCTTCAGTACGATATTGTAAATCTTTTGAAAAAATGTAAATTTTTCCACAAAAACACAAGGTGGTTCCGTGAACAGGGTCATTTTAGAGACACGTAAAGAAATCAAGGTTCATTTTGTTGGTATTGGCGGGATAGGTATGAGTGGTATCGCCGAAGTGTTGCTGACTCTTGGGTTTAAAGTTACAGGTTCCGATATGCAGGAGTCTGACTCAACAAAAAGGTTGTCCCTGCTTGGTGCTGAAATTTTTATCGGACATTATTCAGATAATGTATCCGATGTTTCAGTAGTGGTATATACGTCAGCTGTAAGGGATGATAATCCTGAAATAATTGAGGCCAAGCGAAAGAATATTCCTGTTATCAAAAGAGCGGAAATGCTGGCTGAATTAATGAGATTAAAGTGTGGAGTTGCAGTTGCCGGGACACACGGAAAAACGACAACGACTGGTATGTTGGCGACAATCCTGAAGGAAAACAGTAAAGACCCTTCCTATATGATTGGTGGAGTTGTCACTAATCTGGCCGGTCATGCCAAGGTTGGAAAGGGGGATTATCTGGTTGCGGAGGCCGATGAATCAGATGGATCATTTCTGCTTTTAAATCCGATTATGTCCATTATTACAAATATTGATGCGGATCACATGGATTACTATGGTACGAATCAAAAACTTGTTGCTGCATTTGATGAATTTGCCAATAAAATACCGTTCTTCGGTTCGTGTGCGTTGAATATTCATGACGATAATTTGATGAATATTAAAAGGAAAATGAAAAAACCATCCGTAACATTTGGAATAGATGATGGAACAATTGAAAAGGTGGACTATCTTGCAAAAAACATAAGTCATACGTTGTCCGGTTCAATATATGACTTGTATTATCGTAATGATTTTAAAACAAAAGTAAGAATATCCATTCCAGGAAGATATAATATTTTGAATTCCCTTGGAGCAATAGCCATATCGCATTTACTCGGAATAGACTTCGAGAGTATTTCCAGATCAATGGACAAGTTTGATGGAATAGGAAGAAGATTTAATGTCCTTTATAGTGACGATTGCATGAGTATTGTTGACGATTATGCCCATCATCCAACTGCGATATCAACATTTTTGCGTACGCTTAAAGAAATATCCCCTGAGTCAAAAATAATTGCTCTTTTTGAGCCACACAGATACACACGTACCAGGGATTGTTGGAATCAATTCCATCATTGTTTCAATTATGCTGATGAACTTTATCTTGGCCCAATCTATGCTGCGAGTGAAAAGGAACTTCCGGGAATTGATTCAGAGGCTCTTAGTTGTGATATAAATAAAATACATCCCAATTTCTCAAAGGCTCTCCATGATATGTATATGATTAGAGATGTTATTCGTTCCAACCGGAATGAAAAGGTTGTAGTTGCAGCTTTTGGGGCCGGTTCGGTAAGTAAGGTGATCAAGGAAGTTGTAAAAGAATTGGAATAACATATGAATTTATGTCAATTACTGGGTGGTGTGAATGAAATCAATATTGAGACACAACTCAATTTGAAAAACCACTCAACTCTTTCTTTGAAAGCATGCGGTGATCTGGTGACGATATTTACGTCCGATGCGCTTCAGAAAGTACTTGCAATTTTTAATGAGAAAAAGATCAAATTTCAAGTTCTTGGAAATGGCTCCAATATTATTTTGCCGGAGTGTTCAGATATTCCATATCTTAAATTGGATTTTATTTTTAATGAAAAAATATTTAATGAAACAAGGGAATTTTACACAGTTCCGGCATCTGCAAAATTATCACAATTGGTAACTCATGCGATTAATCGCAATCTTTCAGGATGGGAATGTATGGCCGGAATTCCGGGAACGGTTGGTGGGGCCGTGTTTATGAATGCTGGTACCAAGCTTGGCGAGATTGGACGATTGGTAAAATGTGTAAGGGTTGTTACGAAAAGCGGAAAATTCAAGGAATATGATGTGACAATGGAATCCTTTGCATACAGGGGAAATAATTTTTTGGAAGATGGAGATGTTGTTTACGAAGTGAAGTTGGGCCATTTGGGACAGAATGAGCGGGTTGTTGATATTATTCGCAATGAAATTCGAACAAGAAAGAAGTGTCAGCCTGTGCATAAAAAAACCTGCGGTAGCGTGTTTAAGAATAAAATAGGTGAGAGAACTTGTCTGGCAGGACAATATATTGATATAATGGGATTCAAGGGATTTTCTGTCGGTGATTTGGAGATTAGCAAACTCCATGGAAATTTCATAATCAACCGCGGGGATGCCAACGAACACAATGTTCGAGAGCTTGTAGAAGTGGTCCAGGATGAGTTAAAACTTTACTTTGGGGTATTGTTTGAAACAGAAGTCAAACTATAAATTCAGAATAATATTTCTTCTTTTATTATTTTGCGTTCAATTTATTTGTCAATATGCATTGGCAGAACCTGTTAAGATAAAATATCGGACCTATTTTGGTAATTGTCCTTCAAGATCTGCTGGTACCCTGACTATGAGGTTGGTAAAAATATTTGAGCAGGAAGAATCTCTAAGGAGCTTGAAACAGGAAATTATCAGGGAGAAACTAAGCGATAAATATTTTATTTCAAATTATAGAATAACCTATGATCCTATAAAAAAATTTCTTGTTCTAAAGTTTGAATGCCCGGAACCACTTATGAAGGTCCAGGTCTACAAGGACGGAGGCATGGATACATATAGTGCCATTTTGGTTGAAAATGGTGAATTATATGATCCGGTTTACGAAATGCTTCTGAGGAATGAGAAAAAGTTGACAAGAGAACTCCCCTATTTGGCATTGCCGGTTGGGGAAATGGAGAAATCAATACAGTATCGGATTGCTAAATTAATCAAGACGGTGGGACAAGATGTAAAAAGTCGTCTGGCAGAGGTTATACTAAGTGATTCAGGGGAGCTTACAATTATTATGTCATACAAGGGACATCCATCCAGCATTTTTATAGGGAAAAATAATTGGAAGGAAAAAATGGATAAACTACATAAAATTATTTTATATATGCAGAAGAAGGAGAAAATTCCTTCAATCATTAACTTAACAAATGCTAAAAAAGTTGTTGTCAAGTTCAGTGACAAATTTTAGCATTATAGTGAGTGGTGATAGTTGGGGCCGGAGTATGCCCTAATATTTGGGAGTTAGACAGAATGAATCTGTCTATATTATGAGAAGGGAATCTCATGAAAGAAAGAAACATCACTGTTGGTTTGGATATTGGTACTACAAAAGTATGTACGATTGTTGGTATTGAAAATCCTGGTTCAGAATTTGAAATCGTCGGTATAGGAACAAATCCCAGTCAAGGTTTGAAAAAAGGATCGGTTGTTAATATCGATAAGACGGTAAGTTCCATAAGCGCTTCGCTTGAAGAAGCCAAGCTCATGTCCGGAGTCAAGATTTCCAGCGCAACAATTGGAATTGCTGGAAGTCATATATACAGCTTTAACAGCTCTGGTGTGGTTGCTGTAAAGGGTTCTGAGATTACGGAAGAGGATGTAAACCGGGTTATGGAAGCGGCTAAGGCCGTGATTATTCCGTCGGACAGAGAGGTTTTGCATGTTCTCCCACAGGAATTTAGAGTTGATAATACCTCCGGGATTAAAAATCCTGTCGGAATGTGTGGAGTAAGACTGGAAGCACATGTCCATATAGTGACAGGTTCCATATCACTGATTCAAAATTTGATAAAATGTGCGGAATTGGCCGGAGTCAAGGTTAATAATGTTATTTTGCAACCAATAGCTTCATCGGGGTCAGTACTTTCTTTGGAAGAAAAAGAGTTGGGTGTTGTTCTTGTGGATGTTGGCGGCGGCACAACAGATATTGCGATATGGAAGGATGGCAGTCTGATTCATTCACAGATTATTCCTGTTGGTGGAAATCATTTTACAAATGATTTGGCAGTTGCCTTGAAAATTCCATATATGGAAGCAGAGAGAGTGAAAATTTATCATGGATCAGTGCTTGCTGAAACTCTTGATCAGTCAGCGAACATCACTGTTCAGGGATTACATGGAACAAGACCAAGGGATGTGCAACTTTCCCAGGTTGCAGCTGTTCTTGGCGCAAGAGCAGACGAGTTGTTCGGGTTGATAAAAAATATTATAGATGAAAGAGGACTTGAAAATGATATTACCGGAGGGTGCATACTTACCGGAGGTGGGGCACTTATAAAAGGTATTGCAGAGCTTGGTGAATATATATTGGAAAGGCCTGTGAAAATTGGTTATCCATCCCCTTTTGGAGGGATGACAAATATTATGCAAAATCCGAAGTATTCCACAGTTTTGGGACTTCTTCTGGAGGCCCAAAAAGAGAATACCATTCATGGTAAATATAAAGATAGTGAAACTCATCATGCGGATTTAGTTGTCAGATTGAGTGAATCCTTGAAATCTGTTTTCAAGGAGATTTTTTAATGGGGGAATTACATGTTTGAAATTAGTGATAGTGGTGAAAACAATAGGACAAACGGCGCAAAAATCAAGGTAATAGGAATTGGTGGTGGTGGTTCGAATGCCGTTAATACAATGATAAATGCGGGTCTGAAGGGAGTCGAGTATATTGTTGCCAATACGGACGTACAGGCACTTTCAGCTAATCTGGCACCAATAAAAATTCAGCTTGGAGCAGAAGTTACAAAAGGATTGGGTGCAGGTGCAAATCCTGAAGTTGGTAGAAAAGCGGCATTGGATGAATATGAAAAATTAAGTGAAATTATTAGTGGTTCAGACATGGTGTTTATTACCGCAGGTATGGGTGGTGGAACAGGAACCGGAGCAGCTCCTGTTATTGCAAAACTCGCCAAGGAGTTGGGCGCACTTACAGTTGGTGTTGTAACAAAGCCGTTTCTTTTTGAAGGGAAAAAAAGATTTCGTCAAGCCGAACAGGGTATTGCAACCCTTGAGGAGAATGTTGACTCTCTGATTACAATACCGAATCAAAGACTTTTATATCTTGCTGGAGAGAGTCTTTCTCTAGTTGAAACATTCAAGAAAGCTGATGATGTGTTATTGAATGCCGTAAGGGGTATTTCCGATCTCATTAACAGTACCGGACATATCAATGCGGATTTTGCAGATGTGAGTACAGTAATGGCCAATAAGGGACTGGCCTTGATGGGAACAGGAGTCTGTGCAGGACCCGATCGCTCAATAAAGGCTGCTACAGAAGCTATAAGTTCTCCACTTCTTGAAGATATATCAATTGATGGTGCTACCGGTATTATTATCAATATCACTGGCAATGAATCGCTTACAATGCATGAAACAAATGAGGCAGTAACGCTGATAATGGAAGCAGCTGACGAAGAGGCTGAGATTATTTTTGGAACAGTCATCGATGATACGATGGAAGACGATATAAAGGTGACGGTTATTGCCACTGGGCTTGGAGGATTGGAGCGTGTAACCACTGCTGCAGTCAGAGAAGCAAACAAAACACTTGATACTGATATAAGTCAAACTGCAGATGAATCCATACAGGTACATGGTGATGTTGTGGAGACAGAGGTTTCCTCAGAGAATATTGAACAGATTAGTACACAGAAAGAGGCTGGCACTCAATCATCACTGGTTCAATCAATAAAGCAGGCTGCACACAGGTATCAGGATACAAAACAAAATCCACAAAGTGATGTGAATGCTGGAAAAAACCGGATAATCAAGACTTCTTCAGGCGCAGATAATAATCGCCTGAACGGAGGTGCCATCAAGGCGAAATCAATTGCTGAAAAATTGGGGTTTATTAATTTTGATGAAGAGGAATTGGATACCCCCAGTTATCTCAGAAGGGAAGAGTCACAAAGGGAAGAAACCTTGAATTAGTATTGCCTGATTCCCTGTCTTTAATCAATTTTATCTATTATTTTTAATAATAAAAAAGAGTGATTCGAAAGTGGAAAAATATTTTTATATTGTATTTCTTGAAAATCCCAAAAATGGAATTGATAACCTTGCAGAGATTATGGAAGTGGCTTCAAGAGATTATGGGTGTCACGATATTGAAGAATATGTAATGGAACAACGTGAGGTAGATTCAGTGTTGGGGGAAAAGGCCCTGGTTTCAGATGAGATTCCAGAGGAAGTTTTAGACAAGATTGAAAAAGTTTGGAAACAAAAAGAAAAAGCGGAAACTAAATTCATTTTTTATGGAAAAAATGCGGAAGATAGAGCGGAAAAATTTAATGAATATATAGGGCAGGTGGTTAATGGGTTCAATCACCACATTGAACAAAAGAAATGGGAGGATTGGAACACAAAATGGAGAAGATATTATTCACCAATTGAAATTTCACCCGAACTGAAGGTCTATCCGGTCTGGGATATGAAAGAAAAGGAAACGGAAGATCAAAATATTATTTATATAAATCCTGGAATGGGATTTGGAACAGGCTATCATGAAACTACATGGTTATGTTTAAAAATATTTGATGATCTTTTAAAAGGGCATGATGATATATCCGGTGAGTGCCTGGATTTTGGGTGCGGCTCGGGAATATTGGGAATTTCTGTTATAAGGAAACTTGGAATACCAGTTACATTTTGTGATGTTGATGTTGATGCCATGGACAACTGTCTTGAAAATATTACAATTAATTTTAAAAACAAGGCAATGGATCAGCATTCGTTGATTATTAGAAAAAGGATGAATAAAGCGAAAAAATATAAGTTAATTTTTGCAAATATTCTTCAGGATGTTCTGCTTGATGAAAAAGTATTTTTGCAGGACTCCCTTGATTCAGACGGTTATTTGATTATTTCAGGTATTCTTGAAGATCAATGCGATACAATTTTAAAAAATTACAACAGGCTGGAGTTGGTAAAAGAGGAAAAGCGTAACGAATGGCGGGCACTATTGCTACGACTATCCCCTAGGAAGAATAAATGAGGGCAATATTTGATGAATTGCTTATCTTTGAACAAATAAATCCAGGCAATCAACTGACATTTGCAGATTCAAAGATGTATCACGTAATCAAGGTGGCAAGAACGAGGGTTGGAGAAGAAGTTTTGATTCTTGACGGGAATGGACACACTGTTTTAACAACAGTTTTGAAAATTGATGCAGGATCGGTAATTCTTGAAGTTAAAGAGAAAAAAATACACACACAGGAAATCTTGTTGCATCTGGCGTTGGGTTTACCCAAAAAGGAGGCGTTGGAGACAATTATAAGGTCATGTGTTGAAATTGGTATTAACAAAATTATTCCTTTAAAAACAAGATATTCGCAATTAAATGAAGTTAAAAAGACGAAACGAATGGAGCTTATTATTGAAAATGCCATGATTCAGTCGAATAATCCATTTAGAAGTAAAATAGATCCAACAATCAATTTGGATGAACTTGAGAGAAAATTTGATCAATACGACAAACTATTTTATTTTTCCTCCACCAAAAAAAATGATTGTTCCTTGAGTCCTATTGGCCCGGAAGAAAAGGTATTATTTATAATAGGACCGGAAGGTGGATTTGCCTTGGAGGAGGAAGATCAAATATGTAATAATAAATCGATTAATACAATCCACTTGTCAACGCCAATACTAAGGGCACCCACTGCTGCATGCGTTGCTGCCGGACTGATCCATGGTCTGAGACAGTTTTAAAAATAATGCACTACATAAATTCGCTCAAAGTATTTGAGTAAGTTAGAATGATTTATTATCATTAAAAAAGAGTTACTTAAGGGGATTTTTATGACGCAATCACGAGATGATGAAAATATTATCAAAATTGAATTTGAAAAAGGTGATGTGGATTTGGATGATATAAATTTCAAACCTGTGACATCAGGTTTGGGATTTAACAGCAATAAAAGAACGCTTCCAAATACTTTTTTGAAACATATTACAAGTGCAGAACATATAAGGACAAATCGAGGCCCATGTTTGGATATATTTCAAAAATCCACAGTTGAAGAATATCAAAAAGAAGAAATCAGTATTGAAAGATCAAATCCGGAATCAGAAGAGATAAATATTTCACGTAGTAGACAGGCCTGTGCGTGGGCAATTGATTTACTTGTTATTTTACTTTTTTTATCTGTGACCGTGGCAATTTTCTTGATTGTTCCAGGCGTGAAAGTCATGAATTTATTAAATTTTATTGACACTGTTCATATGGCCGTTTTTGCGACAACATTTTTTCTTACGTACTATGTAATTTATTTTACACTTCTGGATTTTTTTAACACTCCTGGAAAATATGTGATGAATCTTCAACTGGTAAGAACAGACAGCAAGACTATTACACTTGTTCATACCTTTGTTCGGTCATTAAGTTCAATTGTATCATTTCTTGCATTAGGTGCCCCACTTTTCATGGATTTCCATGGAAAATTATCTGATACAAAGATAGCCGAGAGGATTTAATGTTTAAATTGTCTTCAAGTGCAAGGAAATTTCTTGATTTAAACAAGGACAAAAAAGTTGTATTTACAAACGGATGTTTTGATATTCTCCACGTTGGACATCTTTATTACTTGAATGAGGCAAAAGCTCTTGGAGATGTTCTTTTTATGGGTCTTAATGCAGATGAAAGTATTAGAAGGTTGAAAGGTGAGAAAAGGCCGATCTGCAATGAAGAAGACAGAAAATTTTTTTTGGAAAATCTAAATGCGGTGGACTTTGTTGAAATCTTCTTTGAAGATACACCTTATGAACTTATAACCGCTGTCAGACCTGATATTCTTGTAAAAGGTGGAGACTGGAAAAAAGAGGACATAGTTGGTTCTGATGTTGTTTTGAAAAATGGAGGAACAGTAAAAAGTTTATCCTTCAAAAATGGGTACTCCACTACTTCATTAATTGAAAAAATAAAAGATAGTACCTGACAAAAACGCTATAGAGATAACGTATTTTCAATATTTTCCCTGTAATTTCCGATAGAAATGCTCGGACTATCTCAAAAAAAAGGCACTTTTTTCCTAAAATTTACTAAAGTTCTTTGCACTGGTTCCGACAATCTTTGTGAAGCTTGAATGAAAGGCTTCACACTGGGGGAACATGCAAACAAGGGCGTTTGCAGAATAACACAAGGAGGTCTAAACGATTTGGGGAGATTAATATGGGTTTAAGAATTAACACAAACATTCAGTCGCTAAAAGCACAACGAAATTTGGGTGTCGTTCAAAATCGGCAATCAAGTGCACTTAACAAATTATCATCCGGTTCAAGAATCAACATGGCGGCAGACGATGCTGCCGGTCTCGCAATTAGCGAAAAATTAAAAGCAAGCATTAGAGGTAGCCAACAGGCAACCAGAAATGCTGGCGATGGTATTTCACTTATACAGACCGCAGAGGGTGGTTTGAATGAAATTTCAAGCATCCTTATCAGATTGAGAGAACTATCTGTTCAAGCAGCTTCCGACACAATCGGGGATGCTGAAAGAAAATTTTCCAATCTTGAATTTAAAAACCTAACACAAGAAGTTGACAGGATTGCATCTTCTACACAATTTAATGGTAAGAATCTGATCGATGGCAGCGGAGAATCCATGGATATTCAGATTGGTATGATGAATAATCCTGACTTTGATAGATTGACCTACTCGCCTTCTGATACTGATGCAAAGCTTGAAGCATTGGGACTTGATGGGGCCAGTGTTATAACCAAGGCAGATGCACAGGGCAATCTTGATAATATTGATGTTGCAATAAATCATTTAAATGGTAATCGTGCAAATCTTGGTGCTCTACAAAACAGACTACAGTCCACGATTTCAAATCTGGAAGTTCAAACTGAGAATCTGGCAGCTGCAAATTCCAGAATAAGAGACACTGATATTGCTCAGGCAAGTGCGGAACTGACGAAGACCAATATTTTATCTAATGCTGGTATCTCAGTTTTGGGACAGGCCAATAATGCAGGATCCATGGCACTTAAGTTGATTGGATAAGATCAGTTTATTTCGATATCTTCTCAAAACCCCCCACCGGGTGAATGTCCCGGTGGGGGGTTTTGTTCTTTATGCCCCTATGGGACCACAAATATTTCACCTCCTAACACTATGTAATTACAGGAAAAGTCCATTTTTTTATAAATAACCGAGTGGAAAGCTAAAGTATTCTGCGGCCCTGACGATACAGTTGTTGTCCGATGAAAAAAGTCGGGTATTAGACAGGGAAACGCTAACAAATTAACAGGAGAATAAGATGGGCTTAAGAATTAGTACAAACATTGCTTCTCAAGCGGTGCAGAAAAACTTGAGAAAAGTATCAACAGACAGTGACGCTCAGATGGAGAAATTGAGTTCCGGTAAAAGAATTACCAAAGCTGCTGATGACGCTGCTGGATTAGGTATTTCAACCAATCTGGAAGCGCAGACCAGAGGTTTAAGACAAGCAACAAGAAACGCCAGTGATGGTATTTCACTGGTTCAGACCGCAGAAGGTGGACTTAACGAGATTTCCAATATTATGGTAAGACTCAGGGAACTAACAATCCAAGCCGCCTCTGATACCGTAGGTGACAATGAAAGAGGATTTCTCGACAAGGAATATCAACAGTTGGTTACAGAAGTGGATAGAATTTCAGCCTCAACAGTATTTAACGGAAATTCACTTTTGAGTGGTGAATCCGGAGGTGGTGGAACAATGGATTTTCAGGTTGGTGCCTTTGAAGGAGAGCAAAACGTTATTCAGTTTGATGCTGAAGCGACTGATGCCTCTGCTGAAGCGATTGGTGTAGCGGGTACAACTCTTTCAACCAAGGATGATGCTCTTTCGGCCATTGACACCATAGATGGCGGTATTAATCAGGTTATTGGTCTGAGGTCAAATCTTGGTTCAATCCAAAGTCGTCTTCAGTCAACAGTAAGTAACCTGGAAGTTCAAACTATCAACCAGGATTCAGCAAGATCAAAGATTCAGGATGTTGACATTGCTGATTCTTCGGCTAAGTTAGCTTCTGCCAACGTACTAAAGCAATCTGCGATTTCTACATTGGCACAGGCGAATCAAATATCAAATTCAGCTCTTAGGCTGATTAATTAATAGTATCAATTGGGGGGTGATAACTCATCCCCCTCTTGATTAAGAAGAAAAAAATTTGAAGCTTTTTATAAAATTGAGGAGCGGGGAAATCCCCGCGACTAAGCCCATCCTCCCTGGTGACGTTTGTTGCCAGGGGGGATGGGCTTATTTTATGTATTTTAAAATATTTATGGCCATGATTTTTCATGCTACAGTTTGATTATGAAAACGAAACCAAGATTTAGAAAAGTAAATCCACAGGAAGTTCAGAATATTCTTGAGGATACCTTGAAAAAAAATGAGTTGATATATATTTGGCAGATATCCAGTAGTGGTGTTGTAAAAGCAGAGGTGAAAATAAAAAGAGTTGACGTCAGGCGAATGGAAATGCTTATGGAGCCTGTCGGTAATTCTTATTATTATCTCGGGCAAATGATAACAGGGCATGGAAAAATTAACATTCATATTCCGGAAAAGTCGGCATTTTTTGTGTGTGACTATAAGTCATTCAAGGATGAGTTGACACTTTACTGGCCGGAGGTTGAATATTGTCATGAAAGAAGAAAGCAAGAGAGGCTTGAAGAGCTGAATTCCAGTGTTGAATGTGTATTTAAGTGGGAAAACAAAATATTTCGTAAAAATTGCTTTGATCTTAGTACCATGGGTATATCATTCATCTTTTCCAGGCAGGAAACAATTGGTATTAAACAAAATAATATTATCCCGGATATAACGTTAAAATTTGGAAAAGAGACATTGAGTCTGTCGGGAAGAGTTACCAATGTTGATTTAATTGATCCGGTCAAAAACAGCAAGTATTATTATCCAGGTACAAGGGTATCAGTACGATTTTTGGAAACAGATCACATATTTCTTCAAAGGATGAATAAGTTTATTGAAAAGATAAAAAAATATTTATCTTCATAAATTTATAAATTTCAATTTTTAGGTATGGATTGCACGGATGAATGATAATAGTCAAAAACCTGTAAAAAATCGTAAGCGTAGTTATGCCGGACTTGTGGTTCGCGCATTTTTCTATAGTATTATTCCAACCTTCATTTTCTATATGTTCAAAGTAAGAATGGGAATTCATCCGGAAGTGGCACTTGCCAGGGGGTTTGTTGGTTTTTTTCTTCTTATTTTTGGTGTACTCATGATCCAAAAAAAGATTAAAAAATTATAATCTTCTTCCGTGGATAAATTTTTCTCTCAAATTGTTGAAATAATTTTTTTCTGGATTCTTTACAATATGATAATTGATTTTTGAGGACTTGGAGATGGAGACAGTACTTTGTGGTGATAATTTTATTGCCGATTGTCCATCAAGCGTTAATATGACTTCTTCTTCGTTTTCCTTGATGTGAAGTATTACTTTTTTGTTGTCCGGGATAACCAACGGTCTTGAATTGAGCGTATGCGGACAGATTGGTGTTAAAACAATTGCATTCACACTTGGGTGTATAATCGGTCCACCTGCAGACAGTGAATAGGCCGTCGAACCTTGCGGTGAGCTGATGATTATACCATCTCCTGATATATCAAAAATATTTTCATTATCTGTTTCAACAGATAGATTTATTAATCTGGAGATATTATTTTTTCCCAGGACTGCATCGTTCAAAAAAAGTGACTCAAAAACTTTTTCCTGTCCATCCATAATGCTTACGTGAAAAGGCCATATTGTTGATACTGAAACTGTTCCAGTTATGACTTTTTCAAGTTCTTTTTGATAATTATTTTTTGAAAATTCAGTGAGGAATCCAAGTTTACCGAGATTTATGGGAAAAATTGGTGCATCAAGTTTTACAGTATCCCTGCAAAGTCCAATCAATGTACCATCACCTCCAAGGCTTATGGCAAGGTCGGTGCGATCGTTCAGTTCCTTTTTTTTGATGAAGGTCACAAAGTCTGGAATTTTGCCAACTATTTGGCAGATTCTCTCTTTCTCAAAACTGAAAATTTGTATTTCGATTTTGTTTGCATTTAGCCAATTAATGAACTTTGGGAAAAAATCCTTGAAATCATCAATAACATTTGGTTTTAGTATAATTGTTGCTCTTTTAATTTTTTTCATTATTGGGAATCCTATTATTTTAAAAACAGCTCCAATGTTGCATTGATGTCATCAAATGGCTTGCCAATAACCAGACATCCATATGCTTTTGCTTTCTCCAAAACTTGTCTTGAGCTGTAGGCCGTAATGATTATAAATAACTGACTAATTTCATTTAATGAATATTTTTTTTTCGATTCCTCAATTACATCAAAACCAGAGATGTCTTGTAACATCAGGTCACATATGATTCTGTCAAAATTATTGGTTTCAATTTTGTTAATTGCCTCTTTGCCAGATGAAGTTTCAATAACTTGTGCACCTTTTCGTTCTAGCAGCTTTTTCAGTGATTTTTGTAATAGAAGTTCATCTTCAATAAGGAGTATTTTTTTCATAAACGAAATTTATTGCTCCAAATATGGGAGTCTTAATTTAAAAGTGGCCCCTGGCAACGGGGAATTATTTTGAAATTCCATATCGGCATCAAGTTTTTTTGCAAGATATTTACAAATTGACAGACCAAGACCGGTGCCGTGAGTCTTGGTTGTTACAAAAGGATTCAGCAATGTATCCATGACGGTTGTGGAGATACCCGGTCCTGTATCGGATACTGAAATGGAAATTGGCTTGGAATCATTTTCAAAAAAATTAACGTTAACAACAATTTTGTGCTGTTCCAACGGAACATTCATTGATTTTATTGCCTGCGCACTATTAATTATGAAATTGAAGATAATTTGCGTAAGCCAGGTTGGATTAACAAAGATATTCCAATCCTTTGGGCATAGATTTTTTGAAAATTTAATTTTTCTTTCAAGACCTCTTGTTTCACTCTTTGTCAGGACAAGTATTTCATTCAATATTGATTCCAGATTAATAACGGTGAATGATTCCTTATTGTAGTATAGTAGAGAGAAGTTTTTGATAATATTTTGACATCGATGACAGCTTGAGGTGATATCATGCAGTATTTCCCTTGGGTCATTTTTTGTCATATCTTCGGCTAAAAGTTTGGATGTCAATTTAAGCCCAAAGAGTGGGTTATTAAGTTCGTGTTGAAGTGTATTTAGAAGTTCTCCCAACAGAGAGATTCTCTGAAAGTGGTACATGTCTGTGGTGTGTGTTTCCTTGTCCGGGTCAATAAGTATTAATTCATATTGATTAAGTATTGGAATAATTTTTTTCTTTTTATTAACGGTATCTGAACCATCAAAGTATATTTTTCCACGGTCATTAACATATATATGTTCGGTATTTTTAATTACTGTCAGCGGAAATGGTAAATTTTTCAGGAACAAGGCAAGATGAAGGCTCTTTTTTATTGAGAGGTATTGCTCGAGAAGCTCGTCAAAAACAGGCGAAAGATAGTGGGTTAATACGTTGAAGAATTCTCTTTCCATAATAGATGCTGGAAATAGATCATTACGGGACAGTATTATAATAATACTGTGTTTTTTTAAATTAATTTCACGTGCGAGAAATGTTCCAATTACACCCAAGGTTTCTTCAAGTATTTGTGATTGATTAAAAAGTTTTGTTTTACTTTTTTTAATCAGGGAATATATTTTATTAAAATTTTTAATTGGAATTTTGTCATATATATATCCGCGAGTGACATTATAATGTAGGTTTTCGCCTGTTGTATTTCCCTTCTCATGTATCAGGACCTGGCTGGTCTGATAATTTTTAAAGGGCCTCAAACCCAGTAATGCCCGTGGAAGATCTTCGAGAGTATTACATTGGTTAAAAAGACGATCCATTTCTTTTTTTTGGGACATTATCTTCTTTATTTGTGTATTGCCTGATTTTGAGTTGTTTGATTTCAATATGTGTGAATTGATTCGCTTTAGACGAGACAGGTTTGAATTTTCAATTTTTAACATCTTGCCATCAGGACTGTAAAACATATTAATCTTATCTTTCAACGGTAAAATGCGACAGATCATTGTCAGGAAGAACTTTAACGAATTGAAGTTTTTGGCCAGCCTATAGGATCTTTGTAAAAACCTTTTTTGCGTGATATTTATCAGATAAGAATCATCCAATGATTCAATGGTCAAATCGGCAAGTGAAGCTGATGGTGATATGGATGCATATGTTTTTTTATCAATAAATTGAGAAAGATTTTCCAGATGATCATTTGATGAAGGATTATTTCCCAATAAAAAGATTTTTACTGGGTTTTGTATTTTTTTAGTTCTGGAATGGCATTTATTTTCCATCGCTTCAGATTATCCATCAGCTCATATTCTAGCAAGTCACAAAGCATGATCAAATCATTCCTTTCTTTTGCTGGGATAAGTGCCTTTAAAATGGATAGTAGATGGATTTCCAGATCCTGTATAACAGGTGCTTTGTTAAAATTGTCCTTTGTATGTGTTCTGATGCTTCGATGGATTTTGGTCATGAGTTGAATGAACAGATCCATAATTTCAATAACTTCTGCAAAAAGTGCATTTGCCTGCATTATTTCATTTTCCGAATAAAGGGATGTTAAAGTATCAATTTTTTTCATAACAACATCAATATAGTGGGTACATGAATCCAATGCCTCAAATGCAAGCTCCAGACTGGATTTTACGGTAAGATTAATTTCCTGAAAATCTCCTACAGTTGTCTTTAATTTTTCATCATTATCATAAACATCAACCTGTTTTCCATCAACAGTTAAGTCGGTTACAACATTATTATCATTTTCGGCTGTGTCCAGGACCATATCAATAATTTCATTTATAGTTGTTTGAGTGTTGATATTATGATTGATCTCTTTACTGTTTACGGTAATCATTGCCATTTTTGCCTACCTGTTTGAATTAAATTCGTTGTTTATGGATGAAATTTTATTTTTGATTTTGTGTTCAGCAACTGTTTTTTCAAGAAGCTCATGAATGATACTTATTAAATTGGAGGCCTCATTATAAAGAGTGAAAGAACCCTCTGCCAATTCAATGATATTAATTCCATTTAAATTTCCTTTTTGAACAGTTAAGTAATCAATAATCGGGGACAGATGTGGATATGTATGTTTTATTAATTTCTGCAATTCATCGATTTCGTCAATTTTGTTCGAGTATTCTTTGATTTTTTCCAATCTTGGAATTTTTGAGGAGACTTCTTCAAGGATATAACGTGAATATTTTTGTCCAAAATTGCAAAGTTCGAATAGGTATTGCAGACCATTTATATAATGTAACATCTGTTGGTGTGTATTATTTGATAATGCAGGAAAGGACTGCGGTTCTTCAATGGAATTAAACAGGTATTGCCAGCAAATACGATAGAATAGTATGAATATGCCATTTGTTGTTTTATTGTGTTCAAGAATTTCGTGCAGTTGAAAATGGCCGGAAGAGGTTAATTTGCTTGCAAACACGTTAACTGAATTCAGCAGGAAACATGAATTATTTTCCTCCAAATAAGATTTTGTGATGGTTCCTTCCAGAATAAATTGTCTTACTGCTGTATAGACAACCTGATATGGGATATCGCTGTGACATTGATGATAATCACAATTATCATCTGGAAAGCATGGAAAGCATTTTGTTGTTGGTGTGATATTAAAGTTGTCTCGTCCATACGGTGTGGTTTCATGTGGACGTACGGTGCCAAGTGATATGGTTATTGATTTTGTATTTGTTAACGAAGCTATATGCCCCACCATGGAATCATGGCCAACAAAAAGGTCGGCAGAGTCCATTATGGAAAAAAGATCCTTTATCGATGTTTTGCCGCAAAGATTATTTATGCGTTCACTGTATCTTGACAAGAGTGGGGAGTTGAGAATTTTTACTATATCCTCTCCTTCTTTCTTTGTCCCAACAATAGTAATAGTGATTTTATTCAGATTTTTGAGAAGTTGATATAAAACCTCAGACCATTTGTTGGCCTTCCAGCATTTTTTAGCTATTGAGGCAAATGGATGAATAACGATGGTATTTGTTTTTTTCTTTTGCTGTTGATTAATTTCCGGAATGTCGGAAACACCAAGCATGCATTTATAAATATCAATAAGAGAGAATGGATTCAGCGGTCCTCCCATTACGTTTGAGTATATGAACTGTGACCACTTATCTGTTATTTTAAGGTTGTTTAAGTTGTCATAGTAAAGTCCGAGCTTGTGAGTGGATGGAATCAGGGAGGTTAAATATGCGGATGATTTTGAAAAAGACAGGTTTACGGTAACCTGTATGTGTTCAAGTTTTAGTGAACCGGTAAAATTTTTAACTGCCTGTTGTGCGGTTTCGATGGATGTATTTTTATCCGGCATAAGGGTTTTTAGATTAATATAAAAACAACGATCAAAAGTTTTATCCAGTATAAACTCCAACGGTTCTGCAAATTGTTGCCTGGCAACCAGGATAAGTCGTACTCCCGGGTGTTGTAATTTGAGCATTTGAGCTGCCTGTAGAGTTTGTAATACGTCCCCTATCCTCGTCATCTGCACGATGCAGATTGTTTTTGGTGCAGAATTTGTCTCAGGGCCGGGACTTGATTTTAGATCTGGTTTATTTGCATTCATGTCCTTCCTCTTCAAACATTGTGGATAAAAATAAAATTGCGAGTTCTTCTTCCGTTAATGGGCGAAGTTGTTTCAAGTCTTCATTTATTTGTTCAATTTTTGTATTGAGTTCCTGTTCATTTACCATATTTAATCCTTGATAACGGGTTAATCGTGTAACCGCGTTGTCTTTTTTAAATCACTTGCAGTTGCGTGGGGTAATCGGGAATTAATTTCTTGTTCAGCAATGGAATTTTCAAGGTGCTTGATACAATTTAAAATTGTTTGTATCTCATTTCTGAATGTATATAGAAGAGATTCCATTTCCTTGATGTTTTTTGTAAAAGATGATCCGGACATTGATTCTATTCGGGCCCTGAAACTCAAAGCTGCGATTGCAACAAGACTATTGCTGTTACAAATTGATAGTAGTTGGTCCAATGTCTGAATAAATTCTTTTGTTTTTCGAATATTTTTTTGAGATTGTAAAAGTGATCTCAATGTAGAAAGAACTTTTTTTGTTGCATTAGTGACAGCATTTTTTTCCATGGAAAGCCAGTCTTTAATTTTATTTTTTTCAAAATGGGTGAAGTCATTAAAGTTGATACTGGTTATGATGTTAAACCGGGACATCAGATAGTATCTCGACATAATATGAGAAAGCTCCATGTGAACATCAAAATTTCCAATAAGTGGAACATATTTGATTCCCAACGCGTCCCTGACAGGTTTATAAATAGATATATTTGGAGAGAGTGTAGTTAGTTTTTCAGGAATATGTCCCAGAATATATTGGATTGTATTATAAATATCATTTCCACATACGGAGACATCATCGAACTGTTCACTACTGTAATTTCTTTTGCTCGATATTGGTGTAAGAACCAGGCTGTTGGGATTATAGGTCCCCTGCTTTCGAAACGGTGATGCACCAAGTGAAATTTCGATTAAAGGCGTATCTACAAGATCAGCCACATGCTTGGTGACTGTATCAGGAGTTATAATGATATCCAGATTTTTTATCACGGATGTCAGGGCAAGAAAGTCAGATTCAATGGTTATAAGGGAATTATCAAAATAATTATTTATGTCATTGGCAAGCTGTTGTTCATCATTTAACGGTGCTATTAGTAGTATCGGGTAAAGTTTTGGATCATCCAGTATAAGATTTATGAGTTCTATAATGGATTCAGCCGGAATATCCTTGGTTTGACATGAAGACTTTAATTGTATTCCCACCAGCTTAACCTGATGACCATTGTGTGACTCCCTTGTTCTTATCTTATGTAAATTATCGGCAGCCACCTGATCATGTTCCTGGTTTGTATCAAGACAATCAGTTTTTTTGTGCCAATCAATATTGAGCATTTGATGATAGCAATCAACAAAATGCACAGGAGTATATTTATAACAGGGTAAAATATCATTAAATATGACAGACCAGTCATCAGGATATTCAATACATGTCGGAGTTTTATATTTTATCCCGTGACATGAGCTATTTGATTGTTTACATGTCAGGTGGGTTGTTATGAACGAACCAATTTTATCGTTGGAATAGTTCAGAATTTGATCCCAGTTTTTTTCCCGGATTGGATCTAAATCATTATATAGCTTTTGTACGGCGTATCCGTCCGAGAAGATATCATTTTTAACAATGGAGATTATTTTTTTGCGATCAATGACAAACAGCTTGCTGACATTGCGTAGTGTTTTTGCCGCATGTTCAAATTCCTTGTAAACCAACATGGATACTTGCGTATTTGGATTGTTTTGTATGATTGAACCAATGAGATGTTCAGTAGTGTATATATCCCCAAAACGTCTCATATTTATAATTAATATATTATTGTGTGCCATATTGTCTCCTAAACGGCCCTGTTTTGAGGTGAGCTTGTCATTTCATGAAGTGCCAATAATAAATAATCAATCTCATTGCCAGAATCTTGTTTTTTGCGGACAAGTTCCATGATTTCATACATGTCGGAAGCATTCTTGTGATCTTCCAGATAATGAGTGATTTCCTTGGAAGTGATGATGTCAGTCCACGAATCAATTGAGCATTGTGATTTGAATTTTATGATTGATTTAAAGTAATCATAATATAGATTAAATGATGGTGGATGAGAAATTATTCCCGGACTTTCAAGTAAAAATTCGATGAAGTCTTTTTCGCTATAAAGTTCATCGCAGGTTTTGCCGTGCAAAATACGGACATTTTCAAGCGAAATAATGTTCAAGGCGAGACAATCATCAACAACTTTTGAGCATGGCTCAATAACGTAAATCATAAAATCATCACCATGAATTTTTTTAAGTTCGGAACATGCCTGTTGTATGTGATAACCAAATCCCAGTCCCAGTACCAAGATTGATGATTTTTTAGTAAAGATGTCGATGTTTTTTTTGATAAGGTTTTCAGCTTCTCTGACAGGATTATATATTGAGTGCAGGTGAATTTTGTTTATCACCGGTAGTTTATGATTTGTTTTCGAGGTTTTAATTTCATAACTATCAATATTTGGAATATTCATGCATATTTCCCCGTAATTGGCGTATGGTGAGTTTGATGTTTGTAAATTTTGAATACCATTTGCACCTCATCCTTAAGGTTCATTTGGTTGTGGGAAAAAAACTACTCATTAGTTTTTTTCATTATAATTTCCTCATTTAATATCATCATTGTCAATCCACTTTTGATGGGAGAAAACTTATTTTAAAGTTTTCTCGAAGTATTTTGTCGGCCATTATCGACGCACATTTTTCAGGTTATATCCCTTGAATTGCATCCTGCTTTTGTTGGTGGAGATAATGTCATGGTGTATATTTTTTTTCCTGCTTTCCAGAATGGATACGATTTCCTGATCAATTTTGTCTATTTTATTGAGAAAACCATCCGTTTCGTGTGACCATGACAGCAGAATTTCACGAAAATCCTGTGATATCGTGCCATGATCTTCTTTATTTAACTTTAAATTAATTTGATCCTGGTAATGGCACAATATATTTATTATACGATCCTTGTTTTTTGATTCAATGGATACAAGGTCAATCTTGTTGTTTTTAGCAGCACTTAATATTCCATTGGTAACGTCGGCCAATTTTTTTAAGTAATCAAGATGGTGCATGAGTAAAATGGTAATATCTTCATTCATCATTATACCGCAGCTTTCTTGGTGTCAGAAGTTGCTTTCTGTGCCTTTTCTTTTCTAAGTGATTTGATTGCTTCCGACCATCCATCATAAAGAGTTGTAAGAACATTTAAACAACTTTCCAGCGGGACGGTTTCAATTTTAATATTTGCCTGTGTGCTTGCAAAAAGAACGTAATCATAAAGGGAAGAAAGTTCATCTGCAACGTCACCGCCAACCTTGTGGTCCAGACTGTTGTTTAATTCAATGATGATGTCCTGAAGTTTTCCAATGAATTCACCTTTTTTTGCAACATCCTTCTCCTTTATTGCCTCAATGGATTTTTTACAATTTCGTATTGCAGCTTGATACAGCATTAATAGAATTTGTTCCTTGCTTGCAGTGTGGATTGATGTTTTTTTGTAAGCATTCATGCCATAATTACTCATTTTTATCTCCTTTCCATTTATCCCAGTTGCTTGACAGGATCAAGGGCGGCACCTCCACCAAGGCCTGCCAGTCCCGCTCCCTGGTTTCTGATTCTTGATATTGTGCTTTCCAATCTTGCAAATTTATCTTTCAAGTTTTTTTCTTTTTGGTCCAAAAGTCTTTGCTTGTCTTGTATCCGGCGGTCAATTTGATCAATACGTCCCTGAAATGTTTTTTTTCTCAGTGGCAATAATCCGTTTGGCATTCTTAGTGATTCATTTGCCATTCGATGCAGTATATTCATAAATCCAGGTTGTTTAACTCTATTCTCGTCATATGATCCAGTGAAAATTTGTGAAATAGTTCCATAGTTTTTTGCCAAAAAAGCATCAAACTGTTTTTTGTCGAATTTCAAAAGTCCGTCTCTCTGAAAAGAGATTCCAACATCACTGATTCTGCGGTTTCCAAGATCGGTCCTGACGGGGCGAAATATTACGCCACGCAGTCTCATTTCCAAGGATTGCAGCAAGTTATCCCCACCAAGTGTTCTGGATGTATCGGTTTTTTCATCGAGAGTATTTTGTTGTTTTATAAAAGTAAGAACAGCATTGATTTTACCTATTACATCTTCGATTTTTGCTACGATTGCTTCCCTGTCTTCGGCAATCTTTATGGAAAATTCTTCTCCTGGAGAGGCTTTTTTAAGATCAATGGTGGTACCAGGAATTAAATCATTGATTTGATTCTCCTGGCTTTCTATTTCAAATCCATCCAATTTTACCTGGGAGTCATGTGCACCTCTTTCAAATTCCAGATATATGTCTTCCTCGCCATCAATAAAATAAAAATATGGAAATTCGGCAAGATTTTCATCTCCAGTGTCTTTCAGGCTTAGAATAATTCTCCAAGGTGCGTCAGTGCCGCTTCCGTCGTTTACGACAGTGGCACCAACTCCCAAACGGTCATTGGAGTTGATAAGATTTGCGATTCCAGTTAGAGATGAGTGATCGGCATCAACATAAACTTCCCGACTCTCTCCGTTTGGAAGGTTATAACGTACAAAACCAACGCCGAGATAGGTGTCGTCCTTGTCTTCCACTCCGCTGGTCATGGCGGAGGATTTTTGAGATAATTTACCGACTTCAAATTGATAAATACCCGGGCGGGCCTTGTTCTTATCCAGTGTAATATCTATAATGTCGTTGTTTGTAATAACTTTTAATTCGCGTAAGTCCCTTGCATCCTTGTTGTTTGAGACGGTGGTTCTTAGTTCTTCGACCAGTTTTGTGAGTTCAACAACAAGTTTGTTTTTTTCATCAATTTTACCTTTTCTTGTTTCCATTTGCCGAATTGGAAACTTTTCTGCATCCATGATTTGTTTCACGATATCTTTTGGTAGTCCGGTATTTATTGACCCAAACGATATACCCAAAGCTTATCCTCCATGATGCTCTTTGAATACTGACCATCCTCCCCCTCATGGGTAGGATATGGTGTGGCGGTTAAATACACTACGCCACTATGTAATTGATGATATCATATATGTGAGTTGATGCAATGTGAGGGGGAGTCTGGGCATAAATTTCTTTTTTAACTTTCCCGGAAGCCTTTCGTATTTTTCAACATGAACAAGCTGGGATATACTAACAGTAAGTTGACTTTGTTTTTTAAAAATAGTGGACAGAATCAGTCTGGTAATTCGACAAATATGGAATTAAAAACCGATAATAATAAACTTAAAAGCCGTGGTATTTTATTCCTTAAGTCGAGATTTTTTGCCTACAGGATAATTTGTTATTTTTCATTCCTATTGATTCCGGTTTGGATACAAAAAACCCAGGATCTGAATCAATCCCTGCAATGCCTGATGATGGTTCTTTATATCGGTTTTATGATTGGCCAGTGGTTTTTGCTGGGCAAGGAAATTGATTACCGTCTAAAGATCTATTTCAGGGTAAATTCGTCCATAGACAGGGTTGTGTACAGGATGTTTCTTGGAATGATATTTATTGTTTTATATTTCAATATGTTGAGTTTTCTGCCTTCAAAATGGATTTATAATCTTTTTTGGACAACGTGGGTTGTACTGGGACTTTTTTATTCCTGGCCGACCAGGGGAAAAATTATCAAGGAATCGGTTTCCACCAATTTTGCGGAATTCCGATATCTGGATTCGTTTGAAAAAACACTTTTGGGACTCATTGCGCTGTTATTCCTGTTTTCGGTGCCAAAATTACCAACTCTGGTTAATATAGAGGCCCTCAAGCTTTATTTTGATTCAGCTGAAAAATTCAGCATGCAACTTTGGAATTTTTTAATAGTAAATTATTATCCATTTAAAAAATATCCTGTCCTGTTCAAACTTGCGTGGAGCATGCATTTTTATTTTGTCGGGATGGGTGGATTTCTTTTGGTTTTTTATGCGTTGTTGCGATATTTTGTTTCGAGAAGGTTATCTCTTCTCGGGGTATTTGCATTACTTTCTTCCTGGTCTTTTTCAAAGATTTTGGCACTGGATTTTGGAGCATCAATAAATACAACATATTCGGTTCTTTGGATTTGGACGCTTCTTTGGGCCACAAAAAGTTCTACATATCGTGCTGGACTGTTTATAGGACTTATTGGATATTGGGGAGCAATTATTAATCAATCATTTGCAATTTTATTGATTATACAAATTGCGTTGCTTTATTTTTTCTTTTTGAAGGAAAAAACTTTTTGGTTTAAAAAACAAATTCTCAAATATGTTATTTTGGGATTTGTCCTTAGTATTCTTACGTTGATTTTTCAGTTTGAATCGCTATCCGATCTTGGTTCAATACGAATTAATTTTTGGGAATCGGTAAAATTGATTGTTAATAGAAAAGCATTTTACTCATTATCAGTTTTTGGCGTTATCGTTTTGATTGCCAAGGTTTGGCATCCTGAATTGAAATTCATCAAAATGATTTACCTGGGACAAGAGAAGATAATTCAATTATTTGTGTCCTTGGTTGTAATTCTGATGTTTTCAATTTTTTTTGATAACTATCTGATAAAGGCCTTTGCCCTTATGTGGCCGATAACCCTGTTCAGCCTTGTTCCTCTTGAATTGGTTTTTCAGAGCATTAGCAGGCTTCGATCCAATAGAAATTTGATCTACTTGGTTTATATTATTATTTGTTTATTGGATTCACATTTTGAAGGTCGTGTAAAAATATTTCTTAAATTGTTTCAATAATTGATTTACATCAACACAATTAGTCAAAAAACTGTTTTTTATAGTAGTTATGGATTTATTCCTTGATGAATTCGATCGGTTTATCCCTTTTAAGATAATAAATGTGAATAACTAAAAAAATAATGTTGAGTAATTGGTAACCAAATTTTGCTATTAATGACAAGTTGGTAATACATTAGAGTAATGTATTGATATCTAAGACTTTTTCTGTAATTGATGCCAATATGGGCAAATCTGTACGACGAGGTGTAAATGTGCATAACTTACAACTTTTTGTGGATAAAAATACAAGTCAAGAGAAAAAATAGAACAATTTTGTCATGAACGCCGCAATAATAAAGATTAGCTGGTCAATTGTTTCGGCGCACCATTAAAAAAGATAGCTTTTCAAGTTTGAGATATTATCTTCCAGCATTTTTTTGAAAATATGGGCAGCAAGAATTTATAACACAGGATTTGCACATTGGTTTTCCGGCAACACAGGTTTTTCTTCCATGTTGAATCAAAAGATGACTTATTCGCGTCCAATGATCCTTGCGAAACAAGTTCATCAAATCCTGTTCTATTATATTCGGGTCGTCTTTAAGAGAAAGCTCAAGAAGTTTGGAAATTCTTTTGACATGTGTGTCAACAGCTATTCCCTCATTGATATCAAATGCATTTCCTAAAACGACATTGGCAGTTTTCCTTCCTACACCAGCTAAAGCAATCAAATCGGCCATATTGTTTGGCACTATTCCTGAGTGTGAATTTATTATTACTGATGCGGCATTAATAATGTTATTTGCCTTGTTTCTGTAAAAACCAGTTGGATGAACAATATTTTCGATCTGAATTTTGTCAGCAGCGGCCATGTCACAAATTTTTGGATATTTCGAAAAAAGAATGGGAGTGACTTTATTGACAATCTTGTCGGTGCATTGAGCGGACAGGATTGTTGCGACTAATAATTCAAAAGGGGTTGAATATAGTAAACCACATCCGGCATCGGGATATTCTTCCTGCAAAATTAAAAAAATTTTATTTGCCTTATTATTACATTTCATTTTCGAAAAAGAATAAAAAATGGATTCACCTTAAGAGAATTTTATATTTTTATGCCTATGCATACAACATTTATCGACTTGAGGGGGTCCAGGATGAACAAGATGTATTTAAAGTTGGCAGAGTTGAGGTCACCATTGCTTATTACCGGTGAAACAGGAACAGGTAAATCGTATTTGACCAGAAAAATTCACCTGATTTCATCCTATAAAAATGAAAAATATATAGAGGTGAATCTGGCAACAATATCTGAGAACTTATTGGAAAGTGAATTATTTGGACACGTTAAAGGAGCATTTACCAACGCGACAGGTGATCGCAAGGGCTATTGTGAGTTGGTCGGTAAAGGGACATTATTTTTAGATGAGGTTGCTGAATTATCATTACAGGCGCAAAAAAAATTATTATTGCTTCTTGAGGAAAAAGTATATGTGCCTGTAGGATCATGTCATAGGAAGAGATTTGTGGGTCGCATTATCGCTGCAACCAACAGGAATCTTGAACTGATGGTTGAAAATGGAACATTTCGCAAGGACTTATATTATAGGTTGATGGTTTTTAATCATTGCTTGCGGCCTGTGCGGGAAAATGAGGAATTACTAAGGGAATTGGTACTGGGTATTTTCAAGGAATACTGTGATTTGTTGGGGAAAACAAATTTAATTTTTGAAAATGAATGTCTTGAGTATCTATTGAAATATGATTGGCCGGGAAATATCAGGGAGATTAGAAATTGTATTGAGTATCTTGTTTATTTTTCTGAACATGTGGCAGGTATGCAAAATCTTCCAGAACAAATAAGAAAACAGGAATATTCACTAAATAAAACTCATGTTTACAGACAAACAGGAAAAAATCCTTTAAATTATCGCGAAGCACTAGACATGTTTGAGGAGCAATATTTAAACTATACGTTGAGATATTATAGCGGAAAAGTGAATATGACGGCGAGAGAGATTGCCATGAGTAAATCGACGCTTATTTCAAAAGTAAAAAAATATGGAATAAATATTTGGGAAATAAAAGCAGAATCAAACAATAATGCAAATAGATTGTTAAAAAATGCATCATAGAGGATTGTTATACAATGTCTTTCAAGGTCAAGGATCATTATTATAAAAAGGCTAAAAGGGAAAATTTTCTTGCGAGAAGTGTTTATAAGCTTGATGAGATAGATAATAAATATAATGTAATAAAAAAGAACGACAGGGTTCTTGATCTGGGATATTTTCCGGGTTCATGGATACAATATGTTTCCGCAAAAATTGGCAATGATGGATTGGTTGTTGGATTGGATATCCAGGAGATTAATACAAAGCTTTTACATATAAAAAATGTGGAGCTTTTTCGCAGCGATATCTTTGAAGTAAAAAAACTTGTCGATTTAAATGTTTCATCACCTTTTAATGTTGTAATATCAGATATGGCACCAAAAACGACAGGTATAAAATGTGTGGATCAAGACAGAAGTCTCGGGCTTGTGGAAGAGGTTTTTAATATATTACCGATATTTTTGGGAGTTGGTGGAAATTTTGTAATTAAAATATTTGACAGTCAACAGGCACAGACATTTTTAAGGGCAAACGGAAAAAAGCTATTTCAGGAATTTTATTTGTATAAACCAAAGTCAACGAGATCTGTGAGTAAAGAGTTTTTCGCAGTTGGAAAAAAATATAAAAATCAAGGATAAATAAAAATGAAAATATTTACCTGGAAAAAATCCATTCTATATAGCGTAATTATTACTGTTCTGCTTTTCGGATTCTTTTTAACTAAAAAAGAAAATTTTGATGATAGCATAAATGAGCGCCATCTTAATCTTGTAAAAAAGAATCTGGATGATGCTTTTTCAAATAAGGATTTTTTCTGGCCGAAGACAATTTCAGATGGTGAAAAGAACTATAATGTTGTTTATACGTTTAATAAAAAGTTATTTGATTTTTCAAAAAAGTTATTACGTAGACATTCAGGAGATTACTCCTCCATTATAGTTATTGATAATAATTCCGGCAAAATTCTTGCTGCAGCCGGGTATGAAAGAAAAGGAAAAAATTATATTCCGTCCCTGCCATTTTCAAGTACCCATCCATCAGCCAGTCTCTTTAAAATTATTACAACAGCAGAACTTTTGGAAAATTCAGCGGTTGATCAGAATACGATATTTTCTTTTAATGGGAAGGGATCAACATTATATAAGTATCAATTGAAGGATAAATCAAACAAGTGGACAAGAAGATGGAGTCTAAAGAAGGCGTTTGCCTACTCAAATAATGTAATTTTTGGAAAGGCTGCCATCAGAAATATCTCAGGAACCGGAATTTTCAAGAAGGCCATGGATTTTGGATTCAATTCAAATCTAATAGATGAAATGTCAGTATCAAAATCAATTTTCATGATGCCAGAGAATCAATATAATCTTGCTGAACTGGCATCCGGTTTAACAAGGAAGACACTAATCAGTCCTGTGCATGGTGCATTGCTGGCATCAGTTATTGCCAATGATGGAGTGATGAAATATCCACGTCTGGTGGAAAAAATTGTTACAGATGAAGCAGATGGGGCAGTATGGAATAATCTTGAAAGGAGTAAGAGGGTAATAGGCAAAAATACAAGCGTAAAAATAAAACAAATGATGAGAATGGCAATAAAACGTGGTACTGCGCGAGGATTATTTAGAAAATTAAAGTTGAAGTACAGGACAACATTGGATATTGGTGGAAAAACCGGAAGTATTACTGGTGGAGTGCCATTTGGTAAACGTGATTGGCTCACTCTCTATGCTAAACCGATAGATAGTAAAGAGGACAAGGGAATATCAATTTGTATTATGAATATTAATCTTAAAAAGTGGTACGTCAAATCAACCTATCTTGCCAAGAGGATCATAGAATATTATTTTGATGATATCAGTCCAACTGGATGAAAGAGGAAGTTAAAAGATCAATTTTCCGGCAATCAGCTGATGAATTATCAAACAGGGTTGATTATTTTAACAGTATCGTACTAAAAAGTGGCAAGAAGTTACGTGGCAAGATTCAGAAGATAATAAGCACACAACATTTTATTTGTCTTGGCATCAGGTATCCGGGGATAACACGTGTTATTTATCTGGGAAGAGGTCATGGTTATGAAGGAATATGGTTTACAGATGAAATGCCGCCTCCGGCAATCAGGGTCAGGGACAGGTATCTTGAGTATTTGAGAAAATATTTAAAAAATGCAAACATTGAAGAAATTCGATCTGATGAATTTGATCGAATTTTAATTATTCCTTACCACAAGAGGGGAGAGAACGGGATATTGGGAATTTTTTGGAAAGGTCGTAAATTGTATTTTTCAAATACATATACGGAAGCCGGAAAACGGTTGCATATATTGCGATCATGGGCAACACCGGCAAAAAAAATTGAATATAGTCAGATGGAAACTAGTGACAGTTTGATTTTTAAATCATTCGATGAAATTGGAAGACGATCAAATCATTTTGAAAAAAGTATGGAGACAAGGCAATATGACGACAGTGAGATAATTAAAAAATATCTTGAAGAAGAAAAGAATGGGCCATTAAGAGAGAAATGTTTCAACAAAAGATTAAAAAAAGAAAGCAAAAAGGAATCAAGAATTATTCATGATTTGAAAAGGGTAAATACATGGAAAGAAATAAGATCAATAATTGAGGCCCACGGGTTTGAATTTACAGATGTCAGAGAGTTTGAAAATCAGGGTATAAAAGTAAAACTCAACAAGGGGTGGAATCATTTTAAAAAACTGGATGCTGTCTATCAAAAAATAAAAAGGCTGAAAAGAGGGGCAGTGATTCTGGAAAAACGCCTTGAGGAGACGAGAAAAGTTATTAAGGATTTACGTGAAGGTAATTATCATGTGGAAGAAATTGAGAGCAATAATATTATCGGGCCTGTTTGGCAGAAGGGTGGAAAAAACAACCAGGCAGTCGAAGAAAAGGAAAAGAGGGAGTATGACATATGGGGAGACGGGGAATTTATTTTTTCAGTTGGAAAAACTGCCAAGGGAAATGATCAACTTAGAAAAGAGTGGGCCAACAGGGAAGACTGGTGGTTTCACATTGAAGGTTACAAGGGAGCACATTTGGTTGCCAGAGTATCCAGTACCACGACAATGATGCCGATTGAGTTGATTGAACTGGTTGGTTCCGCTCTAAGGGATTATTCAAAACTTGAAATATTGGATATACCTCTTGTTTACACTCGCGTAAAAAATATCAGGGGAATAAAGGGAACTTCAGGGAAAGTTACATACAAGAATGGTCGGTTTATCAAAGTAAATTATGAAAAAAATTGGAATGATCAGGTAATAATGTGTTAAATTAATTTCAAAAGAAATTATCCGGAGATTGATATGATGTCTAAAAGATACACTTTCATGGCAGTTTTAATATTGGCATTTGTCTTGTTGCCAGTTTTTTCGTTCGCTGACTGTAAACGGAAGGTCGATCATTTTGATAAAAAATTCTATCATCCTGAAGAGATCGGGCTCAATGATTTATCCTTTCAGGTGCGACTGCCGAATATGAAAAAACTTTTGAATCAGGAAAAAATATTTGGAGTAATCAAAGATATTTATTTTCAAGTATATTGGATGGCCCCACAAACATATAAGATAGATGTTGTAGGTCTTCCAAATGGTTTTCAGGAAAGAAAGGAGCAGTTAAGGCGACTGGTTCGAAATCGTCTTGATTTTGTGATTCCACAAAAACTTGCTCCAAAGCTTAGGGCCTACATGCTGTCTCATAACAAAAACAAGAACGGTGATGTCTCTTGCAAGGGTGTAGACAGTACACATACCAAGATGCAGAATCATATAGAGGTATTATTTGACAAGAATGGTAAACTAAAAAGATTTCATACATCGAGTCCCAGTGGTGTTTCTGAGGCAGAGTCAATCATGAGCAGTCGAATGTGGAGTAAAAATAAATGGGTTTTGGATGATCTTGTCGTGAGGCTTATGAACATGCATAAGATCAGCACTGTTATGAAACATAAGATATCATACAAACAATTTTCAGGATTCGGTTTTCCGGTAAAAATTAAAACACTAACGACATATGAGTCAAAAATGGTCGCTCAGAATGATAGTTTGAAGATTCCAAAAATTGAGAGTCAAATCCTTTTTTCGAAGTATGAGGTGAATACAGGAAAGGCATCAAGGATTATCCGACAGGAACTTAAAAAGATTAAAAAATCCAGAAAATAGCGAAGATATACCCGACCAAACGATTAAATTAATTTTTCATAAGTTGCGAATAGTGCCTCCAAGCATATAAAATAAAGACATGGTTTTTTTGCAGAGGTACAAAAATGAAAACCCTGGTGGCCATAAAAGGGGCCTTAAAAAAACACTTGTTTGACGAACAAACCTTGCTAAAAAAGGATTTTGTTAATGTTCCAAAATCCCTGATACCAGGTGAATGGATTAACATTCGTGATATTTCAGACAACCACAAGTGCTATCTTGGATATATAAATACAAATACCCAATTGGGTGTCCAGGCATATGTTATTTGTGATCAGAATCGTGAATTAATGGATAATGATGAGTTTCAGGTGGCGCAGATACATATTCTCAAAAGTATAGAGGAAGCCTGTATTAGACGGAAAATGTGTTTGCCTGATGAAGATAATTTCAGACTTATTTACGGCAGATCCGATCTAATCCCCGGATTAATAGTTGATGTATACAGAAATATCATTCTCATACAGATATCGACGGCCGGTGTGAACAGATTTCGTGAGGAAATAAAAGAGATATTGTATAAAATGTTCAACAAGCGTGTTGTATTTTTTAGTGGTAGTGGCCTCTTTGGAGCTGAAATACTTCCAGGATATTCATCCATGGAGGAAATATTTGAAATTGAGTTGATGGAGAATGGGTTGGATCTGCATATTCCGGGCGGTGTGACACAAAAGAATGGATATTATTTTGATCACAGGAACAACCGATTAAAGTTTGAAAAGTATCTCGAAAAGTATCCAGGACAGAAGAAAAAGGGCCTTGATCTGTTTTGCTATATTGGCAGTTGGGGTTTGCATATGTTGCGTGGTGGAGTGGATTCAGTCGATTTTGTGGATCAGGGGGATTTCCAAACAACCGTTGAGGAAAATATAAAAAGAAATTCATTAACAGGAAAATATGTTTTTCATAGAAGTGATGTTTTTAAGTATCTTGAGAATGAACATAAAAATTCATCATTGTTTGATATTGTGGTGGTTGATCCGCCTGCATTCAGCAAGACAATAAGGAACAAACCGAATGCGTTAAGAGGTTACAGCAAGCTGTATGATAAATTGATGCCGATATTGTCGCATAAGTCGTTGGTGGTTGTGGCAAGCTGTACTCATGGAATTGGTTTTGAAGAATTATCTGAAAATTTTGCCAGAAAAGCCGATAAACATGGAAAGAAGGTACAATTGTTGGATATAGGAATACAGGGAAGTGATCATCCATTTTCAAGCTTAAAGTCAAAATCATTTTATCTTAAATACTTGTTATACTACCTAGAGGATATTTAACGGGAGATAATGAATGAGTGAAGCAAGAAGTAAAGTGGCAGAAGTGTTGGACAAGGCAAATAAGATAGTTTTTGGCCAGGACTGGATGCTGGAATCCATTATTGCCGCTCTTGTTTGTGAAGGACATTTGCTCATAGAGGGGATGCCCGGCCTGGGCAAGACATTAAGTGTCTCCACGATGAGTCGATTATGTGACCTTGCGTTCAGGCGAATACAATTTACACCTGATTTGTTGCCATCAGATTTAATCGGGACAATGATCTATAATCAGGAGAAAGAGGAGTTCACCACGAAATTTGGGCCGATTTTTACGCAAATACTTCTGGCGGACGAAATTAACAGATCTCCGGCAAAAGTGCAGGCAGCTCTTTTGGAGGCCATGGAGGAGCATCAGGTTACGATTGGAAATACATCACATCCTCTGAAAGAACCATTTGTTGTTCTCGCTACACAGAACCCGATTGACCAGGAGGGAACTTACCCTCTGCCGGAAGCGCAAATGGATAGGTTCATGATGAAAATAAATATTAATTATCCGGATTTTGAATCAGAAAAAAATATTCTGGGTTTGGATAAAAATGTGGTGGATGGAGTAGAGGCAATACTTGTACCTGAAAAAATTAAAAAAATAAAAGAATATGTTGAAGGAATATATGTTGATGAGAAAATAAAAGATTTTATTGTGAATTCTGTGCAGGCGACGAGACCGGAATCAAATAATTTCCCCGGGAAATTCAAAGGGGTTGTTGTCGCCGGAGCATCACCACGCGCATGTATTTGGTTATTTAAACTGGGTAAGTTTATGGCATTTATGGATGGAAAAGATTTTGTATCACCGGAGCACTTGTTCAAGATTATTCCAAGCGTTCTTGGACATAGAATTATTCTTACATATGAAGCTTCGATTGATAATATAAAGGGTGGGGAAGTGGCAATGGAGATAGCGCAAACGCTGGTATAATAAATGGATATAGAAGCAGTAAAGAGAACAGTTTTAAGGATAAAAACACAATTATTCAAGAACTCCAATACGTATTCCATTGGAATGTTGAAATCGCATTTTCGAGGTAGTGGATTGCAATTCAAGGAGCATCAAATATATTGTGCTGGAGACGATGTACGTTTTATTGATTGGAAAATAGTCGCAAAGACAGGAGTACCCTATATAAAAACATTTGATGAAGAGAGAAATGTGGAAATAGTCGTAATGATTGATGCTTCATCAACAATGCTTAGTGGCTTTAATGGAGTATCAAAGCTGCAGGCCTCAATTGAAATTTGTTGTCTGCTTTATCTGCTTGCAAAAGAGACAGGTGATTTTGTACACGCAATCATTGTTTCCGACGGAATAATAAATATCAGAAAGCTTGCAGGGTATGAAGGGGTGGTAAACCTGATAAGTGTTTTGCAAAAGAATCATATAATAAATGAAAATGGGATGGTGAATATCTCACGCAAAATCGACAAACAAACATCCAGCAGGGAAAAAATAAATATTTTAATGAAGCATTTATCAAAAAGACGCGAAATTGTCCTGCTGTCGGATTTTAATGATTTTTTTGATGTTATGACGTTAAAGAGGATGATTTACAGGAGTAATGTACATTGTTTTCAGATAATGTCCCCGTTGGATGAAGCGGAGAAGACACCGTATCTCATGTATTGTGACAAGAATGGAGATGGTAAGGGCAGACGTAGTATGAATCAGGTAAATTTTTACCACAAGGATGAGTTCAAGGGGCCGTTTGGAAAGAAATTTAAACGACTGAAAGTACATGAAAGATATCTCGAGGAATTCGTGAAAGAGATGTTATAGGGATGGGATATAAAATATTTTTTCTATTTTTAATTCTGATTGTAATACCTGACATATGTATTTCGGGTGAAATACAGGCCATTCTGGAAGCACGTGGAAGTGAAAAAGCAGACTTGCGTGCCGGGGATATTTTTGAAGGTGTGTTGAAAGTCTGGCCTTTTTCCACATATCATCTTGAGGAATTTAAAAAACTGGAGGGAACGAGAATCATCAATGGTTTTTATATCTCAGAGGTTCAAAACGTGAGGTATTCAAAAAACAATCAAGAGGTGTTGGAGATTTACGGAACCTTCTCAATATTAAGCACGAAATTATCAAACAATTATGTGTGGAAATACGAAAATAAATTAATACCGGTGACAATTAAAAATATTAATCTTATCCACACCCGAACAGATACATGGAAGTTTAAAGTTTATGATCAGGGCGAAATCAATTATCAGTCGGTATATACAAGGTGGGCGGTTTTGCTTATTGGAGTGATGTTGATAGTACTTGGTATGTATATTTACCAGAGAAAGAAAAAAATAAAAAAAACACAAGAGGAATGGGCGAAATTTAATGAGAGAAAGAATCAATGGATAAGATATTTTATCGAGGCACAATCACGCGAAGATTATGAAACGATTTTTAAAACAAGAAAGATATGGCAGTCATATTTTGAGCTTGAAGATGAAAATATGGAAGAATTTTTTACTATATTAAATCAGTGTCAATACAAGAAGGATTGGAGTGATAATGATAATGATGCAGTAAGAAGTGCTTTTAACAATGTCAGAGAAACATATAGAACAAAATAAGTATGGAATACAGGTCGGTAGAATTTATTTTTTTCGGAATTTTGGGTTGTCTGGTATGGATAATATCGTACTGGAGAATCTTTAAAAAAAATCAGATTATTATTCCGCTGCGCTACCAGGGAAAAACTTTTATATGGATCAGAAGTCTTCTATTTTGTGTAGGTGTAATTGGCTGGCTGTTTATTTCTTATTCATTAATGGGGCCTAGGATGTCAATGGGCAGAATGCCGGGTGAGATTAATGCGAATGATATTTATTTTGTGGTTGACGTTTCAAAGTCAATGACTGCGGTCGATTTTAAACCAAACAGGCTTGAGGTGGCAAAAAAGAAGATATACGATTTTGTTAAAATGAGGCCCGTTGATCGCATTGGCATTATAATTTTTTCAGAGAAGGCCTTCACGTTACTTCCACTTTCCACTGATATGTCCTTGATAACAAAAACAATCGATGAAATCAAAATAGGATTTTTGGGTAGCGGTACCAATATTGGAGATGCTCTTGGGCTTGCGGTGGCACGTGCCTCAATGTCTCACGCAAAAAATAAAATTGTCATATTGTTGACGGATGGAGTCAGTAATATTGGAAGCATGACTCCGATAGAGGCAGCCAAAGAGGCGGGCAAACAGTCTGTCAAGGTGTACACAATAGGTATTGGAAGCAAGTCCGGTGCGAAAATGCCCGTAGGCAAAGGTCCATGGGGTGTGAGATATCAGAATTTACCAGGAGGAAGTATAGATTTAAAAGGCCTGAAGGAGATGGCCCGTTTGACTGGAGGTAAGGATTTTTATGCAGAGAATCCGAACGCATTAAAGGATGTGTTTAACGAAATACAGGCCTTTGAAAAAACAGGTGTCGAAACGCTTGGGAAAGTGGTCTACAGGGAATTATATTTGTTTTATCTGGCGGTTGGTGTTGGGATAATTTTTTTGGTTGAACTCGTACAGAGAGTGATTTTAAGGGAGGCACTGTGAGTTTTATATACTTGAAGCACCTTCCAGTAGTAATGGTCATGGTAATAATTTTTATCCTGGTGATTTTTCTATATGAAAGAAAGTATTTTGCATGGATTGAAAAGTATTGGTTTTTTAAGCGTTCATGGAAGAGCAAACTTTCCACAATATGCCTGTTTTTATCTTTTGCATTTTTATCAGTTGCCATGATGGATTTTCGTGGAGCCGAAACAAAAGTGAATACAAGTATTCCGGATCAGAGAACAATTATAATAATAGACGTGTCCGCAAGTATGGCAGTTGAAGATGTACAACCAAACAGGCTACAGAAGGCAATATGGATGGCAAGAAATTTTGTACGCAATGCCGTAGGCCATCAAATTTCACTGGTTTTGTTTTCTGATACACATAAAAGAATAGTATCTTTCACTGATGACATTGATTTATTGGATGCGAGGCTTAGTGGTATAGGGGATATTGTAATCAAGCGTGGAGGGTCAACAGTTTCAAAGGCCATTGTTGAATCACTTGCCTATTTTAAGACTGGATTGACAGATTCAATACATGGAGGAAATTTGTTGGTTTTCTCTGATTTTGAAGAGACAGAGAATTTCAGGCCTTCGCTTCCGCCTGGGATTTCCTTGATGCTTGTTGGCGTTGGGACGAGCAAGGGGGCGGTAATTCCGATGAGGTCAAGGGACGGATATTTTCGCGGCTTTAAAAAATATAAAGGGAAAAAGGTAATAAGCTCATTGGATGAGAATTCAATGAAGAAACTTAGTGCCATGGTGGATCATGGTAAATATTTAATACCACTTACAAATAATATGCCGACGGAGGAGATAATTGATTTTTTCAGGAATGGATTCAAAAAAAAGATGACGAAGAATGATTTGAGAGTCATGCCTGTTCTTGTCGAATGGTTGGTTATTCCGGGAATATTACTGCTTGTGTGTTCATTACTCCTGAGAATTGGAAAAACATTTGTTGTGCCAACAATTATTATGCTGGTAGCAGGACAACAATTGATGGTTTTTTCAGCACAGGCAAATGCCGAGGGGCATATCAATGATATCAGGGTTAACAAGCTGGATAAGAAATTAAAAAGTGGTAATATTTCCAAAATGGAGGAATTAAAGCTTGCTGAATATTTGTTAAGAAGAAAAGAATATGAGAGGGCAGCAACACTTTATGAGGAAAACATTGGAGTAAAATTAGCCGAGGGGAAAAATATTCTTTTCAATTTCGGACTTTCATTACTACAGGCGAAAAAAATCAAGAGAGGGACAAATGTGCTAAAAACCTTGAGTAAAAGATTAAGAGAAAGTGGGGATGATGATTCTATTAAAATGTGTGAGGATATCAGGGCACTAGTGATAAATACACTTAATCAGGAGAAGAGAAAACAAAACGAAAAAAAGGAGCAAAAGAGCAAGGATAAGAACAAACCTGGACAAAACAAGCAACAAAATAATACAGGTAAAGGATCCAAGAAGAAACAACAGCAAAAAGAACCAGAAATGAAAAAAGATGAAAATAAAAAAAATGAGAAAGGTGACAATCAAAATAATGGAGCAAACAAGAATATGTCTATTGAGGAAAAGGAAAAAAAACAGCGACAACAGCGTAAGATGGTGAAAATTCCGGCCTTATTGAAACAAATTTTAAGTGATGACAGGAATCTTCAGGGTAAATTTTTGGACACATCAACAGCAAAAAAGAGCAAAATTGGAAGAAAGGATTGGTAATGCTTAAATATATTATGGTTCTTCTCGCAGGAGCAATGATGTTTGCGAATGCCGCAGAGGTTGAGTATGAGATCAAACCTGAAAAACCGGTTGTGGGAACTGAATTTAATTTGATATTTTATATTTCCACAATTGAAGGGAGAAGTGTCTACATCGCCTTTGATCCTGCAGGAGTTGAGGTTTTATCAAGAGAGAAGGTTGTTTTATCAAGTAAGTCAAAACTGATTGGGGGAAGGATTGAAACTGTTAAAAAATATTCATATGTATACAGATTATATGCTGAAAGGCCCGGTTTGGCCCGAATCTCGGATATTTCAATTGAAATTGATGGTAAGGAAAGAAGGATTTCAAATATTTCATTAAAGGTTTTTGCTAAAAAAAGAAAACCACCAGGGGTGTTCATAGAAGCGATACCTGATAAAAAGAAAGTATACTTAGGAGAAGGATTAAATGTTTCATATTATTTATTTTTCAATCCCGGTATTTCCGTCAATGTGCGTGATGTTGTTAAATTCCCGAAGCTGAATAATTTTATCAAGCGTTATCACAAGGCAACGATTGTGGAGGAAAACGTATTATATGACGGCTTTCGATTAAAAAGATCCGAGCAGTATGAGGCGCGAATATATCCACGAAAAACGGGAGAAATAAAAATTGATCCATTAAAATTAAAGATAGTTTACGCTGGAAGTGGAAGAAAGAGGATGTGGCGTTCCGGTGGTTCGAGCAGAAATATCCAGTCAAAAACCATATCATTGAGTGTGCTGCCAACACCGGAAGAAGGCAGACCACGCGATTTTGGTGGATTAATAGGAAAGCATGAATTTAAAATTATTGTTTCCCAAACGCACTATAAGGTTAATGAACCAATTGAGGTTAAACTGGTGATGGAGGGACCGGGGGAGTTGGAAAGCTTTTTGGGGCCGAGATTATATCGCAACGATGATCTTGAGGAATTTGATATAAGGAGTGAAATAATTGAGATTGGAAGAAAAAGTGCCAGAAAGATTTTTGAATATACATTTCTTGCACGAAAATCCATGCAATTGGGAAAAGAGCAGATAGAGATCAGTTGGTTTGATCCAAAAAATGAGAAATATGAGGTAAGCAAACTCATGGTTCCAGGTATTATCGTTTCGGGTGGAACTGGAACATTAAAAGAGGATAAAACAGATAAATCAACGATGGTTCAAAAAACAACAACGGAAAAATTTAAAAAAGCCGATTTGATGTCTCCTGTTTTTGTTGAGTACGCGAAAAGGATACCGTGGCTGTTAATAATAAACACAATATTGGGATTTTTGATTATTTTTATTATTTTAAAACAATTAATAAAATTATTTCAAAAAACAGGTAATTATGATGAGTATATGGATTTAAAAAATGATATTGAAAAATCAGGGCCGACATATTCCAAATTACATAAATTAATAATGTATATTAATCACACTGGAAGTAAAAACTCCTCAATCAGTGATATTGTTTTGAGTACAAAACTTACGGAGGAGGCAAAAAAATATTTTCAGGAGGTCATAACACTGAGCGAAAAAAATAGTTTTGACAAGGATGCGGAGATAACATCATTTACATACAGGAAGGAATATTTTAAAGAACTGATAAACGAAATAAAAAGAAGTCAAATAGATGAAGATTATAAGGAATCTGGGGGAGATCACAAATAAGGGATCTGTCGGAATTGGATTAACGATAGGTAATTTTGACGGCGTTCATGTTGGTCACCAGGTGTTGTTTAAAAAAATCAACGAGGAGTGTCTGGCATCAGGTCTGAAGTTTGTAGTTATTACGTTTACTCCACATCCGATAGAAATTTTAACAGGGGCAGATAATTTTTTAATCAATACGTATTGGGAGAGAAGAGAGCTTCTTGAAAATATGGGTGTGGATTATCTATGTGAGATTGATTTTACAAGGGATTTTAGTACAAAAAGTCCGGAAGAATTTGTTGAAGAACATATCCTGTCATCCAAATTATTGAAAAAAATATATTTAGGATATGATTTTGCGTTTGGAACAAACAAGTGTGGAACATTTGATATAATGAAGAAGATATGCACCTCAAGTAATATTTCCGTGGAACTCATGGATAAATATCAACTGGATAGTGAATCAATTTCGTCAAGTGTTGTCAGGAATTATTTAAGTCAGGCAAATTTAGACAAGGTAACAAAATTTTTAGGCAGAAATTTTTTCCTGACAGGTACAGTTGTTAAAGGTGCTGGACGCGGAAAAAAGATAGGACATCCAACGGCTAATATAATGACTTGTGGTAGAAGATTGATTCCTCCTGGAGGTGTGTATGTAACGAAAACATATCATAAAAATGTTACGTACCAATCAATTACAAATATAGGTTTTAATCCAACTTTTATAAAAAATGCAAAACAATCAACAATTGAGGTCCATATATTTGATTTTGATCAGGAAATATATGGGGAGGAGTTAAAAGTTGATTTTATCAAGAGATTGAGAGATGAGAAAAAGTTCCATTCAGCAAATGAGTTAATTATCCAAATAAGGAAAGATATCATGAGCGCAAGAAACTTTTTTGCCTATAATTGATATTTTGGATTAAAATGTTCATGTATAATCAAACAAACCTAAAATAATATCCTGTGATTCCGATAAGATATCAGAGCTAATAAACAAATATTGCAAGGAATAAATAAAACTTTATGTTTAGAAAGGAATTTGCAGACGTTATTACCAAGACAGGAATGGTTCCATTAAAGGATCTGCGGCAGTTTATACTGGATAAGGATCACAGTACTATTTCTGAATTCGGCCTTTTGGAGTTGGATTATTTTGATGACACGAAGTTTGCAAAGCAAGTCTCCGCAAAATATGGATTAACATTTATAGATTTGTATAATGCCAAGATACCGCAGCAAACCATCGGTCTTATTAGAAAATCAGATGTTTTGAAATTCCGCTCGTTACCTATTCAGAAAAAAGCAGGAACTGTTACAGTGGCAGCATACGATCCAACGATAAAGGATTCCAAAACGGAATTACAAACACTTTTCCAGTCGAATGTGGAAATTATTCTTACGAATATAACATCCTGGAGGAAGATATATTATCGTGTAACGGAAACGATTGATGAGCTTGTAGAATCCATTAAGGAAGTCAAGGACGATAGGGAATCGAAAGAAGCAACGATCAAAGAAGAGGATATCGGGGATGAAATTGTTCACTTTTGTAATAAAATTCTGGCGGAAGCATATACAAAAAAAGCAAGTGATATCCATGTCGAACCATATGAAAAACGTTTTAGAATAAGACTTAGAATAGATGGTAGACTTCAGGAGTTGAAGGATCCCCCGAGAAATTTGATGATGCCGATAATATCAAGACTAAAAATCATGGCACAAATGGATATTTCCGAGAGACGTAAGCCTCAAGATGGCAGAATGAAACTTATGATAGGTAGAAAAACAATTGATTACAGGGTGTCATCATTGCCTACATTGTTTGGGGAAAAAGTTGTTTTAAGACTTCTGGATCAATCAAATCTTCAGATTGATATGACAAAATTAGGGTTTGAAAAGGGACAGTTGAAAATATTTAAAGAAGGTATTTATCAACCTTACGGGATGTGTCTTGTTACAGGGCCGACTGGATCAGGAAAAACCACCACTTTGTATTCAGCACTGGCGGAACTCAACAACGAGGTATCCACAAATATTTCCACAGCGGAAGATCCGGTTGAATTTAACTTTGAAGGTATTAACCAGGTAAATGTTAAACCTGGAATTGGTCTGACATTTGCGTCTTGTCTCAAGGCATTTTTGAGACAAGATCCGGATATAATCATGGTTGGAGAGATTCGGGATATTGAAGTGGGGGAGATTGCCGTAGAGGCTGCATTAACCGGACATTTGGTATTATCAACATTGCATACGAATGATGCACCATCAACTGTGACAAGATTGCTGAATATGGGAATCGAACCATTTTTGGTTACTGGATCATTAAATGTCATTGTCGCCCAGAGATTATGTAGAAAAATCTGTACCCAGTGTAAAACCATTCAAAAGAATATTGATATAGATCAATTGATCTCGTGTGGTATTGCGCCAGCTTCGGCAAAACAGATGAAAATATATTATGGGGCCGGCTGTGATTATTGTAACAACACTGGTTATAAAGGGCGAATTTCAATATTTGAAGTTATGAGCATGACGCCGAAGTTGAAAGAGATAATTCTTGGAAATGGTTCGAGTGATGATATAAAGAAACAAGCAATAAAGGATGGGATGAAAACGTTGAGAATGTCTGCTCTGACCAAGGTTGCGCAGGGAATTACAACTATTGATGAAGCAATAAGCAACTCAAGTGCGGACAAATTTTAGAGTTAGGAGTATTTAATGTCTGATTCTGCCAGAACTGGAAAAACTGCAAATCCAACAACAAGAACCAAAACAGATGAAAATGCCAATGCTGATTTGAGGATACAACAGTTGTTTAAATTGATGGTTGATAACGGAGCATCAGATTTGCATATCACTCCCAATACATCTCCCGGTTTGAGGGTTAATGGCGAAATTATACGGGTAAAAATACCACCACTAAATAAAAATGATACAAAAAGATTGGTATATCAAATTCTTACTGAGGATCAGAAAAACGAATTTGAGAAAAACATGGAGTTGGATTTATCATTTGGAATAAAAGGATTAGCCAGATTTAGATGTAATGTATTTTTTTCCAAGGGAAATGTTTCTGCGGTTTTTCGTCTTATCCCAAGTATTATTCCGGATTTCAAATCATTAAAATTACCAAACACTCTTTTAACAATGACAGATGTCAGTAGTGGTCTTATTCTGGTGACTGGACCGACCGGTTCAGGAAAGTCGACGACACTTGCCTCTCTTATTGATCGATTGAATGAGAAGGAAGCCGGGCATATTATAACTCTTGAAGATCCAATTGAATTCGTTCATGGCCATAAAAATTCTTTCGTTAGTCAAAGGGAAATAGGGAGCGATACCAACGATTTTCAAGGAGCATTAAGAAGTCTTCTGAGACAGGATCCAGATGTAGTGTTGGTTGGAGAGCTAAGAGATGCTGAAACTATTGAAACAGCTTTAACTGTGGCGGAAACCGGTCACTTGGTGTTTGGTACCTTGCATACAAACTCATGCGTGCAAACAGTGAATAGAATAATTAATGTTTTTCCGGCGCATCAGCAGTCACAAATCAGAACATTGTTGTCTTTTGTGCTTCAAGGAATTGTGGCCCAAAAACTTTTAAAGAAAAGTTTTGAGCCGGGAAGAGTTGCAGCACTTGAAATTCTGATACCAACGGTTGGTATCAGAAACCTGATAAGAGAGGACAAGGTTCACCAGGTATACTCACAGATGCAGATTGGCCAGGAGGAAACGGGAATGATAACGATGAATCAAAGTTTGTATAAATTGGTTGAGGCTGGTCTGATATCACCTGAATCGGCAATGGCAAGTACCACGGTTCCAGAGGAACTTTCAAAAATACTTGGGATAAAAAACAAAGAACTGAAGTAAGTAAGGAAAGATTTTTTATGGGTAATTGGAAATGGGAAGGTACAGACAGGGAGGGAAGACGCTTATCGGGTACTGTATCTGCCGGAAGCGAAAGAGAGGTCAGAAGACAACTTAGAACCAAGGGTGTCAGAGTCAGAAAACTTACACCTCCTTCCATTTTGGAATTTGATATTGGCGAGTGGATGGTTGAGAAAGGATTTTCCAAACCCTTTGGACAGGTTGAATTGTGCAGTTTTACGAAACAACTTGCAATCATGATTAATGCAGGTGTTCCAATACTTCAATCGCTCGATATACTTAATAAGTCCGAGAAGAATGTGACACTCAAAAAAGCAATAAAAGGGATTTCCCAGGAGGTTGGTGAGGGGAAAACAATTTCAGAAGCAATGTTAAAGCAAAATGGTTTTAATGATTTATATTGTAATCTGGTTAGGGCCGGGGAAACAGGCGGTATTTTGGATATTATTTTGAATAAGTTGGCAGATCATATGGATAAACAACAAAAAATAAAATCACAAATTAAATCGGCCATGATGTATCCGGCAATTGTTGTGCTGGTTGGGTGTGCTGTTATTTATGGCATGATGGTTTTTGTGGTTCCAAAGTTTATGGAAATGTTACAAGAAGGCGGTCAGGAAGTTCCTTTTATAACAAAATTGGTTGTTGAAACCTCGAAGTTTTTTCAAATGTATGCTCTTCACATAGCTGGTATTGGTTTTTTATTAATAATAATTATGAAGGCATATATCAAAACGCCGGCCGGAAAAATCATATATGACAAGTTCACAATGAGTTTGCCAGTATTTGGAGGAATAATTATAAAGGGTAATTTAGCCTCATTCAGTCGAACATTATCTACAATGCTTACATCCGGAGTTGCCCTGGTGGATGCACTTGATATATGTATTGACACTATTGATAACAAGGTCATAGCAAAAGATATTGGTGTCGTTCGAAAGGCCGTAACGGAAGGAAAAACGTTAACGGAACCATTATTAAGAATAAAATATTTTCCTGAGATGGTTGCACAGATGATCAGAGTCGGCGAACAAACTGGAAACCTTGATAATATGTTGGATAAGATATCTTCGGTATTTGAAGAGCAGGTTAATATGTTGGTTCAGAATATGACGAAAATGATCGAACCGGTTGTTATCGTCGTTCTTGGTGGAATTGTTGCGGTTATTATGATTGCGATGTATTTACCAATTTTTATGAGTGCTGGTGGTGTTAACTGATAATCTGATTATTTTTCCCTGAATTTTATTTTAAAGGGATTCCATTTTTGCATTGCCGTCCATTTTCCATTTTTATCCAGAATATAAGGATTGTTATTGAGGTCAGTTGTGTGGCATCCTGTTTGTTTTTGATTATTCAGACAGTTGAGATCCTCTTCCGCCCTTATGGAGTAAAGATATTCATGCAATCGTTTTTTCAGGCGTGTTTTTGGCGGTGCCTGCAACCAGGCAGTGTGGATGAGCTTGAAGGTTGTTTTTCGATTCCCCTGACAAAACTTCATTCTTGCGGTCAGCGCTGGTAGATATATCGCTTTTTTAAGTGCGATTGGATGATACTGGATTTTACTGTACAGTTCATATGCTCTTTTGCAGTCTCTGAGTTCCCAGTAATAATTGAATGCCGCATGATAATTCAGCCAGAAATTGTCTGGAAATCGTTTTAATCCTTTTTCGTATAAGTGCTTTGCTCCAATAACGTCATCCTTAATCACTGATAGATACTGTGCTCCGATATAGTATGCCCAAAAAAAATCGGGATCCATGCTTGTAATTGTGTCAAATCTTAAATATATCCACGAGTTTAAATCTCTTTTTTTATAATGTTCAATGTCCGAGTCCAACATGGTTTGAACCCACATCATGCTGGATATCATGCGCTTTAACCCCAGATTGAAGATAAGCAGGATGTTTTTGTCAATATTTATTGCGATATCCTGCATGGAAACAGTAAATAATGGTTTGGGGGTACGAATGTTGATTTGAAAGGCACCCCACAGGAGTATTCCAAGTATTAAAGACACTTTTGTAGTATAAATAATGTGCAATTTGATCAATTTCATATTATCAGTAATAATATATCAATATTCAAACTTTTATACCAGTTAGTAGACATGCTTGAATTTCAAAATATATATAAATCTTTCAAAAATGATTTCTGGTCAAAACAGTTTTTTGCCTTGGAAGATGTATCCTTTATGGTACGTCGTGGAGAGTTGGTGGGTTTTTTAGGGGCCAATGGTGCTGGAAAAACAACTTCTATCAAGATTATATTGGGGTTTATCAAACAAAACAAAGGCAGGATTTCATTTGCCGAAAGTCTTGGAAGAAATAAGCAGGACATACTTTCCCGCATAGGGTATTTTCCGGAAAGGCCTTTTTTTTACCCGTATTTAACCGGTCGGGAAATGATTTTTTATACCGGCAAACTTAGTGATGTAAAAAATGCTGATATCAGTGATCGGATGACATATTGGGCAAAACGATTGCAAATAGATCATGCACTCGAAAGAAAAATCAGGGATTATTCGAAGGGGATGCTCCAAAGATTAGGACTTATTTCTGCGTTGATACATGACCCGGATTTTCTAATTCTTGATGAACCATTGGCGGGTCTGGACCCACTTGGAAGAAAGGAATTTAAGGATATTTTAACGGAGCTTAATCGCAAGGGGAAGACTATATTTTTTAGCAGTCATATTGTTTCAGATGTTGAGGAAATATGCAAAAAGGTAATTGTTCTTGAGAATGGAAAACTGCTCTATGAAGGGTCTATTGATTCCTTGATAAAAGACCATATTAAACCGGGCTACTACTTTAAAATATCATCCGATATTAACATTAATACACAGAACTACGTTCGGATTGTTGATGAAAGAGAGGATAGTAAACTTTATGAGGTTGATGCATTGGGTAAAATGCAGTTTATTAATGAAATGATGGAAAAGGGAGGGGAATTGATTGAAGTAAGTCAAAACAAACCCACCCTGGAAGAAATTATTTATAAAATACAAAAATGAATTTGATATTGGAAATAAAAAAAACATTTGTCATTGCCAGGTATACGTTCATTGAGATCTATAAGAGCAAAATTCTTCTAAATATTATCCTTCTGGGTTTTGCGTTGTTAGTTGTTTCGTATGTTGCAAGCGAATTTAGCTATGGTGTTCAATCAAGAATTGCGCTGGATTTTGGGCTTGGGACACTTTATCTGGCGATAGTTGGTATTTCAATTTTTTTTGGAGCGGCCCTGATGGCCAAGGAAATTGAATCAAGAACCTGTTACATGATACTGAGCAGACCTGTTAAGCGACATACTTTTTTGTTGGGAAAAATTGCAGGGATGTCAACGATACTTGCCATAAATGTTTTTTTTCTTGGAACATTAACAATATGTTTTTATTTATATTTGGGTGGAGCTTATAGTAACCTGATATTATGGTGTCTTCTTCTTTCGTTTTTTGAGGCAGTCTTGTTACTTATGGTAGTCATATTTTTCTCGCTTATTTCCAAGACTACGATGTCTGTGATATACACAATTTGCGTGTTTATTTTGGGACATGTTCTTCCCAATACGCTTGGAAAAGATATTATTTTGAAAGGTGATTTGATTTTTTATAAATTAATGAAATTAGGTTCACTAATATTACCAAATCTTTCAAAATTTAATATCAGGGATCACTTGATTTATAAACAGGAATTAGCGCCACAATTTTTATGGGGCACATTGGCTTATGCTGTCGTGTATATTTTATTTTTGGTGGCACTGAACATTATAGTATTTAACCGGAAGCAATTGGATTAGTTTTGAATCATATTTTTATTATTGTGCTTTTTGTGTTCTTATTTGGATTGATCGTGGGCAGTTTTCTAAATGTCCTGATATATCGGTTACCCAGGGAAATCAGTATCGTTGTTCCGAGATCATTTTGTACAAATTGCAAACGTACAATTCCATGGTATGAAAATATTCCATTATTCAGTTTTTTGTTTTTAAAGGGAAAATGTCGTGTATGCGGGGTGCGTATTCCATGGTGTTATCCACTTGTTGAGTTAACAACCGGCCTTGTGGCGTGCCTGTTAATTCCATCTCAATGGAATTTGGAAAATATTTTGGTATTTATTTTTTATTTTTATATATTTTGTGCATTTTTTGTGCATTTTATTATTGATATAAAACATCGAATTCTTCCCAATTCTATAAATATTTTTTTAGCATTATTGTTTTTTGCTCATTCTATAATCATGAGAGATTGGATTTGGTGGACTTCTGGAGCGGTTATTGGGTGTGGAATTCCTTTACTGGTTACGTGGTTGTTTTATCTGTCCACAAAGAAAGTTGGATTGGGTGGTGGGGATATTAAGCTTTATGGTGCATTGGGATTATATCTCGGACCTCTTGGTGTGGTTCATACTATTACATTTAGCTGTTTCTTGGGGGCGATTCTGGGTGGTTTATGGATATTGATCAGTAAAAAGGGCAAAAATGAGCCATTTGCTTTCGGGCCTTTTATAATAATAGTGGCATTTTGTCAGATATTTTTTCCTGAGCAATTTGCTCGTGTATTATTTTTTTTATAAGTTCCCTATGTGCTTAATTGATTATGCCAGGCGCATTAATTCCTTGATATTAAACAACTTAAACAGCTATAATTTAAAAGTGCACAAGTGTATTATTTGAATAATTTGGTAGATTATGTCTTTAATTGATAAAAATATTATAAATAGATTTGTTTATGGCATCAAGGATGCGTTAAAGATTGGTTCTTCCACGATTGTCGGAATTGATATTGGATTAAGTGCTGTCAAAGTTGCTGAAGTAGTGGAGTTAAAGGGTGGGCGTTATAAATTAACGAAATATTCCATGATACCTCTTTCCGAGGGTGCACTTATTGAAGATGAGATTCAAAAAGAGGAAGAAATAATTGAGGCAATTCGTGAGGCATTGGTCAGCGGGAAAATTTCATCCAAGATTGCTTCGATTGCAATTTCAGGCCCGAATACGGTGGTTAGAAAGCTTCAGTTGGCCGGTGGTTCCAATGATGAGATTGAAGATCAGGTTCTTTGGGAAGCAGAACAATATCTGCCATTCGATATAGATTCCTCTACGGTAAGTTCCCATCTTTTTGGAGAAAACCTTGGTGGTGGTGTTGATGTATTGATGGTTGGAGCAAAAGACGACGTAATCCTAAGATTCAAGGATTTGGTGGAAATGAGTGGGGTGAGAGTAAAGGTGGTTGATATAAATGCCGCAGCGATTACGAATATGTTTGAGCATGTTCTTGGAGATGAATTACTGGAAACAGAATCTTCAAAAATATTGATGGATATTGGAGCGCAAAAAACCACTTTTATTATCTACAAGAGTGGTATTTTGAATTTTTGCAAAGAGATTAATGTCGGTGGATCAATGATCACTGAAGAGATACAAAGACAGCTCGGAGTGAATTTTGAGCAGGCTGAAGATCTTAAAACAACAACAGACAAGGGGGGAAATCTTCCAGAAGAGGTGTTGGAAGTAGTGGATGATGTTCTTGAGATTTTTTACAAGGAGATCAAAAAAACAGTGGATTTTTACATTACTGCGATGTCGGATGAGGATTTTTCGGAATGTTGGGTTACGGGTGGCGCTATGTTAACTCCCAATTTGGTTGAGGGATTGGAATCGATATTAAAGCTGCCGGTAAAAATGTTTAATCCACTGGATAAGATAGAATGTGATCGTGGAAACTTTGATGATGAAATGTTGGATTCAATCAATTATTGCGGAGTAACTGCCATTGGATTGGCAATGAGGAAATTTGTCAAATGATTAAAATTAATCTTTTAGACAAAGGAGGGGACGGCATTAAGGTTCCCGTTATTTTGGGAGTCGATTTAACCAAAATTAATTGGATTGCGTTAATTATTTCCATAATTGTTTGGTTGTCTGCAAGTTATACAATTGATTCAATCTACAATAAAAAGAGTAAGGAAGTTTTGGTACATGTTGGTAAGCTTGAAAAAAAGTTGAAAGAGTTAAAAGTAAAAGTAAATAAGGATAAAAAAGTAATAAATATGTTGGTGGATTTTGAGGAGAAAAGGGAAATGCTCAAGACAAGGACAAAACATGTTCAGCAAATTTTGAGTCATAAGTCCAATCCCAGAAAGATTTTGGAAAGAATAGCGAGGGATATTTCAAAAGATTTGTGGTTGAATAAAATTTACGTTAACAATCGTAAGATTGAGATCGTTGGTACTGCATTCAATTATCATAGTATAGGTAATTTTATTGTCCAGGCAAACCAATCCAAATTTTTTGGAAAATCATTAAAATTATCCAATGAACAGGTAAAAACGGAAACCATCGAATTGATGGATGGACGAAAAATAAACGTGGAACGATTTAAAATTGATGGAAATATTATCAACTTTGAATAATTAATTATGCTGACAAAATTATTAAGCTATATGCATTATTTTATTTTAGTCTACGCCATAGGGGCAGGCTATCTGCAATGGGAGTCAAAAAAAGAGGCATATGATATGGAGGTCAGCAGGGTAACGTCCCTGGAACTGAATATTAATAAAAAAACAAAAGAGCTGGAAGAATTAAAATCCTATTATGATGATGTGGAGAAGGCAAAGGATAAAATAAGGATTGTCAGTCAGCAAATCAAGGATTTACAGCAAAGATTACCAAGTAAAAGTGACGATATTAGAAATCTTTCTTTTATAAAGGATTTGGCGAACAAGGTGAATCTTCAGTCTGTGGATCTTAAACCTGAAAAAGAGGTGATGAAGGAATTTTATTTTCTCACACGGTATAACCTGAATGCTGAGGGAACCTATCTACAATTTTTGCTCTTGTTGGAACAGATAGCCACAAGTCAAAAACTTCTCAATATACCGGTGATTGATATTCAGTTAAAACAAGAAAATCAAAGAGGTAGATTTATATTACTTAAAGGATTAATTGTAGTTGAAAGTTATCGCTATAATGAAAAATATCGCGAGGAGTCCGGTATCAAGGATATTGAAAAAAAATATAATTTAAAGAGATAGGAAGACGTTTTTGATGTATGTGACACGAATATTTATATTAATTTTTCTTTTTGTTTCGGTGTACTTATATGCCGGGAAGAGTGGATATGGTGCCGAAAATAATCGTAAAAATAAGATACAAGAGATAAAATTTGTTAAATCGGATGTTAAAATATCAACACCACCAATATTGAAAAATATCAAAACAAAAATAAAGGATCCAATGGGAATGCGTGATCCTTTCAAAAAACCGAAATTAAGAGGCGACAATGACGATGATTTCAGATCGTCAAAGCCTTACTGGGAACAAAATGGAATACAAACAAATTTTGGGATTGTTGATCTGGCAGCGATTGATTTTAATAAAGTCAAGGTGACAGGCATATTACTCGGGCCAAAAAGAAGGGTTATGGCAGAAATAGGCGATGAAAAAGTCATTTTGAAAGAAGGAATGAAATTTGGCAAGAACAAGGAACTTGAATTAAAGGCAATATTACCAGGCGGAATAGTGCTGATTGAAAAAATTAAAAATGTCTATAATCAGGATGAATATATTGAAATTGTTGTTCCGGTATTCAGTGGTTCAAGGAAATCCACCGATGCTGCCAGTGAGTGAGTAAAATAAAATGCATATATTGTACAGCATAATACTTTTAATAACGGTTATGTTGATGCTACAATAAGACCAATAGCTTACGGAAGAGGCGTTATGGGAAAAGGATTTTTTCTATCTTTATGTATTTTGTCTGTCTTGTCAGTTAATTTTGTCTTTTGTGCTGAGAAGAATTTAGATGCGAATAAGAGTAAAATTCAGTTATTAGGGATTAATTTCTACCAAGATGGTGAACTGAGCAATTTGGAACTTCAATTTGATAGAGAAGGTATCAATGCCGGCAAGTTTCATGTTGTTGAGGATAAACAGATTATTGTAGAGATGAAGGATGTTTATTCATCAAAACGTGTGATGAGGGCATTTGATACATCTGAGTTTTCCGGAAGTGTTGTTTTTGTTTCATCATATAAGTGTCCTGAAAATCCAAATAATATTCGTGTTGCAATTCAATTAAGAGACAATGTTCGATCAGCACTAAAAAGACATGGAACGAAATTGATTTTGAGTATGGAGAATCGTTTTGGTGTTTTTTCCAGAAAGCAGGTCAAGGATCAGAAGGTCCAAGTGGAAAAGGATAAAGCGGATGAAGAAGTAGCTGTCGATATAAATGTACCAAAATCGAAAGCTGTTCAGGATATTTTGGATAATCTGACATTGTCCGGGAAAAAGAAATATGTTGGTTCAAGATTGTCATTTAGTGTGCAGGACATGGATGTTAATGACATGCTTGAAATGATGGCGGATGCCTCTGGATTCAATATAATTACGACTCCGCATATAAATGGTCTGGAGCCTATGACATTAAAGCTTACAAATGTTCCGTGGGATGAGGCCCTGGATCTGATTATGGAACTCAACCATCTGGTGGCGAGAAAGAAGGGCCAGATATTATTGATTACCACTGCCAAAAATGCGGCAAAAGAGGAAGCGGAAAAACTTCTTATTAAAAAAGCTGCGATGAACCAAGAGGCACTTGTAACCAAGATATTTCCCATCAGCTATGCCGATTTGGCTGATATTCAAAAAGTAATTAATGAATACTTAACTCCCGGGAGAGGGAAAATTTCACCTGATTCAAGAACAAATTCATTGATAGTGAGGGATACAGCGGAAATTATTGATAAAATTATCAAGATTGTTGAAGCGTTGGATACACAAACCCCACAAGTGCTTATTGAGGCCAAGATTGTTGAGGTATGGGAGGTATTTTCCAGGGAAATTGGACTCGTTGATGGTGTTAACTGGGGATATGACCCGATAATGAAGGTTGATCCAGAAAACAATAGTGCCGGAAGTTCCGCAGATTCCGGTTTTACATTCAGCACAGCACCATCCACCAGGGATGGAAGATTTATGTATGGAGTGTCAATTGCGCAATTCGGCAGGGTAAAGAATCTTAACTTTAAGCTGCAACTTATGGAACAAGAGTCCAAGGGGAAGATCATCACCAGTCCGAAAGTTATTACCCAGAATAAAAAGAAGGCAGTGATTGAAACAGAAGAATCGGTTAGTTTTACAGAAATAATGGATGACGAAGGAACGATGACGACTGGTTATAAGTGGGCCAAGGCAAAAATAAAATTGGAAGTCACTCCACAGGTGACCAATGAAGGATCAATAGTGATGAAGGTCGTTTTGGATAAGGATTCATTTGGGGAGAGGCCAACTGCGGAAGCTCCACCAGATATTACTACAAGAAAAGTTACAACAAATGTTCTTGTGGAGAATGGATCAACCATAGTGATTGGTGGAATGTATTCATATTCAACATCAGAAACACACGCGGGAATTCCTTTTTTAAAGGATTTGCCAATTGTTGGATGGTTATTCAGGACATTTTATAATCCAAATTTCAACAAAAAAGAGATGGTGATTTTTATAACTCCCAGGATTATCAATCAGGAAGAAGCAGGCTTGATTGATGAATCCGTTAAAATATAAAGGTGGAGGCTCAGACTGTCAGGATGAAGGAAAAGGAAAGATCCTCACCACTTCTTTTGAAATACCAGAGGGCATATGACAAGGATCCGAAGTCCAGGGTATTTGCCCCTCTTGCGGAGGCGTATCGTCGGTTGGGTATGATCGATGAGGCCATGGAAATACTAAAGAAAGGTTTAAAAAATCATTCAGGATATACCATGGGACATCTGGCACTTGCTGGATGCTACATGGATCAAAAGGAATATGCTCTGGTCTATTCCAGCCTTAGGCCGTTTCTTGATGAGAATCGGGATAATTTAAGATTACAAAAGCTTTTTGGCAAGTCATGTATTGAGTTGGGCCATTACGAAGAAGCTTTGGAAACCTTTAAATATCTTCTATTTGTGAATCCAAAAGACAAGGATATTGCAGAGCAGGTTGAGTTTTTGGAAAATCTCAATTTTGACGAGACTTATTCCAGCGAAACCGAACAAGTTTCGGCAGATACCAGCGCATCAACATTTGCCATTGGCGGGATAAAATCCTCGCCTTCTGAATTTAGCAATGAGAGTAATATCGATGAATGGATTAGAGTGGATCTTTCTTCATTGGAACAAAAATCAACATCGATTAATTCTGATAATGGTACTGATTGGCAAGACTCCCAAAATTCTCTTAAAACAGCTGGAGTGGATGGATTTCAGAAAGACAATATGATGACCGAAAGTATTAACGAAAAAAACATACAGAAAGAGGAAGTAAACAGAATTATTGAACCAAACGAGGAGGATACGCCTGTCATAACCCACACCCTTGTGGATCTATATTGTGAGCAGGGTTATATTCATAAAGCAATTGAAATTTTAGAAAAGATTTTGGTGTCGAATCCTGAAGATTATAAGACAGTGTTAAAACTTGAAGAAATTAAAAAATTACTACTAGCTGGCAAGTATGAAAGTAATGCCGAAAAGGTTGATAAAAAATTATATGATGAGGGGCGCGAAGATCTGATGAATCATCTTGATAGGAGATTAAACAAGGATAGGGATGAAAAGATAAAAAAATTAGAAGCAAAATTGAATATATTTTTGCACAGGATTCAGGATCGGGCGACAAAATACAGAAAATCAGATTAATTAAGAAGGATGGTCGAAAGTAGCTATGTAAAGGTGTCTAGGCAATTCTTTACAAGTTGAATGTTGCTTGGTATCTACAAAATAAAAATCATAAAAATTTTGAGGTAATTAATTACGATGAGGGTTTTGGTTATTAATGGTCCTAATTTGAATCTGCTTGGTTACAGGCAGCCGGAAATATATGGAAACGAAAGTCTTGATGAAATAATTAAGTTTACGGAGAGTGCGCTCAAAAACGAGGCGGTTGAGATTGAATGGTATCAATCAAATATAGAAGGTGAGATTGTAGACAGGATACAAAAATCCTGCAAAGACGGAACAACTTGTCTTATTATCAATCCAGGTGGATATTCGCATTCAAGCGTGTCAATTTATGATGCTTTAAAGCTATTGAATATTATTATTATTGAGGTACATCTGACAAACACACATTCCAGAGAGGAATTTAGAAAAAAACGTATTACCGCTATGGCGGCTAACATTGTTATTGAAGGTTTGAAAAGGGAAGTATATTTAACGGCAATTAAATCTCAGCTTGCAAGGTAGGATAATAGGAGTGAAAAATGATCTCAACAACTGAATTTCGTAAAGGACTAAAAGTTGAAATAGAGGGAAAACCTTATGAGATGGTGTTTTCTCAATTTGTAAATCCTGGCAAAGGATCTGCGTTTTTCAAGACGAAATTGAAGAATCTTGAAACAGGGCTTGTTATTGACAAGACATTTAAATCCGGAGTTGATACGGGTTGTGAGTATCCTGATTTGGAAGAGTGTGAGATGGAATATATGTATTCTGATCATGATGGTTTTCATTTTATGGATCAATCATCATATGAGACGATTACTCTTACGGAAGATCAAATAAGCGAGGAAAAGGGATATTTGCAGGAGACCATGAGATTGAAAATTTTGTATTATAAGGGAAGGCCAATCTCAGTGGATTTACCAAATTTTGTAGTACTACGTGTTGAGCAGACAGATCCGGGTCTGAAAGGTGATACGGCCTCTGGTGGAACCAAAAAAGCTGTTATGGGAACAGGCCTTCAGGTAAATGTTCCGTTGTTCATTAAAGAGGGTGAATCTTTGAAAATTGATACAAGAACAGGTGAATATATTGAGCGCGTAAAAACTTAGCATTAGCAAGTATTCCGATAAAATTAATCAAGTAAAAAACCACGCGAAAATGCGTGGTTTTTTTTTACTTGATTAAAGTACACAACTCATGAAGAAAACAGGGAAATTATTACGTTTGTACATATAAATTAGTTGAGAGAGTAAAATAAACATATAAGGATGTATGATTTATGGCCGACAGTAATACACCGAAAACCACAAAAGACATCTATGTTGATGCCCAACAGCTATTTCTTGTAAATAAGTTTGATCAGTCTGCTAAAGATTTTCAGAAATGTCTGGAAGATGTTGAGCTTGCTGAAGATATGAGGGCAAGTTGCTATGAATATTTATTAAAAATTTATGCGTTCCTGGGAATGCGCAAGGATTTGGAGGACGCTCGAAAAGGGTTTGTCGATATTTTGAAAAAATGTAATCAATTTGATAGGGCCCATGAAATTATTGAAGCGATAATCAAGGAAAATGTTTCCATTGTGGGTTCCAAGCTACTGGAAGATCTTTGGAATTCACTTATTGGAGATGGAAAAATTAAAAGATCAAAAGAGATTGCTGGATATACGCTTAATTATTACTGGCGTAGAAAACTGATACACAGAGCAAAATCTTTTCTGGAAATGTATGGGAATAAATGTGCGAAGGATGTTTTTTATCGGAAATGGTTGATTAAGTTCATGGTGTTGGCAGAAGATTGGAATGAGTTGGATGAGTTTATTGACTCATTATTTTGCGATTTTAACAAGAGTGGATTTGAAATATGGCAAAGATTACCAGAGGAGATTATTCAATATCTTGAGATGGAAGTTGAAAAATGGTTTTATAGTAAAAGAATTTGTGAATTAAAAATATTACTTCGAATGAACAGGATAATTAATGAAGAAAATAAGAATGGTCATTTGAAGGTCAGGGAAGAAATAATAAATATTATTTATGAATATTTGTTAAGGTTTGGCGAGATAGAGAGGGTGTTGATCTTTTTATTGGATTACTGTGTATATTTCGGAAAAAAGAAAATGCTTGCGAAAATAAAAGAGATGTCTGACTCGGGTCCGTTGGATTGCCCGAATTATCACAATATCAAGTCAATGGTGGAGCAAGTTTTTAAAAAAATAGATGAAATAAAGAGCTCCGATGAAGAAATGATTTCTGTTGAAATTGGAAGTATTGATTTAGGGGAGGATCTTTTTTTGGTGGAAACCGATAGCGAAAGGGAAACCCGTGTCAGGAAGTTGGAAAGAGACATTGTTTTTTTGAATAAAACGGGAAAAAAAGAGGAAGTGGATAAAAGACTTGTTGAGCTTAAAAGAATTGATGCCAATAACACACTTATTATTGATAGTACCAGATTGAATGAAATATCAAAAGTTGCATCAGAGGGTGGAGTGTCAACTGACTGTGCTGAAATTTTAAAAAAGATGGAAGATATGTTTCCAGAAAATACTGAAAAAAACAAATCAGTGGAAGTATATACAAGTGAAATGGCAATGATAAAGAATTTGAAATATCTTGAACCTCGAATAATTGAAGAGTATTACGAAGATTTGATTATTGCATTTAAAATGCTGCAGATGTATGACGCTGCCAGAAAACTAATAGGGCAAATTTCAGGCGAGGCATTTATCACCAACGATGTGAGAAAAAAGATGTCGTTGCAATTTTTACTGGTAAATGTACTTTTTGACAGCGAGGAATATCTTGATGTGTTAAGTGAATGCGACCAGGTCCTCGCAGAGGAGCCGCTTCTTGATAGTGAAAAAATCAACTTCATGTATATAAAGGCGGAAGCATTGTTGGCACTTAAAAAGGAGAGAGAGGCAGAGAAAGTATATCAAATAATAAAAAAGCAAAATCCACACTTCAGGCTCGTAAACATCAGGTTGAATAAAATTGAACAGAATAAATAAGATAATAATTCTTTTTATTGTAATGGTTGTCTTCGTAGTTGTCGGAGCATGGAAGATATTGCAGACGGGATACATGGCAGAAAAAATATCCAATAGAATCACAAAACAAATATTTAAAAAGTTAAAGACGGAGGTGTCTTTTAAACGTATCGGCATAGACTTGTTCCCTCCAGCGATAACGTTTAAAGATATAGCAATAAGAAGAAAGGATGAGCATTCGATTATAGATATTAGAGCAACTGAGCTAACAACATTTTTTGGTTTGATAAATATCTATTCAGACAAGGTTGCCATTCAGAAAGTTAAAATTAGTGATGGTAGGATCAGGATAGACACGGATTCCTCAAAAGGAATGCATGGTAAAATTTTACGAACAGGTGGGGTGGAAAACTACAGGGATATTGAAATTGATAAAATTTTCAATATATACAGAAATGACGTTCTGGCTAAATTACCAGTAAGAGTTGAGGATGTTGAATTTAGAGACATTGAGTTTTTGCTCAATAATGAAAGCCTTTGGGTGAATGGATTAAATCTTTCCCTGACCAGAAATGAATTGGGAATTATTGCTGACCTTGAAGATGTGAGGATAAAAAAGCTTGCTAACAACAAATTATTTTATCCAATTGATTCATTTCAAATTAATGTAAAAGTCAATCCACGACGTTTGAAGATAAAAGAATTCAAAGTGAGAAACTTCAGGGATTATTATTACTTTAGAGGTAATATTATTCAAAAGGAGCAGCGATTAATTGTTGATGGGGCAGCAAAATTCAGTGGAAGGATTAATGATTTTTTTCAATTAATTGGTCTGGATAATGTTTTACGTGGTGGTGAAATCGCGGGTGCACTAATAATGGATTTGAGATTGAAAAATGATCTATTTAATCCAGAGATAAATTTCGAGGTTGCAATAAATAAACTTGAATCACGTTGGGCCGTCCTGGACAAGATGAAGGTGACTGGTTCCAAAGAGGGTATGATCATATCAATTAAGGAGTTTAATGGAACAAAGGATGAAGGTAAAATTACTCTACGGAAACCAGTTCAGTTTTTTCATCTTGACAGAAAAAAATTAATAGAAAACAAATTTGATTTTCATGTTGAAAAATTACACACAAATGCTGCGTTGTATGTAATAAAGGAAACTTTGCATTCATTCAAGGGACTAATGACTGGAGGTTTGACATTTACATATGAACCGGAATTAAAAAATCTGGTTTTTAAAACGGATGATGATTTTTTACTTGAGGAATTCAAACTTCAGGGCGAAAAAGAACCAATATTGATTAATCCAATATTAAAACTAAGATCAAGTATTTTTACAGTTGAACTAGGTAATAATGCCAACGTAAAATTTGATATTAATTTAGAATTTGAAAACTCAAATGCCTCTGCAAAGGGGCATGTTGGAAATGGAAAAATATATTTCGATATTAAAAAGGCAAGAGTTGACCTCGAAAAATTCGGACCAATATCAGGAATAAGTCTTTATGGTATCGGAGATATGGATATTGAGATAAGTGGCGATTCATACGGGACAGTGTTTGAGTTCAATGTGGACATCAACGATTTTTCCATTATTGGTTATAATTTTGGAAAGATACAATCAAAAATATCGTTGGATCTGGAAAGGTTAATTCTTAACATAAAAAAACTATATGGTAATTACAAGGGGAATACGTACAGGGGTAATGGTGAATTGAAACTGGGGAAGAATGCAAAAATAGATATTGACATGCATGTTATGAGTGCAAATTTTATAAGCACGGTGGAGATGTATGCGCCGGTTTTTAAAGAAATCAGGGATGAAATACCGCAGAAGTTGAATTTTAATTATTCTTCAAAATATAAAATCCACGGTGGACTTACAGGTGAAACGATAAAAGTTGATGGAAAACTGTTTGGGAAAAATCTTCGGGTATATGAGGAGGATGTTGAGAAATTTGAAATCAATTTTACTTTTGGTGACAATGTTATTTATGTAAAAGATTTTATCTTTCGAAAACACGCAGGAATGTTCAAGGGCCGGTTTCTTTATGATATAAAAAATGCTTATTGGGAATATGATGGCAAGGTTTTCGGGATCAAACTAAGTGATATTTCATACTATGAGCTGTTGAATCTTGGATACAGGGGAGTGCTTAAAGGGGAATTAAGTGGAAGTGGCAGTAGCGGAGATTTTATTTCACGAACATATTTTAATTTGGATGAAGCATATATTCACAATGTGAAGGTTGAGGGCTCACAGATTTCTGCATACAGTAACGGACCGGATTATTTTATCAACGGAAATATTATCGGGGATACAATAAAACTTGAGGCATTTTTAAATTTAAAAAAAGATGATATTAAAAAACCTTCATATATAAACATTGATGTAAAAAGCAATAACATTAAACAGATGGCTGGTATATTATCCAGTCATAACATGAAAAATGATACAATCAAGGGTGTTATCGATGCGAAATTTAATAGCAGCTTTTATATTAATGATTGGACCAGGCTTAATTTGTTATTGGAATTAAATAAATTCATGATGGAGAAGAATGGTAAAAGAATATCAATTAACAATAAGAATAAGATAATTATCAGAGATGGTGATATCGAATATTGGGATTTCGCCATGACTGGCGAGGGGGCCAGGCTTGATAGTTTTGCAAAGGGTTCACTTCGTGAGAAGTTGAAGATGGAGGCGGGATTCAAGTTTGATGCAAATCTTATCGAGCTTATATCAGAAAAGATCAACAGGGCCACGGGTAATATTATCGGCAGGGTGGTTGTCGTGGGGAACAAGGAAAAATTCAGTACATATATTGAATCAAGTGGTGAGGAGATAGTTGTCAAAATGTCCGGCATAACGGGAATTTTCAACAGGTTGAAATACAGTATTACAATGCAGGACAATGAGCTGATATTACAAAGGCTCAGTTGTGACTACGGAAAAGGGGAGATCGTTGCAGGAGGTTCGATTAATTTCAAAATTCCGTTTCCACAAATTAAGATGAAGGCAACCATAGACAACTCATATATTGCTCTTTTTAAAAAGTCGTCAATGGTCACATCAGGAGAAATTTCCTTGGAAGGGACAAGATGGCCATATCTTCTTCGTGGAAATTTAATGGTGGTATATGGCCATCTGCTTGATGATATGGACGAAATTGTAAAAAGTGGAGGTAAAAGTACAGGGTATGACAGGTTTATTCCAACTGAAAAGTATGACAGGAAAATAAATTTTTTTGGATACGATATAGGAGTGGAGATAGGTTCTCCGATTGTTGTGCGAAATTCATTAGTGGATTTAAAACTAGGTGGTCGGGCGAGAATATCAGGAACTCGTCACATGCCTGTATATGATGGCGAATTTAAAATCATACCTGGTTCAAGCAAGCTCTTCTTTAAGGGAAACGAATTTGCAATATCGCAGGGTAAAATTACTTTTGATGAAAAAACTTACGATAATATGGCGGAGATTAATTTTACAGGAGATTCCAGAATTGGAAAACATGATGTAAAAATGAATATACATGGGAAAGTTGATAATCCAAACGTCAACTTAACCTCAAGCCCTCCACTTCCGCAGGAGGATATTCTTTCTCTTTTGGCGCTTGGGTTCACGCCGGAAATATCAAAAAATCTCGAAGACAAGGACAGGCAGGCTCTAACTTCGGTAGGCGTTGGTAGTTTGTTGGCAGAACAGTTTAAGTTGAATCAAGGATTAAATTCATCCCTGGGATTAAAGTTAAGTGTTTTGCCCGAGTTCGGTGATAGTGAGTCAGTGGGGGGGGGCAAGGGAACGGAGGCATCGACAACAAGAGTGAAGTCTGCAACGAGGGTGAAAATAAAAAAGAAGATTGGCAAAAAAATGGATTTGTCAGTTTCAAGTACAGTGGGAGGTTCATTGGGTCAGAGGCAGGAGATGAATATTAATTATAATATTGATAAGAAATGGTCATTACAGGGAGTATATGAAATCAAATCAAGTGATTCCGATACTGCGGCAGAATCACTTGAATCATTTGGAGCAGATTTGAAGCTTAGGGTGCCATTTTAGATGAATATATTAATTTATCTGATATTTAGTGTATTGTTTGCGCCAGGTGTTTTTGCCTCAATTTTTACTGTTGTAGATGTTGGATTGGAATGTGATTTTTCAGATGGTTGTGAAAGATTCGAAAAGAATATTAACGAATTTGTTGACCAGGAATATACTAGGGAAAGTTTTAGGGAAAAGATCAGGGTTATTCCTCTTGACGAATCAATTGACGGATTTTCATATAGATTGAATATTCGGGCTAACAAAACGGCAGAGCTTGTAATTAGAATCAGACCAAGAGTAAAGATCCAGAAGATAGTATTTAAATCAAACTATAATATTGATTTTGCGCAATTGGAGAAGTTTTTTCTTTACAAGGAGGGAGATTACTATCATTCGTGGAAAATGCCAGATGCATATAAGGAGATAAGAAAATATTTCAATGAAAGGGGATTTGAAGTAAGAAATATCCAGGTAATGAGAGAGGAGAGAGGTGGGGATATTGATCTGACTTTTGGTATTGATATTGTTCATGTAAAGATTATTAATAAGATCGATATTGTGTGTGAAAATAATGGATTAAAGGAGGAACTGTATAAACGATTTTTAAAATTAAGAGGTTCTGTATGGGATAAATTAAAAATAAAAGTTGAGATAGGTGGGATATCCAAGGAATTATATGAAAGAGGATATTTCCAGTCAAAAGTTTCAGATATAACAAGTTCAATACAGGAAGAATCTCATATTACGTTGAGAATCAAGGTGCAGACAGGAGAAAAGTATAATTTTCATTTTCGTGGAAATAATGTAATTGCCAGGAGTGAATTATTATCAAATATAAAGTTTTACATAAGGAATAATCTTGGAAAATTCAATGAAGATGAATTGAACAAGGTTATAGTAGCGATCTACGAAAAGAGAGGTATATACAATACGGACGTAAAAATAGGAAAAAGATTTGGAATAAATAAATATAATATTTCATTTAATAATCTGTATTTTAAAATTATTGAAGGAACCAAAATACCCATAGAAGAGATAAGGTTTACTGGAAATGAAAAGCTGGATAACAGAATATTGGAAAAGATATATAATGATAATGCCACACCAATAGCATCAGGTGGTTATCTGGACCAGGATTATCTGGATGAATATCCTGCATTACTTAAAAAAGCATATCTTGAAAGGGGGTATGTTTTCATAAATAGTTCAAAACCAAAGATAATTTTTTCAGAAAAGTTTAATAAAGCCATAGTCGAATACAGAATACGCGAGAGACAAAGGACGAAACTTGGAAAAATTATTATAAAAAATATTGAAGATGAAATAATATCTCAAATAAAAAAAGTGATGAAAAACAAGGAGAATTCATATCTCAATCTTGTGGCAATTCAGGATGATCTGAATACGATTATACAAATTATTCAAAATCAGGGATATTATTTTGCGGAGATTCTTAATCAGGACAGAGGGGAGCTGCTTTCTTATGACACGGGGTACTTGAATGCGACATTGAATGTGGATGTAAGGACTGGGAAAAAGATAATCTTCAATGAAGTAATAGTGACGGGAAATGAGAAAACAAAAACAGAAGTAATAACAAGATTACTGAGAATAAAAAAGGACGAGAAAATTACGAGAAAGAATGTACAACAAATGAAAAAAGATATTTCTTACCTGGGGCTTTTTTCAACAATAAAGATTACCCCATATATTAGGAAACAAAGAGAAGGAACAGATGAATATTATGCGAACTTGCTCATACAGGTAAAGGAAAGAAATTTTGGAGTAGTGGAGGTAGCCCCTGGGTTTAGAACGGATATCGGTATGAAGATTTCAGGAGCGGTAGCCTATAATAATCTAATGGGCATGAATCGATCGGCGATGTTCAAGGTGCAGGCGAATTCAAGATTGGACTATAATAATTTTGATGAAAGAAGAAGAATGGAAAGGAAAAGAGTCATTGAATATTCAGTGAAAACAG